>JBIOKB010000027.1:0-11439 GCA_044451405.1 Candidatus Babeliales bacterium
GCGATAAATGAAACATAGAGCTGATTAAGCTGGATAACATTCTTGCCCCCTACGATATGCTGCGTACCCCCGTTGAGTTCAATGTAGTTAGGGAATCTATAGCTGAGTCGCCAGCTAATGCGATGTGAGTTCACTTCCGTCAATTTTGCAAGCGATGCCGTATCAAAAGTAGCATCACTACACACCTTGAAACAATCTTTTGCTTTGTGGGTATAATCGTAAAAAATGCCCAGCACAAAATCCTTTTTAAAAATGTTGTAAAAGTAGTTACCAATACCAGCGAGCACGCGCGGCGCGCGTTTAATACGTGTGCGCACTGCGGCATCGGCAAATGCAGGAATAGTAGAATCGTATTCGCTGAACGTAGTTACTACATCACCAAATACTGGTGGCACCGATTGTATAAGACCACCTAAAGGATTTCCTTTCCCTATTACATTATGTACGCCATCAACCGGACCATTAAATTGTTTAAGTTGTGCAATACGACGCATGCCATAAAATGTAGGGCTTATATCCACTGAAACTTGGAGTGCTGGATTAATCCCTGCCCAGGGAGAATGCAAAAGAGCGTTTGAGAAAAAGCCAACTGAGGATCCACCACCTTGACTTAAATCAATGGGCCACAAATTGCTGGCTATATCAGCAGTTGTTGTTGGCACCATCCAGGTAACACCCACTTGCAATGCATCAACATAATTGAAATACTTGGCACCATCTATATATCCAAAAAATGTTATATCACCTAACCCCGTTTTTCTTTGTAATGAGTGATACGTTAATCCTTTTGGCTCTAAGATAGAGGCAACAAAAAAATCGTAGACATCTTCATAAAAGCTAAAAAACTGGGCCAGTGTTGATTGGCTCACCGGCAAATTGGTACCCATCGGACTTAACAAACTGCCGCTATCAAAATCTATATGTAAAATATTAAATTGCGTTTTAATAGGAACGTTTAATCCTATAACAACATCCATACGTTCTGTTTCACCCAAGCTACGGCGATATGAAGCAGTAAATAACGCTACGAGTTCTCGTGTTTCAGCATCAAATTCAAGCTCAACCGGAGCTAAGAGTGTAGTTAAGACATCGGTAGTTAACGGATCACCTGGTATAGTGATTTTATTTTCAGCCGATAACTTGGCAAGTAAAAAAATATCACCAAAAGAGAAACGATCACTGCCAAAAATGGTTTTTGCTAACGGAGCAATACCTCCATTGCATCCATAGCCTTGATCACCAATAGTTAAACTGATGGTGGCAGGAAAAGCCCAAGGACGCTGCATTGCCTGGTCAAGACGATCTTGATAATAGTCTCTTCCCAACAGTGTTGTTGAATCATCTGAACTAACAGACAGGCCCGCACGTGCTAACGTAACACTAAAAAGTGCAAGAACAACTGATTTTATTGTTGTTTTATAGATACTCATTATTTTCACTCAAGCAAAGATCTTATTCATATCGATACCTAAGCTATAAATGAGCATGATGTGCTGTCAATAAAAATGCGCCCGTCATGGCGCACCATGACGGACAAGCCCACAGGAAAACAAGGATTTCTATGTAGTATGTGACTGTAATCGATACGCAAGTGATGCACGATGCTGCATTGTTTGAAATTCATGATAATACTGTTCAAGTGTAGTAAGTATACAGTTAAAATATGCAGCACGTTCATGATAATTTAAATAGGTATTATCAGCGGTAAGAAGTGGATTATAGGTAGCAAAATCCATAATCAGATTATAGAGATATACCACTGATGGCACACTCTCTGCTAAACGTTGTTCGCGCTCATGCACGGCATCTTCAACACGCGTACCTGTTACATCAGTTTGAAGATATTCAACAAGTGTTAATTCTGCTTCGAGCACACACAACAATTGTTCTAAAGAATTTTCAGTAGAGGCATCGCTTTTTTTAACAAAGCGCACTGCTTCATCGAGATTGTGCTTTAACACACGCTCATCTACCGCAGAAGAATTCCCGATTGCCATAGCACTTATAAGCACAACACCTATAACCACAGAACATTGATATCTGTTCATTTCCATTTCCCCCTCTTGTCCTACGTAGCCTGCCGAGCTGATTGCCCGGATAGGCGAAGTAGGATGATACCATAGTATCAATTTTAATTTTCAAATCGGAATGATTTTTAAGAAAAGATTATTTTATACGTAACTACAGTACAAAAACATGCACAATTTTTATTATGATCCTAACCCTTTTATCAACACCACTATCTTTGTATACTAAATAAAATAAAAACTCATGATTTTTTAGCCAGGAACTGTATGATTCTCATTATTATATTGTATGCGCTGTGGGCTGCATCAATCTCATCAAGCAAAATTCTTCTTACCTATTCATCTCCCCTCTTTTTAACGGGGATTCGTATGCTTATTGCAGGGTTGTTATTGCTTGGCTACCAATATTTTTATGCACATCATCATTTTCGTTTTCACAAAGAACATACCTATTTGTATGGGCAAGTCATTGTCTTTGGCATCCTTATTTCTTATTTTCTGCGTTTTTGGGCGCTTGAATATATCACCGCTACTAAATTACTCTTTTTGTATAACCTTGCGCCGTTTATGTCCGCTCTACACTCCTACTTCTTCCTTAATGAACGCATGAGCACACGTAAATGGATTGGCATGTTGATCGGCTTTATTGGTCTATTACCTATCTTGCTTAATTCATCAGAGCAAGAAAAATCAGTCGGCGAATTATATTTTATTTCCTGGCCAGAACTGGCAGTTATCCTATCAGTTGCTACCAATAGCTACAGTTGGATTGTTATGCGCAAACTCGTGCGCGATGAACACTATTCACCCATGATGATTAACGGTATTTGTATGACGCTTGGTGGCCTACTTGCCCTTTTCATTGCCATTCCTCTTGAATGGCCGTGCCCTGTTACGAATGTATGGGCTTTTATTGGTTGGCTTGCGTTTATTATCATTATCAGCAACATCGTAAGTCACAACTTATATGGATATTTACTCCGTGATTACACCGCCACCTTTTTATCATTTGCCGGTTTTATGAGCCCGTTGTTTGCAGGGCTGTATGGCTGGCTATTTTTTCATGAAACAATTACCTGGCACTTTTATGCATCAAGTATTATTGTATTTATCGGGTTATTTCTCTTCTATCAAGATGAAATACAAGAGCAGGAAACGCTTATTTAATTACAAAATTACACATCCGCAGCATCCTTTTTTATTCGCCTGCGCATGTGCAGCAATGTCAGCTGCTAATTCTTTATCCAACTGATCATCTAGAATGGGCTCAACACGTTTATTTTCCACTCGAGAGTCAATGTATATTCCTAGTTGGACAATAACATTTCTTATGAGTTGATTTCCCACCTCTTCACGTTGATGTGTATCCAAACCTGGCAGACACGCTACTACCCTGGCCATAGATTTTCGTAAATTAGGCTCTTGCGCAAGAATCTTTTGATGAACACTGTCTTCAAGACTCTTTTGACGAGCACTATTTTTAGGAGAATTCTGACGACTTGATAGTGGAGATCCTAATATAGCATATGATCGTTCTGTCCCTTCTTCTGTATCGGTATCACGCTCATCAGCAGAACTCCGTCTACTGCCAGAACTTTTACTCCCATTACTTTTTGAACGAGGAAACAATAGTGAACTGGTACCAGAATCAGAGTGTGGTAACATATCACGAGATTGTATATGCACAGGCTGCAAACTAACTGCTCCTACTTCTGCAACAAGCGAGGAAAGTGATCGTTCCGACCCTGGACCCTTCTTATCAGCCGCATAACCAACCAAAGAACTGCATACTAACAGTACGTATCCCAACCGCATACCTTCATTCATATTCTCCCCCCTTTACAATATTACACAACACCTACGTTGACTCTGTTTTTGACGCAACTTTAGAATCTCTGCAGCTAATGTTTGCTCTGGAATCATAGGATTTATCACCTGTAACACTTTCAACAGATGTACTGCAGTAATATTATCTCTGAATGCTATTTTATCAGCTGGTAATCTTGCAAAAATTTTTGTCAGCGCAGGTTCAAGTATTTTTATATCAGAAGCAAGTTCTTTCTCGTTTATAGAACATTGGGACTGTTGAACTGTACCACGAGTATCATCTGCTAACGCTATTAAATATTCTCTCTGTTTATTCTTAAATAGCCCACTACCAGAATCAACCCCATGATCACGTCGCTGCTCATCGGTAAGTGGTTCAGCAAAACTCGATTCAGCAGTAGGAGTACTAAAGGTATCTTCTAAATCTCCTTCAGTTGGTTTCATTTTGGCAACTTTCTCAAGCAACGCAGTCTGCAAATCATCATGGGACACAGATGAAGCTAATCCCTGTTCACTACTACGTGAAATAGATCGGTTCGGCAATCGCGCTGATCCTCCTTTTGGCTTTTCTTCAGCGGCAGATAGCATTGATACTATAAAAATGTGCATCATTACAGCGTATACCACCCTAGACATATACCCTCCATTTCATTATAGAATTACACAACATGGTGAACAACTCGAACAACAACCAGCACAGCATCCTACTTTAAACGATTTTTCTATCTCATCAGCAAAGTGTTGATCTTGTTGAACAGAAAGTATTGTTGGCATTGGCAACGTACTACTTTTGGTTCGGTGATGAGCATGATACAAAGAAGCAAGTGCTTGGCGTGTCTTTTCTTTCGCAGTTCTATTTAACTTTACCGAATCTTTTATCGTATCACGTAACGCAGATCGTAATCTTTCTTCTGTTTTTGGTACTTCGAATTTAAGTTTTCTATAATAAGCGAGCGTGTTAGGCGACAGATCTCCTTGCAACCATTCATCGCGTGCAACATCACCGCCTGAAGCAATCGACCCTCCTCTACTACCAGCACCAAGCGCTGCAAAATCTACATGCTGCTCATCAGTAATTTCTTCACCATCAATAGTTTGCAAATTGCCACTTGCAAGTAATCTGTCGCCTGGTTTAGCTTTTTGTTCTTCTTTAACAATTTTACGAAAATGCTTGCGCGTCTCGGGAGTATTTTTACCTGCAATATTGCACCTATTTTCAACAAGCAGTTTTATTACAGGATCATCTTCTTGTGATCCTGCAGAACTTCGTCTACTTTTTGGGCTAGTGAGAACAGCAGCTACACTGTGTCTCGGACTCGGTCTTGGACTACGCATAGTACTCAAAGCAGCACTTGCGTTTATTGGGTTCTTAAGTGTCGCACCAGCACCACTTCTTTGACTCGGACTTGGTCTTGCATACGTAGTAACAGGCAGCGCATCTCCTGTCGCACTATCCTTAAAAGTAAAAGATCTAGTAATACGAGCACCATAGGGCACTTCTCCAGTGCCTGGCTCAACGGTAACACGCAAGTCTCTCCTACTGCTAGCTTCAACTTCTTTATCAGATTCTTCTTCTAATATAGGTTGTGCTGGAGGCATTCTTTGCATACGCATAGCTCCCTCAAATGGCGGGCCTTCCGATGAAACTGAACGAGCCAACAATGGTTCTTGTGCATCAGGATTTTCTGCAAATGTTACTTCTTTATGTGGACTCGTTTTTTTGGATTTTTCTGATGCGCATATAAAACCGGATGCAAGAAAAAGAACGAGTATAGTGTAATAGTTGATGGTTTTCATATATCCCCACTCATATAATAATGAGCACCCATGTGGTGCATATCTCAACTATACAAACAACGAAGCTCATTTTTCCATTGTTTAGAAAAATGAGCTCACCAAACATTGGTAAAATACGATTAAAATTAAGTTATTTAAGATTAATTAAGCAGGCTTCTTTATTAACTTCATCAACAAATGATGTTTCAACATCCTGGGATTCTTCTGGAAAAACCATAGAAAAACACTGCAAACAGGAGCCTTCTCCTTGTTGGTGCCTCCACAGCATAAAAAATGTAAGAAAAACCAATCCTACCAGTACCCAAACTACTTTCTTCATCCATTTCCCCCTTTTAATCATAGCATACCACATATCAATTGACAAATAGAATAATTCAAGTAGGCGTTTTACAAAACACGTATAATCTCACATACTGAATAAAAAGCTTATTTAAAGGGACTTTTATGAAGAAACTCGTATATCTATTCCTACTAACCATACCTGCAAGCCCAGTACTTTATGGGCAACAAGCAACTCATTATGGAGCCTACGCTAAGGCCGGAGCTCGCCATCTTTTTTCTACTGATGGAATCAAAGATATTGCCGCTGTATATGGCATTGTCGTGGGTATGACCCTCATTCATGAACTAGGTCACGCTGTAGTAGCAAAATTAAAATGCGGTGCACCAATAGATATTGTTATTGGTGGCGAACGAAGTGGAAAAGATTCCCTCTTAAGAAAATATACTGGTATTGAAGTCGCTGGATTCAATCCATTAAAAGTTGGTACCGACTGGGAAAAATACAAGTCAAAAGATGCAAAAAAAGCAGCTGAGCAAGAAATCATAGTTGGCATAGCCGGCCCACTCGCACAAGCGATGACCTGTTATTGTATATATAGATGGTTGCAAAATAAGGATAAGTTCTATCTTGCCAAGACAACAGCTATAGGTGGAATAGGTGATACAATTCTAGGGGTTAATGGTATTCTTGGTGCACTGTTTCTTCCATGGACCGATTCAGCACGGATCGTGCAAAACATTAAACAATACTTTTCAACTAAATCTCATCACACGTCATAAAACATGCGCAGCAATACAGGTAATCCTGGTTTACTGGCATCTCCTGCCTTCAGGCGATCAACAACCTCCTGAGGAGTTAACCAATAATATTCACAAAAATCATCGTGATTATAGTTTGGTGTGTCATTCTGGTAAATGCGGTACACCTTCATAAAGAATTTAACCTCATCTTTATAGGGATTTAAATATCCCATGCATTCATAGGGAACCGAGGTAATATCAAGATTAATTTCTTCCTGGGCTTCTCGAGCAAATGCAGTATCATAATCTTCACCACTTGCAACACATCCACTTACACTCATATCCAGCGCTAGAGGGAGCAGTTTTTTAGTGGCAGTGCGGCGTGGAATCCAGAGTTGCCCTTTATCATTTTGAATAAATGCATTAACTGCTCGTATCTTACCTGGGGCAGTGACCCATTCTGAACGCCATACCTGGCCTATAACCTGGTCATGCTCATCAACAAGATCTAGTAATTCGTCATCCATGGGAACCTCGGAGATAATTAAAAATCGAGCATCTTTTTGCCCGAGATAAAATGGGCATGCAAATGGAATACACTTTGTCCTGCATCAGGACCATTATTGATTAGTAAGCGAAATGCTTGGGACCCTGATAAATGTGAAGCAAGCTGCTTTGCCATCAACATGATATACGATGGAATAAACGCATCGGATTCAGATAATGATGTGATATCTTTTATGTGTTTTTTAGGAATAATGAGATAATGAACGGGCGCTTTTGGCGCAATGTCTTGAATAACCAGAATCTGATCTGATTCTGCTACTACTTTTGCAGGCACTTCACGTGCGATTATACGACAAAATATACAAGAAGCTTCAGACATAGGTTCCCTCTTAAATGTGGCACTGCCCAGTCAGCGAAGATTGGCGCTAGCCAGGCGTAGCCTAATCAAACTTCGAAGTTATTCCCTAAGGCGAAGACTGGTGCGCCTAAGAGGAGTCGAACCTCTAACCTT
The DNA here is from genome assembly GCA_044451405.1 of Candidatus Babeliales bacterium. Classification (GTDB taxonomy): domain Bacteria; phylum Babelota; class Babeliae; order Babelales; family Vermiphilaceae; genus JBIOKB01. The sequence continues at coordinate 7,693 of JBIOKB010000027.1, forward strand.
CAGATCCGTAGTCTGACGCTCTGTCCAGTTGAGCTATAGGCGCTTATTTCAAGGTAAAAGGATTTAAAAAGTGTACTGTACACGGTGCGATTTGTCGATTCCCTAGGGCGAAGACTGGCGGAGAGAGAGGGATTCGAACCCTCGCGCCCGGTTTACCCAGACTCTTGCTTAGCAGGCAAGCGCTTTAGACCACTCAGCCATCTCTCCAAACTCGCACAATGTCAAATATTCCAAAAAGGATAAGCAATCTATCATTTTATGCAAGAATATTCTTGTTCCCAAAGGGGTTACCAAGTCCCCAATGTAAGATGCTGTATGGGAGATACTAAATACGCTATAGTAAGAAGCTGTACTTGATGCTTAACAAAGGAGGATAAGCTATGTCATTTGCCTTTGAAGTAAAAGTGGTTCCTAACGCAAAAAAACATAAATGGATGTTGGATAAAGCAGGGCGCTTAGTTTGTTATATAAAGAGTAAAGCAGAAAAAGGTGCTGCAAATAGAGAGTTACTTAAAGAAACTGCTGAAATTCTTGGTGTTCCTCAAAGTAAAGTTACCCTTGTTTTAGGCTTTGAAAGCCGCAAGAAGCTTATAAAAATTAGTGATGCACAATTGACGTATGAACAATTACTCTCATTGCTGGGCTTAGAACAACAAACATCCCTTGTTAAAAAATGAGATCAGGAAACCATCATGCCCTATTTTAAATGGTACGGCGTTGATATCACTGGTACGTATCGCTCCGGATATTGTTTTGCTCCTTCCCAAGAACTTTTAGATTGCTTGCTGATTAAACAGGAAGTTGCCTTATTAAAAGCACAACCAGTTTCTATGCCTCGGTTGGGACATGGTATTACAAAGACGTGCATGGTACAGCTATTGTCTCAACTTGCAGTGCTCGTACATTCAGGTGTTTTTCTTGCCGATGCACTTATTATTGTAGCTGAACAATCATCTAATCCGTATATGCAAGAAATGGTATACGCATTGGCTGAACACATACATAAAGGCATCTCATTCAGTGATGCTTGCAAATATTATCCACATTACTTTACACCACTTATGATTCACACCATCCAGATTGGCCAAGAAACGGGCGCATTAGCATCTGCACTAGAACAGGTGTGTGAACACATACTGATGATGGAAAATTTTAATAAAGAACTTAAATCAGCAGCGCTTATGCCCGCTATAACATTTCTCTTTTTTGTGTGTATAGCAGCAACGATTGTTTTTGGCATTATGCCCCGCTTTATACAAATGCTTTCACTCAAACATACAGATATACCACCAATTACCCGTTTTTTAATGCATATTAGTTCCAGTATTTGCATATACCATGTACTCGGCGCTGTGCTGGTAATTGCACTCGGGATACTATGTACTACATGGTATTACCGTTCTACAAAGGGCAAGTATGTTATTGATAAAAGCATAACGCATATTCCATGTATTGGCCCTCTTACAACTACCATGTGGAGTATTTATTATCTGCGTTCATTAGCATTGCTTATCAAAACTGGCATGCCGTTGGTTCCTGCTATGCGCATAGCAGCACATACCATTGATAATGCGTATTGGCATCTATCAGCACTACACATGAGTAAAGAAGTTGAAGCAGGAAAATTGTTAAGTCAGGCTATGGTACAGGAGCAGCGATTGTTTGGCCGCGATATTCAAGCGTTAGTCGCAGTAGGAGAACAATCAACACGGTTAAGTGATCTTCTTACCCATGCTGCAGATAATGCACAAAAGCATGTTAAGCGCCAACTTGCATTCTATGTACAAGTATTTCAACCACTGCTACTTTTGATCATTGGATTATGTATAGCAGGGCTTATTGCTGCTACGTATATTCCTATTCTTACTATGAGTAGTTCGCTTGGATTCTAACTGGATTGACGCTCAGTGCTCTTTTGGGTACCTTATACCTCTATATAATGCCGGGATGGCGAAATGGCAGACGCACGGGACTCAAAATCCCGCGGTAGCAATACTGTGTCGGTTCAAGTCCGACTCCCGGCACCAGTCTACGCCGTACGCTGGAATAACTTCGAAGTGCCACCTAGGCTACGCCTGGCTTCGCCATCTTTTTGCCTTTACCAACTCCCACCATGTACTTCAGGCTCTGGCGTATCCATTTGTTTTATATAGGCAGCTATATAATTGTACTGTTTAATTTCCCATGCATCATCGATCACAACTCCTGTTGTATTAGGTTTTATTTCAACAGGAAGCGTTGCATAACCTCCTCTTTCTAATCCAACAAATGTGATAACAAACGTATAGCTACCTGGTCCATTGAGTATTACTATGTTTTTTACTTGGTTTGGTTCAAGTATGTAATCTGCTTGACCTTTGATAACATATGGCGTAATTACACCCGTATATTCAAGTGTTGCTGTCTGCACCTGAAGCCTAATTTTTTTACTCCCATTTTTAACCGAAACTGTTTTTGGCGTCGCATCAAGTACCATCACTATACCCATAAGACTAACTACCATCACGTACCGCATCTTCATATTCCCCTCCTTAATACATAATTTTCTTTTACTTCAGCCTAACAACACTCCTCACGCATACGCTACAATCATTCCATAATTCTTACCTCTTTCTTGCGTTGCCCTATAACACTAATTACACTTAGGTAAAGTTTGATTATTGCTTAGGAATCTTCATGGTTGAATATGGAATTATAGGATCAAAAGGTTTATTCGTCGGTTTTGTTCTTGCCATGATGTTGGGGCCCATTGGCATCTTTTGTATTCAACAAACACTCCGTAAAGGATTTAAGGCAGGATTTGCTGCGGGTCTTGGTGCAGCAGTAGCTGATGGCATCTATGGAATGATCGGAGGTTTTGGCCTTACCTACATTTCAGATTTTCTTCTTAATTATCATCTTATATTGCATATTATTGGCGGCACATTTTTAGCATTCCTTGGATTTAACACCTTCATGCGCAAAGAATCTCCGGTTAATATTACTGTTGAACGGCCAAATCTTCTGGGATTATTTAGCACCACCTTTTTTTTGACCCTTGCTAACCCCATAACCATTTTGGCATTCACTGCATTACTTGCCAGCATTGATATTGAAGTTGATGGATGCTGCATACCAATGGCAATAATATTATTTACCAGTATCTTTATTGGTTCTACTTTATGGTGGTTTTTCCTCGCAAGTATTATTAGCACCTTCCGTACAAAACTATCACTCAACTTTATCCGACAACTTAACATGCTTGCCGGAATTGTAATTCATGTGTTTGGGTTACTCATTGTAGCTAAAGCGCTCTATAAATTGCTGGTGTAAATTCCTTTTTTTCTTCTAAAAAGTAGTTGATTTGCTTGCACTTTTGAGTACAATTTAATCTTATTATTCTCGGAGAGGTGGCAGAGTGGCCGAATGCGGCGGTCTTGAAAACCGTTATCCTGAAAGGGATCGTGGGTTCGAATCCCACCCTCTCCTCCAGTCATTTCCTTCAGAAATGACTGGCAGGCCAGTCTTTCTAATCGATTCTATTAACCACAGTTTCATTTCAAATTCCCCTTTTCTTCACACTATTTTTCACGTATCCTAATGCAACTCAACGTATCATGTGTGCATTATGGGAGATAGATGGAAATTCCAACTATTACTACACCACGACTTACACTACGCGCCTTGAACATGGAAGATGCACCAGCAGTTTTTGCATACGCATCTGATCCTGATGTCACGCTATTTACGCACTGGTCAACACATACA
>JBIOKB010000028.1:0-11351 GCA_044451405.1 Candidatus Babeliales bacterium
TCTTGAAAACCGTTATCCTGAAAGGGATCGTGGGTTCGAATCCCACCCTCTCTCCTCCAGTCTTCGCCTGCCCCCCTCATAGCCAAGTAAAACTTCCATGTACAACGTCTACATTCTAAGATCTCAGAAATTTCCCGATAAAATGTATATCAATACATCAAACAAATCGCCCTATATGTTTGTCACTCATAATCACGGAGAAGGGAATCTTGCATACATTAAAAAATATGGACCATGGGATTTAATCTGGTGTGGATCTTTTCGCAATAAAACCAAAGCACTAGAATTTGAACATTTCCTAAACTCAGATCTCGGACAAATATTCATGCAAAAGCGACTCATCTAATTCATAACTAAACATAAAATTCTGCTTTTCTTCACGCCATTTTTCACGTATCCTAATGCAACTTAATCATCATGTGTGCATTATTCGGAGATAGATGGAAATTCCAACTATTACTACATCACGACTTACACTACGCGCCTTGAACATGGAAGATGCACCAGCAGTTTTTGCATACGCATCTGATCCTGATGTCACGCTATTTACGCACTGGTCAACACATACAAGCATGCATGACACACGCTCATTTTTACACAACATCATCACCAGTAATATTCCTGTCTGGGGAATTGAACACAAAGAAACCAATACCATTATTGGTGAATGTGGCTTTGTAACCATCGAACATGATCGCGCTGAATTGTATTACGCACTTGCTCGCGCACAGTGGAATAAAGGATTTGGTACTGAAGCAGTGCATGCCGTGTTACACATCGCATTTGATCTACTGAACGTGCCGCGTATTGAAGCGTGGATCATTGCTGATAACATCGCATCACACCGTGTTGCACAAAAAGTTGGCATGCAGTATCAATTCATGCTTCCCGCACATTGGTATGCGCACAACAAATTGTATGACACCTACATCTATACCAAAGAACATCATCAACCATCAGCATATAAGAAAAGTCTATGACAAAATATCATCTGCTTGTTATTGTCAGTATTATAGTATCAACATCGATATGTAATGCTGCAGAGTCTCCGGTTAAAAAGCCCCTGAAAGAAACACATAACTTGCGTAAATATGCTCCTGGCTCCAAATATAGAATGCCAGTAGGGGCATGGGTACTAATTCAGGATCCGCATACAAAGTATACAAAATGTGAACCACAACCTAGACCTCCTATACCACCAATCACTGGTACACTAGCACCGCATGTATCGCCTGATAGCTCCTCACACAAAGTACAGGGATTCAGCTTCACGGCAAAAAAAGTACGCTATCATGCACGAGATAAATCCACATCACGTACGCGTCCACTAAAACGAGCGCGACGCTATAAAAACAGTGTGTCTATGCACACCAATAGTACGCCCATCGAAACCCCAATTTCTCCTGCTCCCGATTTACCCGCCCTTTCTATACCAGAGGAAACTCCTCCAGCATCACCAAGCAGCCCCTTCACACCAGATTTCGATACACCTGCTACACCATCATCACCATCAAGCGATGATGCAAGCTCTGTAGCTTCTTTACCATCAAGCCCACTTAAGCCAGGGTGTGGGGAAGCGATGTTTGGAGCAGAAGGTAAATTCTCTCCTGAAGATACTGCTATAATATGCCAAGCCATCCATAAAGTATTAAAAGATCGCGAGCGAGATATGCGCGAACTTGCTGGCGACATAGAACAATTTTTTGCTCAACTAGATTCAGAAGAATCATCGCATACGCTTGCAGCTGATGTACAAGCATTTGAAGAAAACTATGGGGCTCTCTAGACCGTGAGGCATCCTGATATCAGGATGCCTCATTATTTAATTACCGATAAAAACTTGATCCAACAATATAGGTACGTCCATTCTTCTCTGTTTGCTCAACATACGCTGTTTTCATGACACCATTTAATTTGTAGGAAATAGTACCTGGTCCATGTTTGGTATTATTGATAAAGAGCTTAACAAACGGACGGCCATCATCATCATTGATGTTAATAAGATTACGCCAGATCAGATCATAATCATCACCATATGCAAGACAAATGCCGGTAGTATCAAACACAAACAAACTTAAATCCCCACGGATAAATTTGCCTCCTGGTTTTATACATTCACTCAATGCTTGTTCCAACGTATTTGTTTTTATGTACCCAACCCCACTTTTTGCTACCAACACCATTGTTTCATATTTTGAAATTGGATAGAGTCCCACACAGATGGCAAATGATTCAATACCTAAATCAATTTTTTCAACATAGATAGAACGGAATGAATTTTTTAACTTAGAATCAATCCAGCCACCACCATCTTGTGCTTTTTTAATAAGCGAACGAACATAATAATCACCATCTTCATCTCGCGCATCATTATAGTTGGTGTTGATATTTTCCGGATTACCGCCATCAGCAACACACAGTCCCTTAAGATCGTATACAATTAAATACAAGTCACCGAAGATAAAATCTTTACTATGTTTATCGCTAAAGGCACGCGCTGCTTGCGTTTTACCAACCCCCTTCATATAGGTATACCCCTTTTTAACCAAGCTCACTGCTTGTTCACGATCAGCTCCTGGATAATATCCACATGCGACAAAATAATAGTTGCCTTCACGATCTTTTATTTTTTCTGCGTATGCTCGCTTGTTTGCATTTTTAGATACATATTCATACCAAACACCTTCACCAAGTTGCGTATCTTTAAGACGTGCGATAATTTCCTGGTTTACTAACTTTCCATTTGCGTCACGATAGTCCCACGAATTAGTGCCAATGAGCCCTGGTAAATCGCCATGCGCTACTTGGATGCCTTTAAAATCAAGTGCATATAAATATAAATCACCATACACAAAACGACCTAATGGATAGCTAAAGGTGCTAAATGCCTCATCTTTTGAACCACTGGACGCCATAGTTTGATTAAATAATGCGACTGCACCTTTTACTAAATTAACTACCGCATCAACTTTTGAATGGGGGTAATAACCAGAACCAACGACATAGGTTTTATCACCTTTGGTCACCAGTTTTACATATGAAACTTTAGTTGCATTACGCCATTGATAGGTAACCCACCCAGCACCTTGGCGTGCAGTAGCAATAATGGCCTGCACTACATACGTTCCATAGGTATCTTTTACATCATACAAATTTTGCCATAACAAATGGGTTTCCTGGCCATTCGCCACACAAATGCCTTGTTTGTCTTTGGTACAATCAAACACAAACAATGATAAGTCACCTTGTACAAAACGCTTATCATGACTGAGTGCATTAAATGCTTTATCGTCACTATTTTTTGTTAAAAAATCGATACCCTGCTCAACTAATTTGATCGTTGCTTTACGCTTGGCCTCAATATCAAAAGATTCTGCCGCTTTAGCTATAGTCACCGCTTGTGATGCTGCATCTTCTGGTTGCTCCTCTTCCATCACCTCATCCTCATCAATATCTGGTATTACCTCTGCGTCGTCCAGATCAGGATTTGCCGCCATAGCAGTATCACTCGTTGGCAATGCTGCAAGCTCTGGCGTTACGGTTGTTGCTTGTATGTCAGCAGCTGTTGCAAGCGGGACCCTGCTTTCAGGTTTTTTTAATTGCTTTGCTGTTGGAGGCTTGGGAGTTACCGGAGGAGTTCGTTTTGCTGCATCAAGTATACCTGCAGTCATTAAGCCCATGAATATAACACAATAATAGGTGAAATAGCGCTTCATACTCTTCCCTTTTTAACAGTAGATTAATCTTGACGACGATTCCCCATAAAATTCAACAAGAAAAGGAACAAATTTACAAAATCGAGATATAACGTTAATGCACCAATAATTGCAACTTTGTCCATTGTTTGTTCGTCAACACGCAATTGTTGTGCTAACAATTTAATCTTTTGTGCATCATATGCCGTTAATGCGCTAAACAGAAGTACCCCAACGGCAGAAGTAACCATATCAACCATACTATTTTGTAAGAACATATTAACCAGCATAGCCAATATGAGGCCAAAAAGTGCCATGCCCGCTATGGTACCTAAGGAAGTTAAATCGGCTTTCGTAAAATAGCCATATAAGCACAGTGCACCAAACATACCGGCAGTTACCGCAAACGTTGCATAGAGTGAATTCACGTCATACGTAACAAAAAGAAGCGATAATGATATACCAAGTGATGCGGCATATATCATAAAGAGAGTAAAAGCGACGATAAAACTCATACGCAATAACAGCATGCTCAGCACCATGACCAATGCTAATTGTGCCACAAATACGCCGATTAACATGTATGGACTTTTGGCAACAAACGCAAGTATTGCGGGTGATGCGGCAATATAATAGGCAACAGCAGCGCTCAAAGAAAGCGCAAGCGCCATCCAACCATAAACACGATACATAAACTGAGACATCGTTTGTTCTGCATACGATGAATAATACATACAAGCTCCTTGCTTTTACATAAAAATGGGACATTATTTTAGCTGCTTACAATATAAGTAAGATAGAAGTAAAATCCAATGTTTTTCATTAAATGCGTTCTCTTGCATAGTACGTACGTAATATAGTAGATATAAACCATAAAAAGCTATTTTACAAAGGAGAACTATCGTATGAACACTAATCGCTACATAGCGTTATGCATGCTTGCACTGAGCATAAATCCTACACTATTTACTACCGGTTGGGGCACTGAATCAAATGTGAGTGGCTCTGATAAAAATAAAACAAATATATATGGCATTCTTGAAACAAATAAAGACAAATTGAGTGTTGATAACATCTCATTTGGTGGCATCTTTAAAGATATTCCTGTGTATGAGCTTCCTGCTGTAGGGGATTACGATCCTGATACCCGCGCGTTAAAAAAAGATCCTACAACCAAATTCGTTAAAGTTGATATGCACCTTGTTACTAAAAATGATAACCGTCAAATAGTAGAAATTCGCGTTGATAAACCGGATATCATCTGGAGTTATAAAGATGCTACGCGCTCCTATCCTGAAAAAGTCGAATACATAGAAATGACCTTTAAAGCATGTGATGGCAGTGAGCGCACCTATCTTATTGATGTTCGTAAAAAACTGATCTGCAATCAAAAAAAAGCTCCCTTTGAACGCATGGAAGTTCCACTTGCTGGTATTAAAAAACTCAGCATTGAAGGTGCAAAACCCCGTGAAGATAAAGAAAACTGTGCGTGTGATGTAACTCCTGCATGCGATGTAACAAAACAATCGGAGCCTAACCCTATTGATGAAAATACCTCTAGCACATCAGCACGCGGAGCTGGTATAGCTATGCCAGTATCAGGTGGTATTAGCGGCGGTGCCCATTTTGCTCCGGGCATGCATGTGGGCAAATAAATTACTCGTACATAGATTTTTTTGTACTATATAGTAAGGTTAATAGCGTATATAGGTACGCTCGTGTAAAGGAATTGTATGGCAATTGTAATTACCAAAGAAAATTTTGAAAAAGAGATCGTTCAATCTAAACTTCCTATTATTATTGATGTGTTTGCTACCTGGTGTGGCCCATGTCAACAGATGATGCCCATCTTTCATGAACTTGAACAAGAACTTGGCAACCAATACAAATTTGCAAAAATTAATGTGGATGAAGCACGAGAACTTTCTATCCAATATGGGGTAACTTCAGTTCCGACCTTTATCTTCATTAAAGACAATCAAGTAAAAGCCAAAGAAACTGGCTACATGAGTAAAGAAGAGTTGATTGAAAAAATAGAAGATGTGTTTAAGTAGCACAGCTACTTGATCTTCTGATCCTGCACATCATAGCCCAGCGCTTTAAGTTCATCGCGTAACCTATCAGCACGAACCCAATCTTTAGCAGCACGCGCGTGTTCTCGCTCTTTAATAAGATGCTCTATTTCTGGCGTTAATGCCTGCTCTTTTTCCGGTAATGGTTGTAAGGTAAAGCCCGCTATGGTAGTTAAGAAATATTTTACCAATCGGGCTTGTTCAAGATCTTGTTGCAACATGGATAAGTTTTCAAAGAGCACTCCAAACATACCTGGCGTATTTAAATCATCACAGGCAAAAGACATCATCTGCGCAATAATCGGTGATCGCTTTAAGTGTTCTTGAGTAGGAACTACATCAAACGTAACAGAACTCAGCACTTTGCATAACCGCTGATAACTTTTTTGTACCGCCTGAATATCAGGAATAGAAAATTCTAATGGCGCTTTATAATGATGGGCCAAGATATAGTAACGAATAACCATCGGATCGAACTGTTTAAAGACATCACGCAAGGTAAAAAAATTACCGAGAGATTTAGACATTTTTTCTTGATTAACCGTTACAAATCCATTGTGCATCCAATAACGAGCAAAAGGAGGGCCATAACATCCTTCAGATTGCGCTATTTCATTTTCATGATGGGGAAAAATAAGATCAAGACCGCCAGCATGAATATCTATATGCGGTCCAAGATATTTTGCAGCCATCGCAGAGCATTCAATGTGCCACCCCGGTCTTCCATATCCCCACGGACTCTTCCAAAAAGATCCGGGTGCTTCACCCTTCCACAATGCAAAATCTAACGGATCTCTTTTTTTGTCATTTACCTCAATACGGTGTCCTGCACGTAGATCGTCTAATTTTTGTTTGGATAAGTTGCCGTAGGTAGGAAATGTTTGGATGCTATAATATACATCTCCATCAATCTGATACGCCTTGCCAGCAGCAATAAGTTTTTCAATAAGCTGAATAATCTCTGGAATGCATTCAGTCACCCGTGGCTCATGAGTAGGCGTAGCACAATTAAGTGCCTTCATATCTTCGTGATATGCATCGATAAAAAGTTGAGAAATAACATGATAGCGACTACTATCACCAAGCTCGCGTGCAGCTTTAGCAATGATTTTATCGTCAATATCAGTAAAATTACGTACGTATGTAACCGCGTAGCCACATGATTGTAACAAGCGATACAACAGATCAAAGGTAACATACACTCGCGCATGACCAATATGGGCATAATCATAAGGCGTTATGCCACATACATATAAACCTACTCGATCAGGGCTTCTCGGTACAAATAATTCTTTTTTTCCCGTTAATGTCGATGTTATTCGTATTTCTTTCATGCTATCCAATCAAGTAGTACTACTCTCACTTTAACCGTGTATCACTACACTTTACCCGGAATTAAAAAACTGTATATACCCTAGTCAAGTATGAAAAAAACAGTATTATATCTGGATATCTAACAAACCTGTTAATGCGCACAAGCGCACCATTTGACCAAAATTGATAGTAATGTACAGCATAAGAGCCTGGGAGCTTATAGATGATCTCACTCAACAACGACCATACTAAAACAGTCGTTTTTTTATTCCTCCATTTTTTTTTATGGTCGATCTCCATATCTGTTCTTCATGCTGCTGAACATGATATCCACACCACATTACCATCTGACACACAAGAACTTGCAACCCTAGAACAGGATAAACCCTATTACGTCAACGATATCATTATTGTTGGTAATAAGCATGTGCCTACGCAAGCAATTCTTGACCGGGTCCCCTTCACCAAAGGCGAAATTTTTGAAGCACAAAAAACACGCACGCTGATTAATAATTTATATTATGCGCTTAAACATTTCCGCACCATTACGGTTAAAGTGGCTATTGTAAACAACGATCATATTAACTTGTACATCATCGTTGAAGAAAAAAAAATGTTGAAAGATACGGTCATTGAAGGGAACACGCAAGTAACACGCAAAGAAATTAATGCTAAAATAAACTTTACTGACCTTCCTGCTATTGATGAGCAGGAATTAAAACGCTATAGCCTCATTATTAAGAAAATTTATCTTGATAAAGGATACCATCTCACTGAAATTGATACGCAGTTACGTCCTGAAGATGATGTAACCGTAACGGCCATATTTAAGATTAAAGAGCATCAAAAATCATTAGTAAAACGCATCTTTTTTAAAGGCAATCATCATTTTAGCCGCAAACAATTAAGTGCGGTGATTTTTACCCGCGAAGATTGGTTGCTTGGCTTTTTAGATAAATCAGGAACGTACCAAGCAGACCGTCTTGCAGGTGATAAACACATGCTTGAACAGTTTTATCAAAATAATGGATATATGAATGCTAAGATTGTTGATATTGATGTTCAGATGGATCAAGCTACACAAAACCTTTCAGTCACTTATGAAATTAAAGAAGGTGATCTCTATACCATAGGCGACGTGCATGTGTCTGGTAATGATCTGCTGTCAGAAGATTATTTAAAAGCTATCGTTCCTTTGCGTACCGGTGACATCTATTCCCGTGAAAATTTGGTTAATGCCATGAAAACATTAGAATTTGTGTGGGGAGACCTTGGCTATATTTATGCCCACATTGAGCCAACTATCCAACCAAATGAGGAGACAAAAACGGTTAATCTTTCTTTTGATGCAGAACTGGGAAACAAAGTATTTTTAAACAAGATAAATATTCGTGGCAATTACAAAACACGCGATAAAATTATCCGTAGAAAGATAGCACTTGAAGAAGGCGGCATCATTACTAATTCCCTCATGGAACATGGTAAAAATAACATAGCCTCACTTGGATATTTTGATCAGCGGGATGGTGTTAACTGGAAAACAACCCGTATTTCAGAAGATCTTGCCGATCTTGACCTTATCGTAAAGGAGCGAAAAACTGGTGACGCCCATTTAAAGCTTGGCTTTGGTGGATCAGCAGTAAGTATTTCAGATCCTACCTCAAGCTTATCCGTAGAAGGTAATATTTCTGATATCAATTTTGGCGGCAGCGGTGTTTCAGTTAACCTATCGGGTAAATTAGCCGCTGATGAAAAAACATTCTTACTTAATATTACACAACCATGGATGTTTGATCGCCCTATTTATGGTTCTTTGGATTTGTACCATAAACGTTTTAGTTATGATTGGTTTACCCTCACACAACCAGTTACTGAGCGCTTTACCGGTGGCGTATTAACAGCAGGATTTGTCACATCACCACGCCATCGTATCTTTAATGATATGTTTGTTCGTTTTAGTTTAGGCGGTGATCATGTTAATTATGGCAGCGCTGCAACACCTGATGGCACCATGATACCTACCTCACCAAAAGCATCGATCCCTGTTATTTCCTATGATCCAAGCGGGGCTATCAGGACTGCAGCAACGCATGCATACAATAAAATTCTTGCACAAGAATTTGAGCCGGGTACCTTCTTAACCTATATCATGCAAATTGGCCGCGATAGAAAAAATCATCCACAACATCCAAGTAATGGTTCTGCATGGATTGCCCGTTCTATAACGGCGTTCCCTGTGCTGAATAGTACTATTAGCTATCAAAAATTTGATCTTGATTTTAACTGGTATACGCCTCTTATTGGTGATTATAATCTTATTTTTAGATTCCATTCATATCTTGGCTTTATCATACCATTTAAAAATCGCGTCATTCCGTATAGAGAACTGTTCCATATTGGTGGTCCAGCAAGCGTACGTGGATTCTTGTACGGTCAAATTGGGCCACAATTCACGGTAAACACCAACCAAGCTAATGTGCTGCAAGATTCAATCGGTGGCGATAAAACATTTTTCATGAATGTTGAACTTATCTTCCCTATCATGTCAGATTTCTCTATGAAAGGTGTTGTATTTTATGATGGCGGAGCAGGATGGAATAATCCATTTATTAAGGATGTACCATCACAGTTTATTAGAAATAATGGCTTTAATTTCCGCCAATCAGTCGGTGCTGGTATTCGTATTTATAACCCAATTCCGCTACGCATTGACTGGGGCTTTAAACTTGATCCGCGCAAAAATGAAACAGCAAGTGAATTACATTTTGGTATGTCGTATGATTGGTAAAAATAAAGGGAGTATTATGAAGAGACTTCTGTTTATCTGTTTGTTGGTAAGCAACGCACTGTTGCTTAGTATGGCGGGACTCAACATACACAAAACAATTTGTAAATTTAGAATAATGTATGCCTATAAAGACACGATTGCTACCAAATATACTCTAAAAGCAGACAAGCCTTCGTATGAAGTTAGAGATAATATAGGTATAACAACAGGCGCTGGAGCTGAAGAAATTTTTAAGAGATTCGAACGAGAATATAATTATAAGCCTCGTTAGAATTATGAATGCGGAGGTAATATGCTGCATATCTATATATTCCCGTTACTTCTGATGTCTTGTTTGTTATATAGTGCAGAAGAACATAAATGCACGCCATTAAGCAACCGTCATGAACAAGTAGGCATGCTTATCAGAAAAGTAGAAGTCAAATCACAATATCCTATTATTTCGTACAGTAAACAATCAGAATTAAAGCCGGGATTACATACCATAGCAACACAGATAACAAAAAAGACCGGAAAATCTGAATATTATGTCTATATCATTTACGTTGGTAACCCAATGCCCATAGACGGTGGAAGATCTGCACAAAACCAATTCAACAAATTCGAAAAACAGTATGAGAAAGAAAAAGCAACACGCGAAAATCTCTTTAAAATATTAGGAATTAATTCATAGGGAGAATAGTATGCTTCATGCAGATATATGCGCACTAACGCTTGCTTTAAACAGCAGGATCTATAACGAACAACCGCATAGCTCAAAAACTTCATTGCTTTGCTATCAAAGTGAGCCTTCATCCCACACTCTCCACCGACCTGGCCATTGCTTCAGACCTTTCTTTGATAAAATACAAGCAACCGAAGAAGAAGATACTATTATTGCCTATGATATGGCTGCATCTCCTCATTTTCGCTTTATGGCAGAGCAAATAACAAGCAAAAAAACAGGCGGGTCTCGCTGTATGGCATTCTACACACTTAACTCTCTCCCAAAAAAACCTAACCCAGAGATTTTATGGACAACACTACCACCAAAAGATGCCACTGATCTTTTCTCTGAGCTGCAAAAACAATACCTAAAAATATTTAATGTTTTAGTAGAACAGCATAAAAATAAAGAAAAATCTCTTGAAAAAAATAAATCAGTAAAAACATGCACAAAAATAGATGACTCTGTTTCTGAGATGCGAATTACAAAGTATACTCAAGAAGAACATGGCATTAAGCGTATTGCTGAACGCGTTTGCATGTATCATGGTAGGAAGTATTATGCATCCAACTCAGATGGATCCAAAAAAATGCGATGTAGAAAGACGTCAGAAGCTTTATTTGAAGAACTCGAAGACATATACCTCAATGAAAATAAACCATCACAATAAATTCTTCTGGTTATTAACATTGAGTATCTTCTGTGTGTTTTGTACTTACTCTTCTGAGAATACAAAAATATATGGGGTAAAAACAGGCACACGCACCGCATATACA
>JBIOKB010000029.1:0-10830 GCA_044451405.1 Candidatus Babeliales bacterium
CCCTGCATCCTATATATAAGGTATGGGAACCTGAGTATAAGGGGCTCTTGGGACATTAAAATTTCTAATATGGTATAGAAGAAAGGGACATGATGCAATTGCTATCTGCATGGAAGGAGTCAATTCTCCTGTTTAAACCCTCCAATTTTAAGCTATTTCTCCTGGTTACCCTGAAATCTTTTATAGATACCCTTAAGGTATGGTTCAGGTACTGGTGGTGGCTTATTGGGGTAGTCCTGGTTGCTCCATACCTTATATGTGGCCTTCTTGATTATACTTTCCCCCTCACTGGTCAATGGTTAGTGGGGTATGAAACAATATTTTTTATGCGGCAAGGTTTTTGGGCTATTTTTGTAGGTACATCATTTTCTCGTGACGCTTTGCTTATTTCTCCTGAAACAGCTTTTATGATTCGTATGGTAGTTGGTGTAAGTGTTACATGCTTATTAAGTTTGTTATACACCAGTCTTTATTTGAGTGTGCGACCATCTGTTGCTATAAAAAATTGGGGTTATTTTAAAAATTATGGCAAACATGCTCTCTATATTTTTGCTTGGTTCTTGCTCTTACCTCAAACATTTATAATTACTGATTATGTGTTTGGATTAGCTTCCTGGCCTCTTGTAATAATACTTGCAGGTATATCCTTTGTTATTATTTCTTCTATCAGTTTATTATATATAACGTTTTTATTAGATTCAGACGCTTCATTAAAACAAGTAGCATTATCAGTGTTGCGTGCCATTAAAATGACAGTCTACAATCTTCCCTTTTTTATTCTTACTCTTTTAATGTTTTTTATTTTGTATCTCATAGTGCTTGCGCCGGGCATTCTGCTCAATCCTATTGAAATACTGGGAGGATCGCTGGTAACATTTCAACGGTGGTTTTATATCTTGTACATAGCCAAAGATATTTTTATTATTCTCCTTCTTGCCTGCTTTTTCGTTAACTATTACATTAAAAAAATTCACGATAACTATTCGTTATATTTTGGCTCTAAATAAGGAGAGCATGATGCCATCAGCTCGTGTGGTCATACATACCCTCGTTTCCCGTTTTTTAATCGCACTCCTGATTATTATTGTAGCAATCCCCTTTGGTATCTTTTTGTTGTTACCTGCGCGCTGGCGTTACGATAATAGAGTGTACTTTTGGATGATGCATGTGATTTATATGATCTTGGTTAAAATTACTTTTTTACGTGTTACGTATAAAGGCCTTGATCATGTGCTCCAAAATGAACCGGCTATTATTGTCGCCAACCATCAATCATCATTAGATATTCCCTTAATTGGTGCGGTGTTTGGGTATTATCCGCATATTTGGTTAGCAACAACTGATTTATTAAAATCACCATTCTTCCGCCTTTTTTTACCCCGTGTTGCCGTAATGGTTGATACATCAACGCCATTAAAGGCTATGAGATCATTAGTGCAAACACTCATGTTGATTGAAGGGAACACGCGTCATGCGGTTTTATTCCCTGAAGGGAGCCGCTATACCGATGGCCAGATCCATGATTTTTATCTTGGTTTTGTTATACTAGCCAAAAAAACAGGTCGTCCGGTTATACCGATGCGCATCTTTAATGCAAACAAAGTGTATCCACCCGATACATTTTGGGCGCAAAATTATCCGATTACCGTAGTTGTTGGTAAACCGATGATGATGCATGCAGGAGAAACTGAAGAAGCTTTTTGTGATCGTGTACGCCAGTGGTTTATTGAACAACGTGAGGGATAGAGGAATACGTTGTGGATATGTTGTTACGTTTTGCTTACAGTGCGGCTCTGCTTGTTACCATTCCCGTACTTATAACCGTTATCTGGTACCGCCTTATGTATTATAAAGGGGTGGTATACCGGTATCCACTGACTACTACGTTAGCCAAGCAGAGCAATAACAGACGGCATATACATACCTACATTCTTTTTGCATTACGCGCACTAAGCTTAACCATCTTGGCACTGTTGGTTGGTAAACCCCAGCTGGTTGATTCTCGTTCACATGTTATGCTTGAAGGCATTGATATTATTGTCGTGCTTGATGTTTCTGGCAGTATGGGCATGCCGCACCATGCGGGTGATGAGCGCTCGCGTATTGATGTAGCAAAAGAAGAAGCGATCCGTTTTATTGATAAGCGTACCAATGATGCTATTGGGCTGGTGATATTCGGCAGCGATGCGGTATCCCGCTGTCCATTAACCGCTGATAAAGTGCTGTTAAAATCCATGATTCATGATATTGAAATTGGCGTGATCAATCCTGAAGGCACTGTGGTTGCAACGTCCATTATTGCAGCTGCTAATCGGTTAAAGCAATCACATGCAGCAAGCAAAATTATGATTTTGTTAACTGATGGTGAGCCCAGTGAGCATGATGCTGATCCAGAAGTTGCTATCACCATCGCTCAACAACTTGGTATTAAAATTTACACCGTTGGTATTGGTGATGATCAGGAAGTGCTTGTGCAGCATCCACTGTATGGCAGAATACCGATGCGCACTACCCTGAACAAAGGTTTGTTGACGACTATTGCACATCGCACCGGCGGCCAATTTTTTGAAGCAAAAAATGCACAGGATATGCGCACCATTTATGATACCATTGATCGCTTAGAGCGAGCGCCCATTGATACGCCAATCTTTAGTAATTATTATGATATTTTTATGCCATTTATATGGGCATTGTTACTGTTATTACTTGGTGAGTTGTTAGCGCGATCATTAATCTGGCTGAGTTTGTGAGTGAGTTATGTGGGGAATTACGTGGGCATGTACGGCACATCTTATCTATAGTCCATTGTTACTTGGCGTACTGGGGCTGTTGCTGTATCGGTTACATCGGGTAAAACAGATAGTTGCGTTCTTGGCCGATGGCTTACAGGGCTTTTCTTGGATAAAGCAGTGGCTCAAGTTGCTACTCTTTTTTTTAGCCTTCTGTGCGATTTTTTGTGCGTTTTTACGCCCGCAATGGGGAAAGAAAGAAGAACGCATTGCACAACAGGGGCGTGATTTATTTATTGCGCTTGATATCTCCAAATCGATGCTTGCGCACGATGTTAAACCAAACAGATTGAAGTGTGCACAACAAAAAATTAAACAGTTAGTACAGCAATTATCCTGTGAGCGCGTTGGCCTCATTCTCTTTTCTGGATCAGCGTTTGTGCAATGTCCGTTAACCTCTGATTATGCAGCGTTTTATATGTTTTTAGATCAGCTTGATGTAGAAACTATTTCTTCGGGCGCTACTGCACTTGATCAGGCAATTATGTATGCATTGCGTGCGTTTAATGTGGGGCCTGAGCGAAAAAACAAACTATTGGTTATTGTTACGGATGGTGAAGATTTTTCACAGAATTTAACGGAGGTAGCACATCAAGCGGCTCAGGAACGTCTGCACATATTTACGCTTGGTGTAGGAACCAAAGAAGGTGCGCCAATTCCATTGGTTGATATGCATGGCAAATCGCAAGGACATCAAAAAGATAGTAAAGGGGCGGTGGTAATTTCGCGTCTTAACGAGCAGATGCTGTCAAAGCTTGCTCATGACTGTGGCGGTACGTATATCACCATGAGCAACGATGATAGTGATGTACGCAAACTTCTTAAGGAAGTTGCATCGTTTGAAAAAGAGACATTGGAAGATAAAAAAGTTACGCAGTATCATGATCAGTACCCATATTTTGTGGCCGTAGCGTTTTTCTTATTAGCACTAGAGTGGATCCTATGATGCGCATACTTATCATAAGCTGTATATGCATGCCGATGCATGCATGGTTTGAACATGGCCGTGCCGTAAATGCTGCTCATAGCGGTGATTGGCAGCGTGCACATACGCTGTTAACAACAGAGCTGGTGAATCATCCGCATGATCCATCAGTGGTGTACGATGCTGGTGTTGCTGCATACAAAACAGGTGATTATGAGCAAGCGCGCGCCTATTTTGATCATGTAATTTCTTTGCCACAGGCATCAGATCAGCTTAAAGAACGTGCTTATTTTAATGCGGGAAACACGCAGGTTGCACTAAAACAATTTGAGCAAGCCATTAAAAAGTATGAGCAGGCACTGTCTATCGATCCCCATGATGAGCATGCGCGACACAACTTAGAGATAGTGAAAAAAATGCTCGAGCAACAAAAACAAGAACAAGACAAGCAAGAAAAAGAGAATGAAGAAAAAGAGAACAAAGAGCAGCAAGACGAGTCGTCAGAAGAATCTGAGAGCGAATCAGGAAGTGATGAGCAGCAGGGTGAAAGCAAGCAAGAAAAAAATAAAGAGCAAGCTGATACGAAAAATAGTGACGCGCAGAAAAAAGAACGTGATCAAAAAAAGCAAGAAGCTCAAAAACAGCAAACTGACAAAAAACAGAAAGAAGAACAGCAACAACAATCAGTAGCACAAGAAAAAGATAAGCGCGATAAAAAAGAGAGTGAAAAAGCAGCTGCGCAGCAGTCTGCCGTAAAACTTGATAAACAATTGCTCCGCTTACTCGAGCAACAAGAAAAGCATGATGCAGATATTAACAAGCAGATGATTAAAGCAACCGTTGGTAGTCATAAGGGTGATGCACATGATAAGCATTGTTGGTAAAGCATGGTTCATCGGGAGCGTGCTGTTACTCAGCTCCTGCATGTATGCTACGGTAACACTCAAAGTTAAAGATCTTAATGGTATTGTGTTAAAAGAAGTAGCTGCAGGCTATCCGTGCACAATTGAATTAACCATTGATGATGCACAACGCCGTATGGAAAATCCGGAAATTAAGGGCCTCGATCAGTTTCATCTTGAAGGCCGTGAAACGAGCATGCAGATGATTAATGGTAAAACAACAGTTACTTATGGATTTCGTGCACGCTGCAACAAACCAGGATCATATACGATTGGGCCAGCAAAACTTTCTATAGAAGGTACAGAATATACATCAAATGTAGTGCCACTTACCGTTGTTGCTGCGCCCACGGCCAATGCACACACTGATGATACCACGGTATTTGCGCGCTTGCGCTGCACTAAAAAACAGGTGGTAGTTGGTGAAAAAGTTGGTGTGAGTATTCGTTTTTATTACACAAATCATGATTATTTGCTGCGTGATGTTGGTAATCCCCCAGAAAAAGGCTATACGCGCAAAGAGGTACAAGGGCCATTTTCAGGCACCGAGGTGATTGATGGTGTGATGTATCATTATGTTGAATGGACGTGGGATATGTATCCAACAAAACCAGGTGTACTCACTATACCTGCCTACAGCTTTGATTATGATACGCCTAAAACGGAAGGGCAGGACCATGTGTTTGCAGGATTCTCTCTCTTTTTTAATCGGCAACGCTATGATCGTCATCGAGTGTATTCAAATTCATGTGAATTAGAGGTTGATCACATACCAGAGGTAGATAATGAAGCAGTGCAAGGAGTAGGTCACTGCACTGCATTTACCGCGCGTATAACACCTGCGCACGTTACACAAGGCGATGGCATGGTGCTTACGCTCGAGTTAACGGGCGATGCTGATTTTGATGCGGTTACTTTAAACTCATTGAAGCTGCCTGATGTATTTAAATGGTATGATTCACAAACATTACCAGTACAGGATGCTAAAGGTGGACAGCGGAAAAAATCATGGGAATATATTGTACAAGGGTTAAAACCGGGTACATTTGAAATTCCTGCACAACGTTTTACCTATTTTGATACAAAGAAACGTACGGTAGTTACGCTCGCTACATCACCACAGTCTGTTACGATTACATCTGCTTTGCAGGAAACCACGAACACTAAAAAATTAGCTGACGCCGAGTTGCCCCATCAAGAGCAGCAGCGAGCAGAAAACGAGCCTGTGGCTTCTCTTGCACAAGCTGTCGATATTGTCGATCCCTCAGGCCTCAGGCCCATACATGAATCAGGGCAATGGTACGCACACCAAGAGCGATCAGTGCCATTGTGGTTGTATGTACTCTTAATGGCGTTGCCGATAAGTTTTGTAATCGCACGTTGGTTTTTAAATAATTACAGCGGATGGTTGCACGCAGTGGCACGTAAACGGTATCTCTTTAAACAAGCGCGTGCACAACTAGCACGGGCTGAACTTGTTGGTAATGGTGCTGTAGTGTATCCACTCTTTATTTCTATCTTGAGTAGTTGTTTGTCAATTCCTGAATCCATGGTTACCGATGAGTTTATTGAGCAAGCATTTAAGAATGCAGGGTTAAACGATGCACAGTGTAATGCCTGGAAACAGTTTTTTGTACAAGCAGCAGCGTATGCATTTTATGCAGAAAATAATAAGCAACGAGCACCAGATGATTTTTTTCAACAAGCTGCTGCATGGCTTGATGTGTGTGAGAAACAGTTATGATTAAAAGTATAAAACTCACGATAATGTTGATGCTCGTGTGTGCAGGAACGCATCTTGTTGGTGCACCAACTAACCAGGAGATTTTTTTACAAGCAAATGCTGCGTATAGAACACATGATTATGAAAGAGCGCTTGCGTTGTATGATCAGATATCCAATAAAGGGCCTGTTGTTTGGTACAATATGGGTAATTGTGCCTATCAATTAAAGCGATATCCGTATGCGTATATATATTGGAAAAAGAGTGAACAGGGCGCATCGTGGGCGTTGCTCAATGATGCTGAGCATAATCTTGCATTGGTAGCGCATCCCGATGAACCAGTATCCATGTATAACCATAGTGCACATATGGTACGTATGTATGTGCAGTGGAGTTCGTTGTGGTGGCTGCAAGTGATGCTATTACTTATCTGGTGCGTATTCTTGTTGTTGTATGTGCATCGTACGCTCCGTTTTTTGCAGCCATTGGTATTGCTACTTGTTTGTTGCTGTGGTATAGCTCTCAAGGGTAAGTATACTGACATGGGATTAAGAAATGGTATTGTTGTGCATAATCAAGCACCGGTATATACAGGTCCAGATACACAGTTTTATCGTATAACGATGCTTGA
The DNA here is from genome assembly GCA_044451405.1 of Candidatus Babeliales bacterium. Lineage (GTDB taxonomy): Bacteria > Babelota > Babeliae > Babelales > Vermiphilaceae > JBIOKB01. The sequence goes on from JBIOKB010000029.1 coordinate 6,971, forward strand.
TGAAATGGCTACGGTTACCGTAGTGCAGCAAGATAGAGATTGGTATAAGATTTCGTATAAAAATCAGGTAGGCTGGATGCCTGCGAGTGTGATTGCGAGCGTGTAAAGTGAATATTAAGATCTCATTACAAAATGCGGGGAAAATTGCGCTGATACTTGGCATGCTCAGCATGCTCATGAGCATAATACTTATTATGTATCAGTGTCGCTTTTTCAAGCAAGAAATTGAAAAGATGATTCAATTACAAGATGATTATCGCAATCATCTTGTAGCCGTTAATAAAGTGTTGCAGGATTACAATAAAATAAAGGAACGTTTAGACGCTTTAGAATCAAACGATCAAAAAAAAAAAATTCTGAAAGATAGTGACGCGCTTGCATTCAACGGGTTCCCACAAGGAGCACAAGTTTTTTCAAGTGATGATACTGATGAGGAACATCAAGAATCCTTTGTTGCTATTAATCGTGATTTAGAATATCTCAAGCAATCGACGGTTTCCTATTTTAAACAGCGGCAGATGAATCTTGTATTAAATCGCCTTAATTTAGATGATTGGTCCGAGTATACTGATCAACTGCGCGCATCACATAAGCGCCACGTACCACGCAAACGGCGTACATCACGCAGCAAACGAGTGTCGCTTGCTGAACGGCGCATTGAGCGTATACGTCCGGCAGAATATGTGCAAGAAGCAAAAGATTTATCTTTTGTATGGCCTATCGATCGTTCTCAATTTTGGTTAAGTTCTCGCTTCGGGCCACGGCGTAAAGCAAACGGAGCGCGCGGGTTCCATTATGGCGTTGATATGGCAGCAGTAAAAGGTACTCCAGTATATGCAGCAGCAAGCGGTGTGGTGATTCAAGCATACCGTTCACCAGGCTATGGCAATACCATTGTTATTGCGCACAATCGCAAATATCGTACACGGTATGCGCATTTAAATTCTATACATGTGAAAGTTGGGCAAAATGTGCACAAAGGCGATTTTATTGGCAAAGTTGGTGCAACGGGCCATGTGCGGAGTAAGTATGGCAATGCGTCACACTTGCATTTTGAAGTGTGTGCATTTGGCAAGCAAGTTAACCCGTTGTATTTCTTGAGCTGATTGACGGCAGTTCTGACTCACGTTAAACTCCGTAACAATCCAAAAGTTATTTAGATAGTCATAAGGATATGCATGTCGTATAAATTTTCTCCCTATAAACGTAACAGCAGCGGCGGTTTTTTAAGCACGGCTAAAGAACTGGTAGGCTTGCTTATTGTCGTATTTTTAATTCGTACGTTTGGCTTTGGCTTATATCAAGTTCCAACCGGATCCATGGAAGTTACCATGCTTGTTGGTGAGCGCTTTTTTGCAGATAAATTCACCATTCTTTTTGCAAAACCATCCAGAGGTCAAATTATTGCATTTAATGATCCACTCTTTCCGTATTCTACCAATCCGGTAATACGTCTGTTTCAGGAATATGTGTGGGGCCCATCAAATTGGACAAAACGGGTCATTGGTATTCCAGGCGATACCGTGCGTGGCGTGATAGAAGATGGCAAGCCGGTTGTGTATGTGAATGATAAAAAACTGGATGAACCATATGTTAATAAGTATCCACTTATTGCGTTGTGGGTTGATGATCCGGTGAAGTTGCGTGAGCAAGCAATGCAGGAGACGCAACAGTTAATTGCGGCGCATCGTCTTGATGCATCACAAGCAGATGCCTTTGTAAGTTATATCTTGAGTCATTATTGGATGTATCGTCCCTATGATCCATCACGTTCTTTAGAAGACCAACCATTTAATAGAATTCTTCCTGATCGTGTAGTGCGCGTTCCACTTCCACAATCAACAGAACCAACTCCGGGATTTGCTGTAACCCCAGAAGGGTTTGTCTTACAAGAGCCCTATGTTCCGGTGCCTGATCATGAAGTGGGGATGCAAAAGCAAGGTGCGAGCCATTGGAATGGTACCGATGAGTTTTATGTTGAGTTGGGCAAAAATCAATATTGGCTCATGGGTGATAATCGGCGCGGCAGTAAAGATTGTCGTTTCTTTGGCCCTATTGATGGGCGCTTAATCCATGGCAAAATCTTATTTAGAATCTGGTCAAGCGATAGTAGCGAATCATGGTGGATTTTAGATTTACTCAAGCATCCCATTGATTTCTGGAAGCGCATGCGCTGGTCTCGCTTCTTCCAGTTCATCCATTAAACCTTGATCTACAAGAGATTTATGCTACATTTATAGAGCTTTTGTTTCAACCTTAAAATAAGAATATATCATGAACCAATTAACCCGTTTATTTCGCAGTCTTAGTGGTTTAGCACTTGTAGGTTTGCTTGCAAGTTGTAGCTGCGGTTCAAAAGTTGAACAAAAACGCAGCGGTTTAGTGGTTATCAATGTTCTTGATAAAGAGGTGTATGACGATTGTCATATCAAGGGTTCAGTGAATGTGCCATTTACTAAGTTGAGCGAATATGCCCAAGGCCTTGATCCTGAAACAGCAGAAGTTGTTGTATATTGTAGTAATTATATGTGCTCGACCAGTGGACATGCATGCAAGCAGCTTATGAAGATGGGCTTTAAGCATGTGTGGGCATATGAGGGAGGTACTGCTGAGTGGTACCAAATGGGACTTCCGGTTGAAGGGCCATGTAAAAACTCATATTTAATACAAAAAATTATGCCCCCACGGCATGAGGGCGAGCAGGCCATAGCGATTATTACGACACAGGAACTGGCAGAAAAAATGCATGTGAGCGCGGCAAAGCCCAGCCATTAATAGTATATAGAGGGGCGCCAGCCTGACGAAGTTTAATACTTCCTTGGGTTTGACTTCGAAGTAAAAACGTAGACAGGCGGCATAGCCAAGTGGTAAGGCATGGGTCTGCAAAACCTTGATCCCCGGTTCGAATCCGGGTGCCGCCTCCATACTTTGCCTTTTCCACGATGCTTAACAAGAGCTGTGAAGGCTACGTATGGCAGGCCAAACTACGCCTGATGATGATTGACATAAAAAAGGCAAAGTATGCCCTTCATAGCCTACAGCTTGCTCGTGTAATTCTTCGGTAGTAGAGGCGAAGTAGGGCAAAAAAGTAAGTAGTTAGTGGTTGAAATTAATGTGCCGAGGTGGCGGAATGGTAGACGCAAAGGACTTAAAATCCTTCGGGCTTTTGCCTGTGCCGGTTCGAGTCCGGCTCTCGGCACCAATCTACGCCTGCATCGGGAAAGACTTCGATGTTAAATTGGGCTACGATTGGCTACGCCAGTCTCTTTAACGGAATGACTAAAGGCGTAGATTGCCCCTCATAGCTCAGCTAATCTTCGTAGTTATTCTCTCGCAAGCGACGAGTGGGCAGTCTGAGTGGCAAAGATATTGATATGTTCTATGTATATTTTCTTAAATCTCTTAAAAATTCTAAACAAGCATATATTGGCTATTCTACTAATGTAGAAGATCGCCTTGAAACACATAATTCCGGTAGATCGATTCATACAGCAAAATACAGACCCTGGGAATTAATCTACTATATTGCTTTTAAAAATTCTGGTGAAGCGAGGGAATTTGAAACATATTTAAAAACACCTTCAGGAAAAGCGTTTGCTCTCCGGCGATTATTACCAAAATAAATTTATCAATCCTGTTCGTCCTGAACCTGACAAAGTAGTGTGCCAAAAGCACACTAGGGTATCGAACGGCATCTATTTATTAAAAAAAAGATACCATATGTGGCCAAGTTTTGCCTTATTATTACTCATCAACTCCAATCATGAAATCTTATTATTACGTCGCATAAATACCCCTTTTTGCAACCACTGTTACTCATTACCTGGTGGTAAAATAGAAGTTGGGGAGACTGCCACTCA
>JBIOKB010000030.1:0-10257 GCA_044451405.1 Candidatus Babeliales bacterium
CGGGATTTTATTGGACAAGGGTTTACCTTGTGTCGCGATGCGGCAGAGAAGCGGCACGTGTTGGAACGCATGGGATTATCTGCACAACACATAGATAACATTATTGCTGAATCTCATGCCGTGTGTAAGTTAGAGTAGAATAATTTTGCCCAGGGTAACCCAAGTGTTGCTGCTAAGCTTGCAAAAGCAAGACGCGTACAACATTGTTTTCTGCGATTTGCAGCTGTTCGTTCTTGTTTAATTTCAGCTAAATCATACATGTTTTGTAGGTTCACCCGCATACTCGTAGGCAATGATTTATGAGTTCTGAATTGTTCTGGAGTAAGATGTATTTCTGCAGTGTTGCGTTCTGCAAGATTACGTGCTCGTGTATGATACAAGTTTGTTATGTATTTAAGTTGTTTATCAGATAACTTTTCAAGTTCTGCAAATTTTGCATCATGAACTTTAAACAGCGTAGTACCATTTGAGTAGTAAAGCGCATAAAATTGGTTACGTGATGATAAAAAATGCATTGGTTGTCGCTGTGTAGAAAGTAGAGGGGTTAGCTGAACATCTGTTCCTGTATTTCGGTGACCATTAACAACTGAATACATAAATCTGATGAAGGGAGCACCTTCATAACTAATTCTACGTTCTCCTTCCCAATATGATGAACCCATATAATAGAGTTTATCAGCTAACGCAATAGTAGCTGGAAGTTCGCCAGTAGCTACCCATAACTCTCTGAGCCGATGAATCTCATCAAGTGTTACTCTGTTTATTTTCATCTGTGCTATACGATCGAAAATTAATCCATCGTCTACCCACTCAATAACTGCAGGAATAAGTTGCTCCATATTCATTCCCACAAATCGTTTTTTGCGATTCTCTTCATCTGCAAAACTCCAAATGTGCTCTTGAACATTGGTAGGTAATAAAGCTGCTGCTGTGCGAGCTCCTTCTAAAGAACCTGTATTTTTTGCAACTGCATGCGCTATAATTTCTTCACTCTGTTCTGCTATCGCATCGCGCGCAGCTATAACATCCAAATCTTCTTTCAATTCTTCATCTGTAGCGAATGCACTTCGCTCCATTTTTGTTTTTCGCTCTTTTTGAAATTGAGCGTCTTCATCCATGGCATATAATCCCGGGATAAAAATAAATAGACCAAGCATTAATTTAAATAAAAATTTCATGATAATTTTCCCTGTTGACGTAATTGGTCAAATAACCATTTAAATTCGGTAAATAGCTCATCAAGTCTAGGACCATGGATATATGCAACTACAAGATCATCTACACCTCGAGTAAACGCATCTGAACGATGTGCAACAAGAGCTTGCTTTATGCGTTTACGATGTTCATCAAAGGCAAGAAGCATCATGCATGCGCAAGCACGCTTGTCATCGCTAGAATGTTCCAGATTACGTAGGGATCTATCGTAAAGTGCATCAAGGCATGTCTGTCCATGTGAACTCGGTCCCGGGAAATTACGGATAGCACAATCAGCGCCACGTTCTAATAGCAAGAGCACAAAATCTTTAGGCGATGTTTTAGGACGCGATTCCATAAGACGATGGAGTGGTGTATCACCGCATCCATCTTGAGCATTAACATCCGCTCCATGGTCAAGCAATAAACGAAAGCTTGGTATGCTTATTTTTTCCTGGTCAACCAAACTACAATACAAATGAAGAATAGTTCTTTTATCAAAATCGAAACTATTTATATTCGCTTTACTATCAAGTAATAATTTTAGAATGGCAGGATCAAAAGCATAGCGTATTGCTGTTCCACCGTACGATGTTCGTGCATTCACATCAGCTTTTGCAACTAATAATTCCTGCACTTTTTCAATATCTTTATCGTCCACCATTGCTCGTCTGAGCTTATCTGCTTGCTCCGTTTGTTCTGGACTCTGTTTTATTAATTGACTTCTTGCCGCATTAACAGTATCTATTCTCTCATTTTGTTGCGCACTTCGCGCTCTTTTAGTTTCTTGCTCTTTATCAAATTGTTTGTCCATGGCATACAGCCCGGGGGTCAGAAGTAATCCGAGTATTAATTTACCTATAATTTTCATATATCCTCCTAAGATATAAATATCCTAATTAAACCTATATTTTACCATTATATTTCTTATTTGTAATAATGTAAAATGGTGGACCAAGCCACCCCCTCCTACCACTTGCAGAAATTCAATTAGGCATTACTATTAGAAATAGATAGGTATAAAAGCCCTTTTTGGGGCAAATTACTCATAAATGAAGAGGTTATATCATGAAATGTAAAACTATTGCTCTCCTCGTAGCAGGTATCCAACTTTTCCAGCCACTTACATCACAGGCTATGCATACCGATAATCCCTATAAAACACTCGCTCATCTTGGTTTTATTGGAACAAGCCTTGGGGTTTTAGGCTCTTTCCTGGGTTTGCGCTATTACCAAAGTCAGCAGGCTGGCAAACAAGCAGCAGACGAGGTTAGGGATCAGTTACCTGGCGATGTACGCGGCATTATAGGGTCATTTTTAGTAGGGGATGCTCCTCTTGCCCATGATGAAAAGCTTCAATTTTTACCCGCTATTTTACCTATCAACAAGAAGACCGTTGATACAGCTCTCCAAAAAACTATTGATGCAAATAAAAAGCGCATAGCCGCACTCAGATCAGAACTTGAAGCGCTACACGATCTTCTTGAAGGATTACAAACAAAATACACAGAACCTGTAGCTATTCCCCTGTATGCTCATGTACTTTCATCACGCATTGATCGCAATACACGAGAAATAGATCTTGCTGATATTCAGCGTAAAAATATCCATGCGCAACTATTTATCAAAGATCAAACACCATTGCATACCATTCTTGGAGAACCGTTATTTCCCGGAGAAGTAGCGTTTATCGGTTACTCTGATGGCAGCGTTGACATCGAATTAACTGATGCAGACACTCAAATCATCAAAAATTTATCTGAAAAAGAACGTACCATGTTACGTACATTCTATGTACCACGCATTGATCACGGCATGACTGTATATCAAAAAACGTTAACGCGTAGAGAATGGTCTGCATTTCAAAGAGTTTTTAATGATGAAAAAAAGAGAACCTGTGTTAATCGGTATTACAATTTTCAAGTAGAAGGCGGTCAACATATTCCTAGATGGAAAGCTGCAATGTTTGGAGCAGTAGGGATAGCAATGTATTTGGGAGGTATAGCTATAATAACTAACTTCAGATGGCGGATAAAAATGCATAGAAAATATCCTGATTTTTATAAAATGCCTTCATGTACCTGGCTTGATGTCCCGATTCTAGAAATATACAAACTCTTATCTGGGACATACCAAAAATAAACATAAACACCTATAAATTTTCTTGAACTATGTATTCTCACAATCCTAATATCTCGGTACACTAACGAGGTCTCCAAACCCCTTTAAGCTAAAAACCATGTTTCTATTAGACCGCCGTTACCTTGCCTCCTTTGACTGGATGAGCCTACTCATCAGCATCACCCTTGCAAGTATTGGCGTTATTTTTGTTTTTAGTGCTACGTATACACAAGAAGAACCCTATTCAATTTTTTTCAAAAAACAGCTTTTTGGCGTCCTCTCTGGGCTTATTATTTATGGCATTTTTTGCTTTACCGATTTTAGAACGCTCACGCGCTGGGGGTACTTTGCCTACTACGGCGTTATTCTTCTCCTCATTTTTACGATTATTAAAGGCAGTATTGGCATGGGTGGACAGCGGTGGATTAATCTTGGATTTATGAAATTTCAACCATCTGAGTTAGCAAAATTATTATTCCCTGCATACACCATCTATTATCTGTACACCGGAAACAATCATCAGCGCCTTACCATGCATGATTTTACTCCCGTGCTTATTATGCTTGGCATCAGCTTTATTCTTATCAGAAAGCAACCTGATTTAGGAACCGCACTTCTTTTATTATTTTCAGCCATTATTTTGTTGTGGCTTGCGGGGATTAATCGTGCTTTTTTTATTATAACCATGAGCATTGGGTGTATTGGTGCACCTATTTTGTGGAGCAGTTTAAAAGAGTATCAAAAGCAGCGCATCTTGGTATTTTTGGGGCACGGCGACGTGCGCAAAGAGCGCTACCAGCTTGAACAATCAAAAATTGCTATCGGTTCCGGTGGATTATGGGGCAAAGGATTTTTACAAGGCACCCAAAACAAATTACAATTTTTGCCCGAAAGCCGCACTGATTTTATTTTTTCTGTCATTGCAGAAGAGATGGGGTTGTGTGGCACGCTCTGCATTTTAGTGCTCTACATTTTATTGTTTGTGCGCTTACTCACGATTATCGCCACCATTCGCTCGCTGAGCATTCAGTTACTTGCACTCGGTGTTGTCCTTCATATTATGCTATCAACATTAATTAACATCGGCATGGTTATCGGCTTGCTCCCCATTGTTGGCATACCGCTACCATTTATTAGTTATGGATTGAGCAACTTGTGGATCACCTTTGCAAGCCTTGGCTGGTTTAATAGCATTGCCATGAGGCGTTTTTATATTAATAATACGTAATTCATCATAACCCTTGTTTAAGCGTACCAATTTTGATACGTTTAAAATAAATTAAAGGGTAAGCATGGCTGAATATAATATTAAGAAAATCCTTGAAGTAATCTTTTATGCCGAACTTTCTGGAAATGAACCAGTACGCGAATGGTTGAAAGAACTAAAAGTAGAGGATAGAAAAAAAATTGGGAATGACATTATGGTTGTTGAATACAATTGGCCAGTTGGCATGCCATTAGTAAAGCCGCTAACTAAAGGATTACGGGAAGTCAGAACTACTTTGGACAATAGAATTGCACGAGTAATTTTTTTGATAAAAAACAAGAACATGGTACTTCTTCATGGATTTATCAAAAAAACAGAACAAACTCCTATACAAGACCTAAGGCTAGCAGAAAAAAGAGCTTCTCTATTTTTAAATAAAAGAAAGAGATAAAAATGAAAAAGAAAAAAAATCCACATTTAGGTTCAACTTTCGAATCATTTCTCAAAGAAGAAGGTATCTTTGATGAAGTACGAGCAGGTGCAATGAAACAAATTATTGCACAGCGAATTTTAGCGGAAATGGAAAAGAAACATATTACCCAAACTGATCTTGCAAAACTCATGAAAACAAGTCGAGCCGCTATAAAACGACTTTTAGATCCTAAAAATGTCTCAGTAACATTGCTTACATTAAACAAAGCAGCTGCAGCCCTTGGCAGAGAAATAGAAATAAAAATTAAATAGCATAAGAAAGTCCATCATGGATGAAATGCAAAGCCTTGGCGCCTTATCGTTACACGAAACCGTTGAAGAGCGCTCGCACGATTTTTGTCCAAAAACCTTTGATGACTATTTAGGACAAAAAGAACTTAAAGAAAAACTACACGTCTACACACAAGCAGCAAAAATGCGCAACGAGCCGTTAGATCACTTGCTCCTTTTTGGCCCTCCTGGACTTGGCAAAACAACGTTATCGCAAATTATGGCGCACGTTATGGGTGTTGGCATTAAAATTTGCAGCGGCCCCATGATGGAACGCACCGGCGATTTAGTTGCAATTCTTTCCAGCCTTGAACCAAAAGATATATTATTCATTGATGAAATTCATCGCATGCCCGCCACCGTAGAAGAAGTGCTGTATAGCGCTATGGAACATTTTCGTGTCGATGTCATCATCGGCCAGGGCGCTGGCGCAAAATCAATTAATTTGCCGATTAATCCATTTACACTTGTTGGTGCAACCACAAAAAGCGGCTCTATCTCTGCACCCTTACGCTCCCGTTTTGGCATTAGTGAGCGGCTAGAATTTTATAATGATGAAGATTTACAGGCCATTATTTTACAGAGCGCCCGCTTTCTTGAACTACCCTTAGCTGATGAACCAGCACTGACTATTGCACGCTGTGCACGGGGCACGCCACGTATTGCAAAAAAATTACTCCGCCGCGTACGTGATTTTGCACAAGTTACCAATAAGAATATTGCTGATTTAGCCCTGGTGCAGGAAGCACTCCAGTTTTTAGGTATTAACAACGAAGGGCTTACCAAAATTGATATCATGCTCCTGCGCACCATCGTTGAACAATTTAACGGCGGCCCAGTCGGACTTGAAACGTTAGCGTCAGTCATCGGGGAAGATAAAGATACTATTGAAGCGGTCTATGAACCCTTTTTACTCCAGAAGGGCTATCTTGAAAAAACAGCACGCGGGCGGCAGATACCCTATAAGAGATTGCCTCTCTTAAAGCAGCAGTTCCTAGGGCAAGGGCATTTGCCTACTTAATCCATTATGGGTACTATTAAGCTTATAAATACGCTATTTTTACCACTTTTAAGGCTTATATGTTCAAAACAATACGCATTATTTCCCTCTGCACCTTTGTATCACTGGCAATACAACCACTTTTTGGCACAGAAACACCATCACCATCTCAGCTCAAAATCGAACGTGCGATAGTGGCAGCTGTTGCACTTGTTTGCCTCGGGGCATATGTATATACCATAGTCGAACAACCACGGAGACGAGAAATGGATAGAGTAAGCCGTGTACAAAATGGCAACAGAGTGCTTGATATACTATCAGACAGTCGCATAGGAGATACACCTTCTCCTGCTATAATGAACACAAACAATTTTCGCGTTCGCTTATCTCGCATACAATAAAAACCAAGATTTCTTGCATATCGACATCCGCCCTATAACCGGGTAGGATGAAGAAAAAATCAGTACTTTTATGTCTACAAGGGAATTACCACCTATGTCAGGTCACTCCAAATGGGCCACGATTAAACGTAAAAAGGCAGCTATTGATGCCAAGCGTGGCAAAGCATTTACCAAATTAATCAAAGAAATCAGTGTCGTCGCTCGCATGGGCGGTGGCGATCCTGCTGGCAATCCCCGCCTGCGCTTACTCATAGATAAAGCTAAAGAAATTAATATGCCGCAGGATAATATTGTCCGTGCCATTAAAAAGGGTACGGGAGAGCTCCCGGGGCAACAGTATGAGCCGTTTATCTATGAAGGGTACGGCCCTAATGGGATTGCCATTATTGTTGAAACCTTAAGTGATAACAAAAATAGAACAGTAGGCGAACTCCGCCACTTATTTTCCACCAACGGCGGATCGCTCGGGGAAACCGGGTCAGTGAACTGGATGTTTGAACGGATGGGTGTTATTGAAGCAGAAAGTAACACCATGACGGAAGATGCGCTGCTTGAAACATTAATTGATTACGCTATTAACGATATCAGCGTTGATGAAAATTGGTTTACCATACAGTGTGACCCTAAATCACTTGATGAAGTTAAACAGGTGCTCATAAACAACGGCATGCGTATTGAAAGTGCACAACTTGAATGGGTACCAAAAACACAGACAACGCTCCCCACAGATAAAGCAGAGAAATCCTATGAATTTTTAAGTGAACTTGATAACCAGGACGATGTACAAAATGTGTACACGAACTTAGCATAAAGCAGGCATCTTATGATACGGAGTATGACAGGCTTTGCCTCCAAAACGGTCACCCTCGCCTTAGACACGCATGAAAAAGCACATTTAACCATTAGTTTAAAATCATTAAATTCACGCTTTTTTGAAGCAACGTGCAAACTCCATTATCAATTAAATAGTTTAGAAACCGAGTTTTTAAAAATCTTAAAAAATACGCTTCACCGTGGTCATATCTATTTGATTATTCATATGGATAATCAAAATCTTTTTAAAGGCGCGGTTGAGCCATCCATTAAGACAATTGATGGCTATATAAAAGCTATTGATACCATTAAACAAAAGTTTGGCGTCCAAGGCACGTTATCCGTTGCTGATTTATTGCAGCTGCCTAATGTATTTAGCATCGAAGAGATTGATATTGATGAAAAATCAAAACAGTTGGTAATAAACACTGTTGTGGAACTTACACGTAATTTAGTTACCATACAGGAAAAAGAAGGTAACGTACTTAAAAAAGATTTAGAGCAGCGCGTCGCCATCATGCACAAAGAAATTGAAACCATTGAACAGGCTTCAAACGCACTCATGGCTACTCAGAAAGAAAAAGTGCACTCTACCTTTAAAGAACTTGAAGCTGATGAAAGTAAATTAGCTGAAATGCAAAAAAGTAATGCGTACATGCTGCTTGATAAAATGGATATCCATGAAGAAATTGTACGCTTTAAAAGCCATTTAAAGAGTTTAAGTAGTCAGCTTGATTCTTCAGATGTGGAAAAAGGCAAGCGATTAGACTTTACTTTGCAAGAACTCGGGCGTGAAATTAATACCATCGCCGCTAAATGCTCTGATGCTACCATCGGCGCACTGGCTATCAATGTAAAAGTTGAATTAGAAAAGGCACGTGAACAGACACAAAATATTGTGTGATACACGTGCCCGTAATTTTGCTAATTTTTACTGCTTTGTGAACATCATTTGAGAAGCAGCGGGACCTGTTATAGTAATATTAAACGTTTGTGAATTATCAAAGCTCCCCTTATCCATCACATTATTTCCAGGAGAATCTTGCGTAGGAAATGAGTTTTGATTGGTATCTAACGATTCTTTAGCATATAATAATTGATTAGTTGATGAGACAAATGTGTATCGATTAATCATGCCTGTTTGCGTAGGAGTATAAGTAGTTATTACTACGGTAGGACGAACAGAGTCACGGTTATCTGGTATCACAAAATTAGTAAACTGTATGCTTTCACCAGGAGCCAACGTGATAGGAGCACACCCAATACCTATATCAGTTTGCTTATTTCCACGTTTACATTGAGAATCACCAATACCGAAATTGCTCTTAATATAAACCCCATTCCCCGTTGCATTATGAGTCGTTTGTATACGCACAAATACCGTGCTATTATTTCTAACCTGTGACAAATAAAAATAACCTAAATTATCACCTTTTCCACGCACTGAAAAAAATGTTGCTAATGATACCAGCGCAATTACATTTTTGTTCATAATAATCTCCACTTTTAATATTAAAGATATGTTTATAGTTCAATGCTATCAGGCACAATTAACTAATAGCAAGATTTTTTGGGGTGATCTCAATAGCGCTCTACTTTTTTATAATATCCCCTACACTTAAAGCATGTAATTAATACCAGGCTTAACCAAATAAAAGTTATATGTCGCAACACTTTACGCATCTTCATTTACACTCTGATTTTTCGCTTTTAGATGGCGCAATAACCATCGATCGCTTGGTTGCCTTTGGTAAAGAACAGCAATGGAAATCACTCGCCATCACTGATCATGGCAATATTTTTGGTGCGGTAAAATTTTTTAATACGTGTAAAAAAGCGGGTATTAAGCCAATTCTGGGCATGGAAGCGTATCTTACTGAAGATGTTGCGATTAAAAGTGCGGAAAAAAAATATTATCACCTGATTTTGTTAGTAGAAAATGAGATTGGGTACAAAAATCTATGTAAATTAATCTCATTTTCTTATCAGCAAGGCTTTTATTTTAAGCCGCGCATCGATTACGCCATGCTGGAGAAATATTCTGAAGGCTTAATTGTTACTTCTGCCTGCTTAGGGGGCCACATTCCCCAGCTGCTCATGAGCAACCAAGAAGAAACTGCTGATAAACGTATTGATTGGTTTTTACAGGTTTTTGGTCCTGAACGTTTTTATTTGGAAGTACAACCAGAAGATCAAAAAGAGCAGACAACCCTTAATAATTTGTTATACACCTGGAGTAGTAAAAAAAATATTCAGCTGGTAGCAACCGGTGATTGTCATTATGTGTTACCATCCGATCATGAAGCGCATGAGGTCATGCTCGCTATTCAAACGCATGATAAAATGAGCAATCCTGATCGCTACACGTTTGGTGATTGTCGGGTATATATGCGCACCGCTGATGAGATGCTCACCATCTTTAAAGATCATCAGCAAGCCGTGTGGAATACCGGCGTCATTGCTGATCGGTGCAATTTCAGTTTCGAAACAGGAAAATTATTTTTCCCGAAATTCGAAATACCTGAGGAACACACACAAGACTCCTATTTTAGAGCCCTGTGCACGCAAGGCCTTGATAAACTCATTGCAGATGATCGCGTTCCCCATGATCACATTGAACAGTATCGCGCACGCTTAACACTCGAAGTTGATCTTATTATTACCATGGGTTTTGTTGGTTACTTTTTAGTCGTAAGCGATTTTATTCAATGGGCCCGTAATAATGGTATCCCCGTAGGCCCTGGCCGTGGTTCAGCTGC
>JBIOKB010000031.1:0-10052 GCA_044451405.1 Candidatus Babeliales bacterium
ATGGCACTCCAACGTCTTAAAGAAGCTGCTGAAAAAGCAAAGATCGAGTTATCTTCGGTACTTGAAACTGAAATTAATTTACCATTTATAACCGCTGATGCGTCAGGACCGAAGCACCTGAATGTTAAATTGAGCAGAGCTAAGCTTGAATCATTATGTGCTGATATTTTTGAACGTCTATTAGTACCATGCAAGCGCGCAATCGATGATGCTAAGATAGATAAAAGCGCAATTGGTGAAATTATCTTAGTTGGTGGATCAACACGTATTCCAAAAGTACAAACCTTAGTCAAAGACTTCTTTGGCAAAGAACCAAATCGCTCAGTAAATCCTGATGAAGTAGTATCAATCGGTGCTGCAATTCAGGGTGGTGTATTGGCGGGGGAAGTGACAGATGTGCTCTTGCTGGATGTAACCCCGTTGTCACTCGGTATCGAAACTATGGGTGGCGTGACGGTGCGTTTAATCGAACGCAATACCACCATCCCAACACGCAAATCACAAGTATTCTCAACAGCAGAAAATAACCAAACAGCCGTTGATATTCGCGTCGTGCAAGGTGAACGTGAATTTGCAAAAGACAACAAAGAACTTGGCCTTTTTAGATTAGATGGAATCCCTACAGCACCACGCGGCCTGCCACAAATTGAAGTAACGTTTGATATCGATGCAAACGGAATACTCAATGTTACCGCAAAAGATAAAGCGACCAACAAAGAGCAACGTATAACCATCACCAGCAGCGGCACCCTATCAAAAGAAGACATCGAAAAGATGGTGCACGATGCAAAACTGCATGAACAAGAAGACAAAAAAGCACGTGAATCCGTTGAAAAGCGCAACAAGCTCGATGGCATGATCCTTGAAATTGAAAAGAACCTCACAGAGCATCGCGCAAAGTTGTCAGATGACGAGGCAATCAAGATTGATCAGGCATTAGAAAAAGCAAAAACTGCATTGAGCGACCATGCAAACAATGGCGACGAACTTCAAAAAGCAACTGATGAATTGCTCGAAGCATCATATAAGATGGCTGAAGTACTCTATAAAGAAAGCGGAGCTGCCGCACAAGGCGCAGAGCAGCAGCCAAAGGCTGAAAACAGTTCTTCACAAGAGCAAGGTCCAATTGATGCTGATATAAGTTAAGAGATACTTCCGCGTACAAAACAGTGCGCCCCATGCGCGCACAACAAAGAGCCTGAGTTGTCTCAGGCTCTTGCGTTAAAAATAGCGTTTATGGCACCTTGAATAAAATAGGATATATAAAAAGAGGAGGTTGTGTGTCATATCTAAAAAACATAGCGCTCGCTATGGCAATAACAAGCGGATTGTGTGTTATATATACCTATACTGCTGAAACTAAAGAAAGCGCTGCTAAGAGAAAACAACAAGAATTAGATACTCAATTGATAAATGCGATCTATACGCTAGATCTTACTGGTGTTAAACAAGCACTTGCTCAAGGCGCTAACGCTAATCAAACCATAGGGGAAGATAATCGCCCATATCTTATATATGAAACATATAGCAATACAACAAGTCATGAACCTACTAAAGTTCTCAAGAGTGGATTAACGGTACAGGAAACGGTAAGTGCTATTATTACTGAATTAGTCAAACATGGAGCTCAGGCTGATTATAGAACTTTAGAACAGATTATATTCAGTTATCCTGAAGACCCATATCCATTACAAGTACTTATCGGCCTTGGAGTAAATATAAATCAAAGATCTGACACCGGAGTAACTCTTTTAATGAATGCAGCTGATCTGAGTAATTTAGCCGCATTTGACCTCTTGCTCTCTAATGGTGCTGATATTAATGCTATAGATAGTAAAGGCAATGATATAATGTATTACATAGATACAGGACTGGACACTGAATCCGCAGAAAGAGATACCATGCGTAAGCATCTCAAAACATATAGAGAACTTCAGGAAGCAGCAAAAAAAGGACAAGCGGAATCAGGAAACCCTCTCATACAAACAGTCACTGATTATCTTGGTGCAGGCGCTACTGAGTGAAAACACTTACAATCGAACAAGCAAAAAGCCCTGAAGGTTATTCCCTTCGGGGCTTTTTAGATTCATTATAAATGGGAATTAGCGTGATTCACACTTACAATCACAGCCACATTGGCCCGTCAAGCGCATAATAAACTTAACAAGGCAAATAGCGCCAGAAATACCAATAATGTACTCAATAGCAGTCATCCAGCCCATTCCCATACCAGTCATCATAAAATCTGATCTGAAGAAATCGTAGCCTAACGGCATTAACCCAGTGTTGATCGCAGCAAGAACAACGATAAGAAAAGCAATCTTGCATACCAAATGTAGAGGTGACATCATAAACGCTCCCTGATAAAACATGTATTAAAATATAATAACCATTACTTATTTCGTACCACGCCAGGGTAAAAAAATGCAATAGATCACTACCATTTGAATAAACCAGATTTTTAACGCACACTAAATAGTGGGCGTAATGCACACCAATAGTGCGCTTTACGCCCACCAGTAACAGTATGTTAATCGAACAAATAAAGAATGGAAATTCATGAGTATTCAAGCAGGCCTTGTCGGGTTACCCAACGTGGGGAAATCAACCCTTTTTAATGCACTTACCAAATCAAGTATCCCCGCAGAAAATTATCCCTTTTGCACCATAGACCCCCATGTTGCCATCACCAACGTCCCCGATCTACGCCTTGATAAGCTTGCGGCCATCTATGGATCACAAAAACTCATCCCTGCTTCAGTCACCTTTGTTGATATTGCAGGACTTGTAAAAGGTGCTGCTACCGGCCAAGGATTAGGCAACCAATTTTTAAGCCATATCCGCGAAGTTGATTGCATCCTCCATGTACTCCGCTGCTTTGATGATCCTAATATCATACACACTGATAACAAGGTAGACCCTCTTGCTGATTATGAAATTATCATGGCAGAGCTCATGCTCAAAGATATTGAGTCTCTTGAAAAACGTATTCCCAAAGTTGAACGTGATGTTAAAATTAATCAAAACAAGCCAAAAGAATTAAAAGAATCAACTGAAGAATTAATGCTCTTGAAACAGCTCATGCAAACCCTCAATACGGGCGATGCTGATGGCGCTCGTGCGTTAGTTAGCAACGCTACCATTACCACCATCCCCCTGCTTTCAACTAAAAATTTCTTAATAATTGCTAATATTGCAGAAGATGAGCTTGAAAACGATGCGTATAAAAATAATCCCCATTACCGAGCAGTAGTCCAACGCTTTGGCACCGAGCTGGTAATTCCGGTATCAGCAAAAGTCGAATACGAACTGTCCCAACTTTCTGACCCGCAAGCACATGAAATGATGGCCATGTTGGGTTTGAAAGAAAAAAGTCTCGATTCCATTATTCGCCAAACCTACAAAGAGCTCGGGCTTATCACCTTCTTTACCTGCGGACCAAAAGAAGCACACGCCTGGCCATTGCGCAAAGGAACTACCGTGCGTGCAGCCGCCGGGGAAATCCACTCTGATTTAGAGCGCGGTTTTATTTGTGCTGACGTATTTAACTGCAAAGATCTCTTTGAACTGGGCAGTGAAGTGGCCATTAAAGATAAAGGCCGCATGCGCCGCGAAGGACAAGAGTATATCGTGCAGGATGGTGATTTACTGAACATTAAGTTTAACGTGTAAAGAGAATATGATGACTAAATCTATTGTTGTATGCTTAGCCTGTCTTTGTTGTCACACCCACTGTACTTTCGGATGTGAGGTTGAAAAGCATGCGTGTCCAAAAGAAAGTAGTTCCGCACTGAAAAAAGCATTAGATCAAAAAATGGAAGAATATGTACAAGAACTGCTCAAGATACAAAAATCGCCTGAATTACAATCAACCGCTGAAAGCTACTCACGCCATCTGGCTTGCTTGCAAGAACGGTTGGATGAAGCAACTCATACAAAACTGGCCAAGATCGCTGCCTGTGCTGGCAACATAGTATTCTATCAACAGCGCCTGGTGAATTGCATGAATGCGCAACTCATGGATCTTTTTGATGAACAACGAGATACCAAAGTTAGCGCAGTACCACTTGAGCGTGTGGCAGAAATAAATGCTCAGCTGCTTGCTTCTTTTAAAGAAGATACAAGAGAAGCTACGATATAAATTTACCTCCTACTACACGGGGGAGCCGGTTATAAAACCAAGCTCCCCCATAGGAGGTTATCATTTTTAAAAAACTCTCATGTATATAGTGTACCTGGGTTATAAAGGCGTGCAAAAGCCCCCCGAGGATATGCTCCTAGAGGGGCCAAAGATCATAATTACATATAGAAAACTTAATTACGTCTACCTGCGCCTGCTACCAATACCGCCCGTGAGCCACTCATTGGTTTTTTATATTCGTATGGTTCTGGACGTCTGTTTTGTTCTTCATGTATTGGTCGGCATTGGCCCATCACAATATTCAATACGTCTGTTTTTCTTATCACCATGACGCTGCAACAAGAAATCTCCTGTACGATCCAGTGCTCGCACTTGCCCATCAAGATGCGTATATGTTTGTCCTATTTGATCAAGACAGGTTATCGATCTTCTAATAGTTGCAAGTTCTGTTTCTGCAGCATGTCCAATAAGCGCTATTCCATCTTGTCGTAATTGCTGAACCTCGTGAAGATTAATAGCAGACAATTTCTTTTTTAACTCTTCTACTGTTGCAGTATCGTAACGATGGTTTAGCCCTTTTATTTGCGATTCTATTTCTTTTAATTTTTCCCCTTGTGCTGCTACTACATCAACTCGAGCTTTAAATTTTCCATATGGAGATTGAGAATCAACTGATTGCATGTATGCAGCAACATAATTTCCTGCCGCATAAGCACCATTACCAACCCTTCGTACGCCATCTACTAATACTGGTCCTGCAGTTTGAGCAACAGATACAACACCATTACCAACTGCCACTACACCATTTGCCATTGCACGACCAACTACCGGAGCTGTTTCTTGAATTTGTGTTAGTGCTAAAGAACCCGCTTGACCTACAGCATGTGCAGCTGCTGACCCTGTCTCTACAAGTTGTTGTTGCGTAGGAAGACGATCAGCAACTACTCCTACAGCGTGAGCAGTCGCTGAGTATGTTGCTGAGCCAGCCGCATAGGCTGCTTGTCCTGCTTGTTGCGCTATTTCCATCGCTATCGCTGCACTTCTTTTTGATTCAGCCTGAACTGGTTGCTCTGCAGGTGCTGGTTGAGCAACAGGTTGCGGTGTAGGTAGAGCTGACGGGAGTTGCATAATTGGTTGTTGAACTTGTAAAACAGGTTGAACTACAGGCTGAGCTGCAGGCTGCGACATTTGAGTTGAAAGAACAGGAAAAGTTGTTGACACTCCTGGAACCAGTGGAAATAGCCTGTCTTCGTCTTCCTGATTTGGTTGAGAATCTAATTGTAAGCCTAATTGGCTCGTAGGAGGCGTTGTCGTTACCGGTTGTGATGGTGGCGTTGGAGGTTGTGGCGCTCTTACATCAGCCGCAGGTTGATCGCCTCTATTGCGCGCAGAGAACAACTTCCATAACCCAAAAGCACCGCAACAGGCAATAACTGCCGCGCTAACTGCATAAACTGTATTTCTTGATTGTGGTGAAAACCACCCTGAGATAGTGTTCCATACACCGCCATGTAATGGAAGCACTGTTTGAAGTGCTAGAGCAAGCACCACACCATATTTCATCTGTTTAAACATATACATAAACCTCTTTTCAATAAGACTTAAAAAATTACCTACGCAGATGACTCTGCATTCATATACAAAATTATGGGTATTTAAAGAGAGGATTCGATTGGCTGCTTCCTGCATCTCCCAAACTAGGGCTGATGAGGTGCCTGATTACTACGTACTTAGTAGTGTATAATAACTTATTGAACGCTGCAATAGCATACGGGCTTGCTATCTCTTTCTAGCAAGCTCTCTCTGGTTAAATCGATCTATTGCCAACGTATCGAACCTAAAGTGCTCCGGTTGTTTATCCGGCTTCCCCTTAGGTGTGATCACCGCTGATTCTGTGCCCACTGCTGGCTTATCATAGCCTTCAAGTGTTACCGAACTTTCTTCTAGAAAATCATCAAATTCTTCTTGATCTAATTCTCTTACGGCATCTTCATATGCTGGAGTTTTTTTCATCCTCTCAACTTCTTTATCAGCTTCATCATCCGATTCTTCATCAGAAACAAGTACTGATGCCGCTAAAAACCGTATGTCCGATTCATCACCTTCTTCTTCACTCACAATTGCTGCGTCCGCACCTTCAGCGCTACCTACCAGCCGTGGGGATTTTGGCGTATGAGGAAGATTATCAAAGGGTTCAACGAGTGAAGAGGCATGAGCTAAAGAAGTTTGCCCATTCCCCTGACCTTCTTCTTTTGCCAGCACAGGAGGAAACACGCTGGTCGCTGGTTGAATTGGATCCCCTGTAGGTGCTGGTGGAATATGTGTAGATGATGGCGGTGTTACCTTCTTATGCGCAGAAAAATTATACCATGCAATCAGGGCAAGTAATGCTGCACAGACTGCAGCGCCGCTTATAATAAAGACTCTGTTTTCTGGCTTATTCCACAACGCTATAGCATCGTTTGCATGTAATAAAGGTGAGGTGATTAAGGATACGAGCGCTACGCTCAGCATGAATTTTTTGATGATCTGCATGATAATCGCCTATAATAATGTGGTTATTAGTATGAAAACTATAGCACATACGCCATTTTTGTTAACCAGCCACGTTAAAAAGCACAAGGGCTGTATGATTTTCACCATACAGCCCTTGGTTTTAGTTCTGATTAAGAATTATATATTAGCTTGCTCGTTTACTTTCTGCTCTACGTTCAGCTTGTTGTTGTTGAGCTTGAAGTTGTGAAACTGGTGATACAGATTTAGTTTCACGTTTTTTCTTTTCAAGAACTGCTTGACAGTAGTTCCAATGTGCTTGGAAATCTATGCCACATTGCTCTGTAAACTGTCTGTAGCCGCCTTCTAAATGAGATAGATTATTTTGCAACTGAGTCACAGTTGAAAAATGTGCTTTATCAGATTCATTTTCATGTTCTTGTAATCGACTACCTAAATGCTCTTTTAATCTATAAAGCCCGTTTTGTAATTCTACAATTCTCAAGAATTGAGGAAGCATAATATCCACATTAGGATGTGTAGATAAGTTCACTTTAAAACCTCGCAACAAGTTTTTTGCACTCCCAAGTCTAAGAGATTTTTCATCAAGAGCCTTTTCAACAGCTTGAAAGTTAATTTCATGGAATTCAATCGCATCTTTAACTTGTTCTTGAAGCTTTATAACTTCTCCATTGGGAATAGTGCCTTTGGCACCTGCAAGCCCTAAAAGAGCTGATAACCCTGTTGATGCACCATTTGCAAGAGTAGATCTTATTGATGTTGCTGTACCTACTACGGTAGGTGAAGTAACAACATTATACACACCATTCGCGCCAGCTGCTGCTGTTTGTCCTGCAATCGCTAATCCATTCATTGTCATAGTTCCAGCTGTTGCCATCATCCCTGGTGCCTTATCAGCAATAGTCTGCGCCGCTGAACTTACAGCACTAGCAGCAGTTTGAGCCACTGATTGTGCTCCATTTGCTACTGTCTGTATCGCTTGCGCCGTCATAGTACCATTCGCTGCTGATGGAGAATTTCTATCAACATCCTGATATTGAACATAGAAAGCTTGTTGTTCTGCGCTAGCCTGTTGTTCTTCTCTAGTTTTTCTTTCTTGTTCAGCTCTAGCTTTTTCATCAGCATTTGCAGGCTTATCCATCCATTGAGCATAAAAAGCTTGCCCTTCTCCAGATTGCGCCGCTTGTTCTGCTTCTTTTCTTTGTCGTTCAGCTTTAACTCTAACTTCTACTGCTTTCTGTTTCTTCGCCCACAGTGAATACACACCAAAGCATGCACCAACTGCTGCCACTAAACCTGCCGCAACAATCCCTGCAGTTCGTTTTGATTCTGCTGGAATAGCGTTAAACCAGTTAGTGAAATTTGACCACATACCTGCATGTGCTGGCATTGCTGCTTGCAAGCCAAGCGCACACACTACTGTGTACATTAGTTTCTTATTCATATTCATATACAACCTCATTTGGTTAAAAATGTTTCCTATACAATTCTTTTATGACGCTTTAGCGATCGTTTTGCCATTAGATTTATGTCTGGCTTTATTTTTATTAAACTCATTAAATGCTGCATCTAAGTCAGCTTGCGCTTTCTGATCTGCCTCGGTTTGAATCACTTTCTTTACTCGTACTTGTATCGCAGGCCGTACACGACGTTGCTTTTTTACCTGTGCATGACGTTGTTGCTCTTTCTCCTGCTCATGTTCATGAGCACCGTTCACTTTATCCCAATCGATTGGAACAGTCCGAGCTTCTTCGTCTATTTTTTTTCTTGCGGCAATGTGCTTCTTAAGAGGTTCTAATTGCCCAATAACGAGCTTCCGCATAGAATCAGGCCATGCCATGAGCAATGCTCTAGATACTGGAGATAATTCTTCATAATTGGGGTTCTCTTTGCTTAGAGCATTAAAAACACGTGGGACATCTTTATCATTAAGTGCACGAACAAACTCGTCAGCTGCATCTTGTTCTCTACATGCTTGCTGCTTCATTTCTGATTCTTTTTGTGTCTCAAGATCTTGCACTCTAACAGCTAATGCGTTTTTCTCATTTTCTAATGTGTGTATTTGTCCTAAACCTAAGTCTGTTTGCACGTACGCATCTGCCATTTCTATTTTATTTTCTGGCGCAGAAGCTTGCGCTGGTTCTGGTTGCACAGCAGCTTTAGGTATCTGCACTGTCTTTTTGCAACACATTCTATACGCCAAGAAACTCAACCCTGCTACTACTGCAGCTGATGCTACATAAAGTGCATTTCGTGAATTATTGGATAATGAGTGAAACCACTTAAAATCGATAGCGTGAGCTGGGGCCACAAGGCCTGCTGACATCGTACCTACGAGTAAATAGCGAATAAATCTACGATTCATAATAACTCCTGGTTAATAACTAAATTTGGGTGTTTTATAGGTTTAGGGATACTTTTCCATTTATAGAAAACCTATTACTAATCTCCTATGTTCTCTAAATATTGCAAATAAACATATGACCGTCAAAAGGGGTGGCTATACGCCCTCTAGATCAGCATATTACCCCAGCTTTTGCATAAAAAACCGTCTCTTGATAGGCTTATTTTTATTATAAAAAGCTCGTAAAACTACCCTTTAACTAGGAAATGTGATGATGCAGCCCTTAAAAATGCGCCTTTTGACCCTTATGAGCCTTGCTGGCTTATCTGTTTCCCTTGGCATGCCTCTCCATGGCATGGCAACACCTATCCCTTCGTACACAAGCAGTGTATGGCACTCCATAGCCACTAACCCCCATAAGAAGCTTATAGCCACCCTGGCAGCAGCTGGTGTTGCTTCCTGGTACATAGCCTCAAAGGTGTATGCCCCACTCCGGTGGGATTGGGCATCTTTGGAAGCTCAAGGGCAGTTAGCCTCAGCAAAACTTACTTTTTCCCGTAATTTTCTCTGGGGCGTAGGCACCTCTGCCCAACAGGTTGAAGGCGGATGCACCAACAATTCTTGGTCCCAATGGGAGCAAGAACGGGATGAGCAGGGCAAGCTGGTTCATGTTGAACAAGGAGCTGGTAATGCGTGTAATCAATGGGATGAAAAACAGCTTGATCATGATATTAAGCTCATGCAAGAACTTGGGGTAAATGCGTATCGCTTTTCTGTCGAATGGAGCAAAATTGAACCGCAGGAAGGTGTCATTGATGAACATGCAGTTGCGCACTATGTAGATATGTGTGCAAAATTACGCGCGCATGGCATCAGGCCGGTCATCACCCTCCACCACTACACCGATCCGCTCTGGTTTATGGCGCATGGTGGATTTGCAACAGCAGCTAATATCAAATACTACGTAAACTTTTGCGTCACCATGTTTAATGCACTAAACAAATATAAACCACTCTGGCTCACGTTTAATTCTCCTGCTGCATACGCTATTAA
>JBIOKB010000032.1:0-9769 GCA_044451405.1 Candidatus Babeliales bacterium
TCTTTATCCAAAAATATCTTTAAATTTCTTCCGTAGATGGGATTTATTAAACGGCTCTTTGTTACTTGGCACTAACCGTGCAACTTGATTTCCATTTCTAAAGCAAAGGATAGTAGGCATCGCCCGCACCCCATATTTGCTACTTAAAGTTTTATATTTATCTACATTAATTTTTATAAATACAACATTTCTAAATTCACCGGCTAATGATACTAAAATAGGGGAAAGTGCTTTGCACGGTCCACACCAATCAGCATAAAAATCTACAATAACATAGGGCGTATTGGTACCCATAATAAGATCATTAAACACCATTTCTGCAGAACGGCCAAGAGGCGTAATCTCTGCAAGTTCTAGGGGTAATCCGGTAGCAACTACATGACGTTGGTTAGGAACTTCTACTATAGAAGGTAAGTCTCCTGACGGAGGAATAGAGCCAATAAAGGCGGTGCATGTTATACCCAGCATGATGAGTAAAGAAAGGCGGATATTCTTCATGGGATTCCTTGTGATACTCGGATTATGAGGTGCTTACGTTATTATTTAATCCTACTCTACCCATGGTTCTTGTCAATTGAGGTTATCCCTAGAGTATAATTTCAAAAAGCATTGATTTTAAAAAAGTGGTATTAGTATGCTCTTTTGAAGGTATAGACAATATTTCTAACTACCCTACGTCTCAGGGCTAACAAGGGAGAATGTATGAACAAAAAATTACTCATTCTTGCGGCATTAGTAAGTGTTGCAGGGGCACAACTTATGGCTGATTGCAAAGCATGCCAAATGAAGCATGATAGCACCAGAGAAGAACGCCAAGAATATAGAGAAGAAAAACGTAAGCGTAGAAAAGAGCGCAGAGAAGCAAAGAAAGAAGAAAAAAAGAACAAGAAACACAGCAAAGCAATGGACAACGAATAAAGTCTCATAAAAACTAATAATAGCCTCTTATTCAATGTGAGTAAGAGGCTATTGCTTTGTAAAAGATGATTTTAATACAATTAAATAAGTAAAGAGGTTGTGATAGTGGAGGGGTTATGAAGACGTATCTTCTATGGTGTATCATGCTACTACCAGCAATTGCATATAGTATGGAGCCCGATATACCAGATCAAAAAACGTTACAAATTCAACTAGCGACAATTGCTAACAAGTGTTTTAAAGATAAAAAATTAACACAACAAGAACAGGGATATGTGCTTACTGCGCTAGCTGAATTTTATGCGGATCATGAAAATGAAGCGCTTTATGATCTGCAAAATGGGAAATTGAAAGCTCAGCATCAAGGGCAATTACGCACATCTATACTTACTCAGATAGAAGGCAATTTGAATAGAGCGATCAAAAGCCTAGAGAGCGATAAGGCGAGTATTGCGCATGAAGAAGAACAACAACGTGCGACGGGGTATCTATGTAACCGAATTATTTTGGTTGTAGTAGCAACCATCATGGTGACTGCATTCTTGGGCATTATTCATAACGCTTAAACAGTAAGGGGTATCGTATGCTTTCATTTCGTGAACAACATTATGGAACACGTATGCCTACGGGAATTGCAGCTCTTTTAGTTGGTGATATTGGGGGAACCAACAGCAATTTTGGTGTTTTTAGTGATGATGGCAAAAAACGTACGTTATTGTGTTCATTGCATTTCAAGAGCCAAGAAGTAACTGATTTTAATGTGTTAGTAGAGCAAGTAGTAACCTATCTTAAAGAGCGCTATAGCATTACGGTACAACACAGCTGTTTTGCCGCTGCGGGAATTGTGCCTCCTACCTATGATTATTGTAAGCCAACAAATCTGTCATTTGTGTTAAAAAGTAGTGATATTTGTGCAAAAACGGGTCTTACGTGCGCCGTTATAGTGAATGATTTTGAAGTTATTGGTCATGGCATATCACATATTAATCCACGCTCATTAGTACAAGTTAAATCGGGCAAAGCACAACAGAAGGGACATAAAGCTATTGTAGGCGCTGGTACTGGCCTTGGTAAATGCATGCTGGTCTGGTATGAAACGCGTGCATTGTATGTGCCGCTGCCATCAGAAGGCGGTCACGCCGACTTTCCTGCACAATCACAGCAGGAATTTGATTTGATAACGTTTATACAAAAAAAAGAAAAGCGTACGAGTGCGGTATCCTGGGAAGATGTGTTATCAGGAAATGGTATTGGACGTATCTATGCATTTTTTAATAGCCAGAATCATGGGTCTCAGCACAATGTACAATCTGCAGAAGTGGTACGCTACCCTGACGATATATTTGAAGCCCGACATATAGATAAAAGTAGCTGGCGCACGTTTGAATTGTATGCGCACATATATGCACGATGTGTTAAAGATTATACACTCGATACATTAGCAAGCGCTGGAATATATATAGCAGGTGGCATAGCTACGCATAATGTTCCCTTATTTGAACAGCCTTGTTTTATTAAAGAGTTTTTAAATTGTGATAAACAAAGAGAGTTTCTTAAACAAGTGCCCATCTATGTTATTGCTGATTATAACGTGAGTTTATATGGCGCAGTGGAATATATGCTCAGCAATCATATGTGTGGATAAAAACTATAAGATTGATCCAAGATTGATCCCCATATATAGTTATTCCCATTACTAGTACTTAGTAATGAGGGAAACCTATGAAGACTATTCGTTTTGATTTTACCGCAAGCATGCTTACATCAGAGCAAGCGACTGCTTTATCTGCGCAGGTAATTCCTGAAGTCGAGCGAGTTAAAGCAGCGCACAAAACTGGCTACGAGACTCCCTACGGATGTTTGAATCTTGCTGGTGATAAGCCAATGATTAATCATGTTCACGATGTGGTAACACGCATTAAAGAATTAAATCCGAGCACTCTGGTAGTAGTTGGTATTGGTGGCTCTAATTTAGGAACGCTGGCAGTGCAAGAAGCGTTGTTGGGAAAATTTAACAGACAAAAGTTAAAAGTATATTACGCCGATACCGTTGATAGTGATTATATCCACGACATTCTTCAGCTGGTTGAGCATGAGTTGCGCAGCAAGCGCACAGTGATTGTTAATATCGTGAGTAAATCGGGTACGACTACAGAAACAATAGCCAACGGTGAATTGTTTATCGCATTACTGCAGCGCTATCACGGTGCAGAATATCATCGCTTTGTGGTTGCAACAACAGATAAAGATTCTGCATTGTGGAAATTAGCGCACCATGAACGGTATACCTGTCTTGAAATTCCACGCTTAGTTGGTGGGCGCTACTCAGTATTTTCTTCCGTTGGATTATTCCCATTAGGGTTAATGGGAATTGATACACAGCAACTATGTGCAGGAGCTGATGCAATGCGCGATGCGTGTACGCATACTGCTCTTGCAGCAAATCCTGCGCTGCACAGCGCGGTTACACTGTTTGCTCAGTATCAGCAGCATAAAACAATGCATGATACGTTTGTATTTTCTGTTGCATTAGAAAGCGTTGGCAAGTGGTATCGCCAACTTATGGGTGAAAGTATTGGCAAAGAACAGGATCTGCGTGGCACCATGGTGAATCGTGGTATAACGCCAACCGTTTCAGTTGGAAGTACCGATTTGCATTCTGTTGGACAACTTTATTTAGGTGGTCCGCACGATAAAGTAACGACATTTATTACCGTAGAACGTACCCATGCATCATGTGCTGTGCCAGAATATCCTGCTTTTGATGCCTTAGTGCCGCATATACAGGGAAAATCATTATCTACTATTATGGATGCTATTATTACCGGAACACAGCGAGCGTATGCCAATCGCTCATTGCCCTACATGGTTATTACCGTACCAGAAATTTCAGCATGGTCTGTGGGACAGTTACTGCAGATGAAAATGTATGAGATGATATATCTTGCATATCTCATGCAGGTTAATCCCTTTGATCAACCAAACGTTGAAAGCTACAAACAAGAAACACGAAAGATTTTGATACATGAATGATTGTACCATCGTCCTTTTAGGAGCCTCAGGCGATCTTGCTAAGCGAAAATTAATTCCCGCGCTCTATGAACTTATTGCGCACAACACATTAACCAATTTTGTTGTGGTAGGTGCCGCGTATGATGATACTACAGCAGAACATATCCTGGAGCAGGCAAAGCCCTTCATTACCGCATATGACCAAACAGTATTTGATCGGTTACGTGAACGATTTGTGTATCAGCGTGTTAATTTTTTAAAACCAGATGATTTTATTGTATTAGAACAAGAGGTAACTGCATTAGAACGTACCTATGGATTATTGGGGAATCGCATTATCTATGTAGCAGCAGCGTCCCATTTTTTTATTCCCATCACACAAGCAGTTGCAGCAGCAGGCCTTGCGCGTAAGTTAGGTGTTAAAGATAAAACGTGGCACCGAATAGTGTATGAAAAACCATTTGGTGAAGATGCAAAGACCGCACATGAAATTAATCAATGCATTGCGCATTATTTTGATGAAATACAAATTTATCGTATTGATCATTATCTTACTAAAGAAATTGTAGGGAATATTGCATTAGTACGCTTTACCAACTGTGTGTTTGAACCGTTATGGAATAATCGGTATATCGATAATGTGCAGATTGTGCTCAGTGAAAAAATTGGTCTTGATGGTCGCGGTGCCTATTATGATCATTATGGTGCATTAAAAGATATGGTGCAAAATCATGTACTTGAATTGATGGCGCTCATTGGGATGGAGTCTCCAGAAAAATTAACGGGTGAATATATTCGCAAAGAGCGTATAAAAGTGCTTGAGAAAATAAAAGTGATTGATGCAGTACTTGGCCAATATGAGGGATACCATACTGAACCACACGTAGACTCTCATTCAAAAACAGAAACATTCGCAACTGCTTTGTGCATGATTGAAAACCCACGCTGGGCTGGCGTGCCATTTTATATAAAGACCGGGAAATATTTAGATAAAAAAGAGACGGCAATTTATATTAAATTTAAACAAGTAGATTGTTTGTTAACGCGCAACTGTCCAAGTGATTCAAATTATTTAAGCATTGAAGTGAGTCCTGAAGCTAAATTTTCATTACGATTGAATGTTAAAAAACCAGGGTTAACTAATGATGTAACACCCGTTGATATGGAATTTTGTCACAGCTGTTTATTTGGTCCTATAACTCCTGAAGCATATGAGGTTATCTTTGAAGAAGTTATGAAGGGAGAACAATCAATTTCAGTGCGATGTGATGAGATAGAATATGCATGGAAAGTGATTGATGCCATAAAAGCGATGAATCTTCCGGTATATACATATGCGCGAGGATTGCGTGGACCGCAAGAAGCTGATCAATTTGCACGTAAACATGGTATGAGGTGGCGATCATGAATGTTGGTATTATTGGATTAGGGCGCATGGGTGGCGGCATTGCGCAACGATGGCTTGAAAAAGGATATACGGTTATAGGGTTTGATATTGATGCAGTACATATTAAAAGTGCGCAGGAACTTGGGGTAACAACGGTACGTTCTGCTGCTGAAGTTGCCTATGATGCTCGTATTATATGGCTTATGGTTCCTGCAGGCCCTACGGTGGATGAGGTACTTAAAGAGCTCATGCCTCGCTTACAACCAGATGACATTATCATTGATGGGGGAAACAGTAAATTTACCGATTCTATACGGCGAGCCCAGATGTTGGCAGCTAAGCATATCTTTTTTCTTGATTGTGGTACGTCAGGTGGCTTGTATGGGCGGGAACATGGCTACAGTTTGATGGTTGGTGGTGATCAAGGTGCGTATGATACTGCATATCCGTTATTTGCTGCTATTGCTGCTCCTGGTGGTCTTGGACGTGTTGGTTCAAGTGGAGCAGGGCACTATGTAAAAATGGTACACAATGGGATCGAATATGGCATGCTGCAAGCCTATGCAGAAGGGTTTGAAATTTTAAAAGAGGGAAGTTTTAAAGACCAAAAGCTTGATTTGCATGCTATTAGTGGTATTTGGCTCCATGGTGCAGTCATCCGTTCATGGCTGCTAGAACTCGCTCACGATATTTTTGCACGCGATCAAGAATTTAAAACAATACGCGGTGAAATCCAAGAAAGTGGAACCGGGCGCTGGACGGTTGAAGAAGCACAGGCACACAACATTCCTGCACCCGTGCTTGAAGAATCATTAAAAGTGCGTGAATGGTCACGTAAAGCGGGTGGTAATTATGCAACAAAGCTTATTGCGTTATTACGCAATGCATTCGGCGGGCACGCGGTGAAAAAGAATGTCTAAAAAAATAATGACCTTTTAAAATTATATAGATAGTGGCATAGGACCAACTGATAGATATTTTGCAATAGTGCCTTTATGCGCAACATGCAATGTGTTAATTCTATATTTATTCTTGCGGTGGGTTTCCTTTTCGCAAATATAGGGTATCCATCGCTGTTCAGAATCCTTTTCCCAGGTGAAGTTATACGCATCATGATTAAAAATAATACGTGGCGCGCCCCAATGTTTAACTTCCAAAAATGTTCCTATATTATCGTTGTCAAATATTGAGTTCCAATCTTCTATATGATTCCAATATTTCCATGATTGTGATGGTATATCACCGCGCAAACTTTTTAATGGTTCATATAAAACGACTTCTTTGGTAACCGTTGGTAGTTGATTGACTTCATCTGGTGCACAGTTTTTATAGGCTGCAAGTAAATGCATATCACTATCTATATGTTGCCCTCTCAGTTGATACGAGATAAATTCTGTGAATTTTTTTATAGCATCAGTGTTAGAAAAATAAGTAAATGATACGCTTGCTACATTATCATTTTGAAAAGGGCATGCTATACCATGATAATATGTATGTAGTGTTGTAAGATAATTTTCTATATTTACATACAACATAACATCACATTCTACTTGAAACACATCTTTTAGATCATTTTTTTGCATAAGTTCATGAATATAAAAAAAGCGTTCAGTGGTAAATTTCCAATAAAGAAATCCATGAAGGCCAAAGTCTTCGGGGCGTTGTAAGAAGGCGGCATCAAATATTTCATGCGCATTACTTTTTGGTAAGCTTTCGCTCGTTACAATAATTACCTTATGATCTTGTAACTTATTTATTAATGAGACATGATTTTCTATTGCTGATTCATTGGCAATAAAATAGATAGCACAGTTATTGTTGAATAGGCGAGCTTGTCCGATGCTATGTGCTAAATAATTGGGTAACTTATCGCCTAAATATACAAAAACAAGCGAATAATTTTGATCATTATAACAGGCTACTTTTGTGCTGCTAAAAAAAATAAGAATCAGAATAAAGAAAAATTTAAACTTAATCATGATGTATCCTCCTTTATGAAACCTGCTGAAAGTTTTTTGTTTAAATATAAATCAAAGAATTGTGGAATTTATAGATTTGTTATACAAATCTCAGAAGATGGTGAAGTAAATTAAAAAGGGGAGATCCTATGAAAATCACCCAGCCGTCGCCTGCAGAGGAAAGCTACGCAGTGTAGTTTGGCTATGGCGGGCTAGAAGTATAAGCAAGGAGAAGTGATGACAATCGTCGATATCAGCTGGCCAATAAGCACGGTCACTACCGGATACAAAGATAAAAAAGTAGTAAATTTTACTGAGGTGAAAGAATTTAACAAAGATGGGGCGCGAGAAACCACCATTACCGTAAGTTCGCATACTGGTACGCATGTTGATGCACCGTCCCACTTTTTAAAAGATGGCAAAACCATTGATCAAATACAGCTGGAGCGCTTAATGGGTCAAGCAGTTGTGCTTGATCTAACTGATGTCACTGATGCTATTACGCGCGAACATCTGCTTGTGCATGATGCGATAATTAACGAGCATGATATTGTGTTATTAAAAACAGCAAATAGTAACACCCAACCAACAGAACCATTTACACCCCATTTTATATACTTACATATTTCAGGTGCACGCTATTTAGCAGAGAAGCAGATTAAAGCGGTTGGTATTGATTATTTAGGCATTGAGCGCAGCCAACCAGATCACGAAACACATGTTGAATTGTTTACTCACGACGTAGTCATTATTGAAGGATTGCGCTTAGGGCACGTGCATCCTGGGCGTTATGAATTTTATTGCTTGCCACTAAATATAATTGGTCTTGAGGCAGCGCCAGCGCGCGCGATATTGGTTGAATAGATAAGGGCATGTGGTGCGCTATACGCACTATTTTGCATGCCCTTATTAAATCTAACCGTGTTTTATTACTTTGATTCAGAGATGTTCAGCTTGCCACTTTGCATACCAACATCAATATGTTTATAGCCTTTAAATTGTGCTGTGTATTCAGCTTCTTGTGCATTGCATGAAACTTTACTCGTTCCATAGGTATATACGCTCAATTTGTCACCCGTGTGCATCATAGCGTATGATTTACCTCCTTGAATACGTACAAAACGATGCTCACGCATCCAGTGGAATGGTGTTGTAAAAATTTTACCTTGGGTTGTTGCTGATTTCCAGGTCACCCAGATATCATTATTAGCATTATTATTGTATACATGAGTACGTAATTCTGAAGTAGCTGCTTTTGTGCCTCCTGTTGTTACGCCAGGTTTATTGGCATCAACTGATTCAGTAATAGTATTACCCACGACATCCATACGTTGGTATCCCTTTAATGTTGCTTTGTATTTTGTATAAGTACCTGCGCACGGATACGCATATACATGGATTCTGTCACCAGTGTGGGCCATGGTATATTTTTTACCTGCTGGGATGAGTAAGTAACGATAATTCTTTGCTACATGGGCAACTCCTGAAATTATTTTGCCACCTGTAGTAGCTGATTTCCATGTTACCCAAATATCGCCTTTGGTATTATTTTTCACCTCAGTGCGTAATTCAGTTATCCCGCCAGCCTGTGCAAGCGACACACATAGTACGCTTGCAATCCCTACTATCAACAATTTCTTCATACTATCTCCTACATAATTTAATTAATTCTTATTCTTGTTCGCCTTGTGTGCCTGGATCTGAATCCATAACCAGTTTGCCTTCTTTATCACCAGCTACTACGTATGTGTTGTGCGTTGTATAAGTACCGCCAGTATTGTTGTAATGTGCTTGAATATGCATTTTGCCATTTGCTGATTTTGGTACTAATTGGGTATCACCACCATCAATGGTGTATTCATCGTCACCTGAGGTAACTACAATGGTATCGTTTGTTTGGTTTGCAACGCTCCATGCGGCAACGCCACCAACATATAAGAATGGATACGGCCACCATAATCCCCACCAGAATGGCCAGCCCCAGAAGCCCCACGCCCATCCTCTACCCCAACCACCGGCTCCCCAACCCCATCCATAACCATGGGCATGATTCCAATTTTTATTATGTGCATGGTTATGACCTCCATGACCGCCATGTGCCCCATGGCCTCCATGGTGCGCTCCCGCTGCGTGATGTCCACCACTACGTGCGGTGCCACCATGATGTGCTCCTGCACTTCGTGCACCAGCATGCCCGCCACCCATATGGCCACCACCCATATGGCCACCACCCATGTGACCGCCACCCATGTGTCCACCCCCGCCACCACCACGAGCAGCAAGGTTACCAATAGTACCGGTTAAAAGTCCTAGAATTAGGAGAGAAAGTATCTGTTTTTTCATATAACCCCCATATAGATATTCAATTATACAATTTTATTGTAGCAGGGTAGGTTTGGGGAAGGCAATAGAATCTATTGTCACCGGTAAAAAAATACTATATAGCTAGGCGTATAGTTTTAAAGCATATATATATATAAAGGAGTAGTATGAA
>JBIOKB010000033.1:0-9740 GCA_044451405.1 Candidatus Babeliales bacterium
AGCACGAACCAATTTTAATAAACGTGGAAAGCCACGGAACTGTATAAAGCGGAGCTTGAGTGTTAACAAAATTCCTGCACCAAAAAAGAGGATGGTAGATGGCAGGGCGATAACCTCATTAAAATATTGAAAACAGGCAAGAAGATTCATGTAAGAGTCCTTTATTATGATTTTTTAGCCAGATATGAAAGTGCGTGACGCATAAGTTGGTCAAACGTAAGCGGCGTCCCGCTGTAGGTTTGGGAAAGATATTTCATAGTATGAGCAATCTCTGCACGCGTATAATTAAGAGAAGTAAGTGCTTGTGAGACCGTATGCCAATGGCCAGCCTGCCCTGCCTCATCAAGTTCAACACCTGATTTCATCAGTTTTGCTACTTTATCCCGCAACTGCATAACAAGTTGCTCAGCCTTTTTAGCACCAATACCACTAATAGCGCTAAAGGCTTTATCGTTCCCCATTTGCACCGCACCAAGAAAATCTTTGGCGCTCATCGCTGATAGCACCGCTACCCCGAGCTTTGGCCCAATGCCTGAACAGCTAATAATCATAAGAAAAACGGTTTTATCAAGGTCAGACGCAAAACCATATAAACTTGGTCCCTGATCTTGGTTCCAATGCATATATACATGGGCAGTAGCCTGAGAGCCCACCTGCAGTGCAGCGCCGTGGGGCATCTGTAGTTCAAGTGCAAGGGGACCTACATCTACACACACCTGGTTCCCGTTAACTGATTTTACTGTCCCATTGATATGGCTGATCATGACTTTATTGAGCTCCTACGGAGCGAAACCCTTCGAAGCTTTAAAATAGTGTGCAATACAATAGCACACCACTACTCATGTAAAGCAACGTAGTAAAAGCGAAGTAGGGCCAAGCTCATACAATTGACAAACGCAAGGTGCATGGTACCATATTCCTTATCATTAATTAATAGCGCATCTTACGCGGGAATAGCTCAGCTGGCTAGAGCGTTGCCTTGCCAAGGCAAAGGTCGCGGGTTCGAATCCCGTTTCCCGCTCCAAAAATTAAGGTTCTCACACAGTAATACTTTTTCCCTGTAATATTCATAAACAAATCTCAGGACAACACCATAACTTCATAAAAACATACTGCCAAAAAGGTCATTCATGAAATCCATAATGGAAGAAGCATCTTCAGTTATAAAAGCTATAGAAAAGGGTTGGGTTCAAGCAGGTAAACCACAAGAGTTCACCATCAAAGTCTTTGAAGAAGCAACAAAAAATTTTCTTGGTATAACCACTAAACCAGCAAAAATTGCGATATTCTTCCAAGAGTCTTTCACCAAAAGTACGGAACCATCTGCTCATGCGTTAGGAAACCAAACTGAAAGACAGCGCCGCACTCCTCATGAAAAACAACCTGCATTTACTAAACATGGAGAAAAAAGAGCAGAGCGCAACCCACGCCACGCTGCTACTGGTCAAGAAAAAAACCCCACTTTTACTAAAACTTCATCTGACATGTCAGCGAGTAAGCAGACTGGTGAACCAAAAACTAAAAATATAGAAAAGGAAACATGGACACCTGAGATGGTAACCGCTGCTCAAGGCTGGATGCAGGGGATATTACGTTCACTTGATAAACAACAGCTCCATTTTTCAACAGACGTAAAAAACTATTATTTAAAAATTTCTATTACCACACCTGTGTTTGATGATGCTGATAAAGAAAAAGCATTGTTCAGAAACTGTGCTTATTTGATCATGCAATCACTACGCAATAAGTTTAAAAAGAGCTTCCGTGGCTTTAAGGTTATTTTAAGCAGTTCAAGATAATGTATACCCATGATAATCAAACCATTATTGCTCAATGCACACCAAGCGGCAGCGGAGCTTTAGCTCTCCTGCGCATGTGCGGTGATGATGCACTCACTATCGCATCCCGCATGAGCAGGTTATCATCAGGAAAATCACTCACTGAACTTCCCACACATACCATTCATTACGGCAAAGTAATTAACGAACAGGGCACTATCATTGATAGTGTCATGTTCCTTCTCATGCATGGACCAAAAACATTTACGGGACAACATACCGTTGAAATTACGTGTCATAATAATCCATTTATCATTAATGACATTATTGCATCTGCTATTTCCTGCGGTGCGCGTCTTGCACAGGAAGGGGAATTCACACGCCGTGCGGTCATGAATAAAAAAATAGATTTAGTACAAGCAGAGGCTATCAATGAACTCATTCATGCAAACACCGCCCAAGCACTGAAAAAATCGCTCGCACAGCTTGATGGCAGCTTTTCCCACTGGATACAGCAGATAGAACAAGAGCTTATAAAAGCACTTGCATTTTCTGAAAGTAGTTTTGAATTTATCGATGAGGAGATGGAATTTGGCAATCAGATTAAAGCGAGTGTCGATACCATCATAACTACTATACACATGCTTAAAAAAGCATTTAATCAACAACAGCAAATTCGCCAAGGTGTGCGTATTGCACTGATTGGATCAGTCAATGCGGGTAAATCGTCTCTCTTTAATGCACTGTTACACAAAGAACGCTCAATTGTTACCAACATTGCAGGCACCACTCGCGATGTTATTGAAGCAGGATTATATAAATCAAACAGTTATTGGACGCTCATTGATACTGCAGGATTACGCGCAACGGATGATACCATAGAACAAGAAGGTATTGCGCGATCACTCCAAGAAGCCGCTCTTGCTGATATTATTATACTCATTGTTGATAGTACACGTTCTATGACGCATGAAGAACACACAATTTATAATGATATCATTGCACAACATCAACAAAAAATTATTATCGTCCACAATAAAATAGATATGCGCATGCCAGATCAGCTGCCTCTTGCAGCAACTTGTACAACGCTTGAAGTTTCAAGCACGCAACGCATTAACTTAGAGCTTCTTGAAAATCACATTGAAGAAAAAATTGCACATCTTTTTGCACAAGCTGACGCACCATTTTTACTTAATAAACGTCAATATACGTTGCTTCTTGCGCTTGAAAAAGCTTTGGGTGACATACAACAGATGTTACACACTCAACACATTGCCTATGAACTTCTTTCCTATCACTTACAAGAAGCACTTACTCATCTTACTGAATTAACAGGTAAGACTATTAGTGAGCAGGGGATGGATGCGGTATTTAGAGAGTTTTGCGTGGGTAAATAAGATTACGCTTTTTTCTCCTCATTCTTCTTCTTTTTTTCTTTTTCCAAAACATCTTTACTATGCCGAATGAGACTGCCTTTTGAATTACAGACTACTTTTACTGTTACTGCACGTTTCACTGGCCGCACATTTTTGCCTAACGTATCCAATTCACATGCACGAAATTTTGTTCTTCCGCCATATATTTTTTGTGCAAGAACCATACCAGGCGTAGCCAGGCGCAGTTTCTCCTTACTCATGTCAATCTTCGTAGACGAAACGAAGAGTGGAGATGGTGTTTGTAATGCACGTACAATGCTCTGAGGAACTGATTTATCAGCAACAATAACAACATGATTCTGCTCCATACTATATAGTGTTGCACTCAAAATAGTTGATAGTAGAATACTAAGATTTTTCATTCTTCTTCCTGAGAATTATTATCTTGATTGTTTTCAACTTTTAACCCTGCTTTTTTCAATGTTGCCTGTAATCCCTTACCGGCACACGCAACATGGAAATTATGATACGTTGCTTGAGTACAGTGATCACTGGCAGTCCATGGCCATGAACCACGCCGGGTATGCCCATGTGAGCATATGAGAACGGGTTGTTGCGCTGATTCCATGGCATACAGTGATACGGTAAAAAACAAAAGAAAAAACGCGTTTGCTATTTTCATGCATTATTCCTTTTCTTATTCTATACGCGGTGTTGTTGA
The DNA here is from genome assembly GCA_044451405.1 of Candidatus Babeliales bacterium. GTDB lineage: Bacteria > Babelota > Babeliae > Babelales > Vermiphilaceae > JBIOKB01. Next base: position 3,879 of record JBIOKB010000033.1, read on the forward strand.
TGGGGATCGCTCAGGAGTTGATGCTGCTGAAGAAGAACGGGAACTTGTTGAAGAGTTGCCTGAACTGCGGGCAGTTTTAAGATCCAAGCGATGACTCACTCGCTCAGCCTTAACAAGTAATTCTGGGTCATTTTTGTCTGGTGGCTGCAAATCACGAGGCTTAATAAGAAACTTAGGAAGCTCTTCTGGTACAAGATCTCTTTTCTCTCGATTCTCAAGATCTTCAGCTTTGGTTACTTTTTGATTATACATCAATAACAAAGCTGGTGTTCTTCGCATACGAATACTTACAGATCGCTTTACGGAACTTTGCTCCGCGCTATAAAGATGTACAGAAATTACAAACAAGAGACAGGCTAGACGATACCACTTCATCATAATATCCTCCTTCATTAAACACCTTCCTACACTATACAGTAACAAAAAAAGGCTGCAAAAATACAGCCTTTCATTATCTGAAACCGAAAATTAGTTCATTAATAGTGTTATTTCTTTAAGAATTATGCTCCGTACATTGCCAATACATCAGAGTGAACATTACGAGTCAATGTATCTTTAAATTTGAGTCGCGGACTATTTGGATTTGGCATCCATGAGCGCCGTGGAGACTCTTGGCCCGCGCCAAAAAGTCGAGAATATTTACTATCACCAAAACCACTTAATGAATTGCGCGCTTTTGCACTTGCTTTTTTCGCTGCAAGATCTGATTCCCATAATTGGGTTGTTACGCTGCGCGATTGGATATTGAAAATACTTGTAAGAAAAGCTGGCGTAAGATTACCCAGTTGCTGACGTGTTGGTTTAACTGGTTTAGCCCGGTTAAACCATGACATGCCATGTATTCCTTGCGTACCACCAAATACTACTAACCCGATCATCATGATTCTTTTCATAATTGATCTCCTCATAGTTAAAGGTTTCAGTCAATTAACGGTAGTATAACAGAAAAAATGGCTTTACAACAGCGCTCTTGCCTTTTTATATTTTCTTAGAATATTGTTTACATGCTCCAGATCGCGCATATCATCAATAAAAAAGCCCTGTCATTTTTATGCAAAATGACAGGGCTTTTTGTTAGTAAAGTTATCTTATTGTTTATCAGACAAAGTAAGGCGTTGTGCTTGGCTCTTACGATATTGCTCCAAATCTCCTATAAAAGACATTGCTTTCGCACGTGATGCTAGTGAAATTTCATCGCCAACTGGAAGAGCTACTGATTTTGAACGTTCTTTTACGGCTCTTGTTACTAATACACCACTTTCTCGCTTAGTAGGTGAAGATTCTTTATTTGCTTCAGCAAATTCTTGAGCTGCATCATCAAGATCTCTACCCCACATTGTTAGTGATTCTGTTGGGTGGTGAAATTTGCCATCTGGACCAAGTTCTAATTCTGTTATTGCTGCTTGAAGTGCAACGCGTGTCTTTGCTGGTTCTTCTACTGGCATTGCAACTTTCTCAGCTTCTAATTTTGTAAAAACTTCTTTTTTGTGATGTGGCGTTTTACCAAATCTATGACCAGGTTCATTTTTAACCTTAACCCTAACATTGACCCACAATTTGGGCTTCTTTCCCTGGGAAAACTCTGTTGTTCCTTGCCCGCCGCAACTTGCCGAGTCTAAAGTAGTGCGCTCTTGCGCACCTGACCCGGATAAGCAAGATAGTACGCTTCCACGCACCGGGCTGGGTTTCAATTCTGCCCCTACACAAACCTGTGTTCCTACAACAACTATGCTTAGAACACCTAATATCCATTTATTCATAATATTCCCCTATTTCTTAGAATGGTTATATGACAAAAACGGTGTGCTCTAGGCACACCCGACATCCATTAAGAACTCTTACACTGTTTTGAAAAGATCATTAATTTCTATTATTGAATATACCAGAACCTACAAGAATAGCAATAACCCCAATACATAGGGGTTTCCCCTATAAATGGGACAGGCTACCAAGGATCTCTTGATAGCCTGTGTATATCTTATATATATAGGTATGGGAACCTAAGTAATCGCCTCTTTTATGAGTAGATTACGTGGATTTCATCACGGCGGTTTGGCCACTGCTGTTGGCGATCACCATCAACTGGCTTACCATCAACAATTGCCGGCACTTCCATACCACGGCCAACAATTTTAACATTTTGAGCAGGAACGCCAGCTGCTACTAAGCGATCAGCAAGCACCTTTGCCCGATTTTCAGAGAGCGCTAAGTTGTATGCATGGGATCCAGCAGAATGGCACGCATGGCCATCAACCACTATGGTGATGTCATTATTTTCTTGGTACTTCTTGAGCGCAAGTGCAATATCTCTATTAAGAGTTTCTTCCTGATCTGGACGAATTGATGTGCTATCAAAGTCAAAATATACTACTGGAAAACCATCTCGTTTGGTATCGTCTACCCATGAATACTCATCTTGAACTGCTGCTTGCGCTACCTGAAGATCATCAGCTAAATTAAAGCCTTCTACATTCTCATCAAAGAAATTTTCTTGCGTCCCTGCTACCGGGATATCAAGCTCGGTATACACATCGGCCTTAGGGGATTTAAGATCTTTTTTCTTCTTTTTGCCACATCCAGCCATACCAACTACTAATAAAAGCACCAGTGCTGCATACTGTTTTTTCATATAAAAATCTCCGTCTTTTTGGGGGGAAATAGTGAGTTTTAGGCTCACCATAGTGTCAGAATTTTAACAAGCAGAGAGGACTTTAGCACATTTTTATCCAATTTTCTACTCATATATAGCAATATCGGCTATATTAAAAGAAAAAAGCCTTTATAGATTGTAAATCAAGAATGAAAAAAATTATAATTGATAAAAATCCCTGGCAAACCCGGATTGCCATTGTACATGATAACACCCTGCAGAACGTCTATTTTTCTGCCCATGCTCAACAAACGTTAGAACGTTCCTTTTTTAAAGGAGTGGTAACTAAAATTCTTCCGGGCATCCAAACAGCCTTTGTTGATATCGGGCAAGAAAAAGCCGGTTTTTTGCACATCTCAGAAGTAGACCGGGAACTTGCCATTGCCAAAATGAGCGGCAGTTTTTCCCTCGATGATGAAACACCACCTGTAAAACCAGCACGCACCGAACAGCCCAATATTCAAAAAATATTTAAAGAGGGCGAATCAATTCTGGTACAAGTAAGTAAAGAGCCTATCTACGAAAAAGGGGCAAAGCTCTCTACCTGTTTTACATTGCCTGGTCGCTTTATCGTCCTTATGCCTAACATTCCGCGCATCGGCGTTTCTAAAAAAATTGAATCCCGTGAAGAGCGCCAACGATTAAAAGAATTAGTGCGCTCACATTTACCCGAAGGCATGGGGGCAATTATTCGTACCACCTGTGAAGACCAGCCGGCTAAATATATTAGTAAAGATATTAATTTCTTAGTTGAAACGTGGAATGAAATTCAAAAAAAATTCGCCGCGGCAAAACCAACTGAAAAGATTTATGAAGATCTTGAGCTCACCTTGCAAGTGGTGCGCGATAATTTAGATGATGATGTTGAAGCAGTCATTACTAATGATAAAGATAATCAACATGAAATTTACAAATTCATCAAAGTAAGTGCCCCTGAATATACCCATAAAGTCTCTCTTTATGAGGGGCAAGCCAGCCTCTTTGATCATTTTGGTATTGAAAAACAAATTGAACAAACATTATCAAAGCGCGTTGAATTAAAATCGGGCGGCTCGTTAATTATTGAATCAACTGAAGCAATGACGGTTATTGATGTTAATACCGGTAAGTTTATTGGTAAATCAAACCTTGAAGAGACCATTTTAAAAACTAACTTAGAAGCTGCTCAAGAAGTGGTTCGTCAACTCCGCTTACGCAACATTGGCGGCCTTATTGTCATAGATTTTATTGATATGGCAAGCCCTGCTAATCGCCATAAACTATTTACCTTCTTTGGTAAAACATTACGCGAACAGGATAAATTTCAATCGGTAGTTCTTAAAGTGTCTGAATTTGGCATCGTGCAAATGACGCGCAAAAGATCAGGCCTCACGCTCCTGCAAGAACTCACTGATGATTGTCCAACGTGCACTGGCCTTGGCTATGTCAAATCACTGCAAACAGAGTGCTATGGTATATTGCGTGCGATGAAACAATACCTTACTACCCACACCCACAATAAACCATTCCTTCTTATGATTAACTCCGACATTTTCACCTATTTAACCAATATCGAATACGATTCTATTTTACAACTTGAAAAAACAACCAAGAGTAAAATAGAGATTGAAAGCAAGAAAGATTTTAAGGTTAATCAGTACAAAATTGAGAAAAAGTAGTAAACTTCCCTGCACCAGATCAACACCCAAAAATTGGTATCCCTATGTCAAAAGAAATCCTTGAGCGTTATCCAGACTACGCAATTAATATCGGTATTGAAGTCCATGCTCAATTAAACACAGCAAGCAAAATTTTCTGTACCTGTCCTAATCAAGTAGGGCAAGAGCCAAATACTAATATGTGTCAGATATGCGCAGGATATCCTGGCGTACTTCCTATGCTCAATAAGCAGGTTGTAGAAAATGCCATACTTGCGGCACTTGGCACCAACTCAACAATAACCCCTACAAGCTCATTTGCGCGTAAACATTATTTTTATCCTGATTTACCAAAAGATTATCAAATTACCCAAAGTGATGCGCCTATCTGCACCGACGGCCATATTCCTATTCGGCTTGAAGATGGAACTACCAAAAATATTCACCTTATCCGTATTCATATGGAAGAAGATGCAGGTAAAAATATCCATGCTACTCATTCCAATGAAAGTTATGTTGATCTTAACCGTACGGGAACACCATTACTTGAAATTGTAAGCCATCCTGATATTAACAGTTCGCATGAGGCAAAAGCATATTTGCGCATGTTGCGCCTTATTGTGCAATATCTAGGCATCTGCTCTGGTAACATGGAAGAAGGAGCATTTCGTGCTGATACTAACATCTCAGTGCGCAAAAAAGATGCTACCACGCTTGGCACCCGCTGTGAGCTTAAAAACATTAACTCATTTAAATTTATTGGGGATGCTATCGATTATGAAGTTGAGCGGCAAATAGAGCTCCTTGAACGGGGTGAGCGTGTACGCCAAGAAACGAGATTATGGGACACCAAAAATCGTGAAACTATCGTCATGCGCAGTAAAGAAGAAGCTGCAGATTATCGTTATTTTTTAGATCCTGATTTACCACTCGTTTCACCAGACACAGAGTGGATCTCCTCATTAAAAACACGCCTTCCTGAATTACCGTATCAACGCTTTGATCGCTTAGTAAATACAAAAGGATTAAGCCCATATGAAGCAGATATTCTTATCGAAGACGTAGAACTTGCTGCTTATTATGATGAGGCATCAAAAAACAGTTCCAGCAAACAGATCATTAACTGGATTCTCCGTGATTTAATGGGCTACCTAAAAGAACACAAAATTGCCTTAGCAGAATGCAAAGTAACGCCTGAAAAACTTGCTGCTATTGTTGATATGCTTGAACAGGGCAAAATAAACAACCATGCAGCAAAAGAAGTGTTTGAAACGGTTGCTCAAACAGGCCAAGAACCACAGCTCATAGTAAAAGAAAAAGGTCTTGAGCAGATGGGATCTTCCGCTGAACTTGAGATCATCATAAAAGAGATTATAGATGCTAACCCAGATAATGTGGCACAATTTAAAGCAGGCAAAGAAAAACTTATGGGCTTTTTTGTAGGCCAGGCGATGGTAAAGACCAAAGGAAAAGGGGACCCTAAGGTAATTTCAGAGTTGCTCAGAAAATATCTACAATAAAATTGTACACACTCCTCATACTGTTTACATTCTAATACGTCTGACAGTAATATAA
>JBIOKB010000034.1:0-9478 GCA_044451405.1 Candidatus Babeliales bacterium
GAAATTCACTATAAAAACCTTCCTAACCGCCCTTACCCTTATGGTAAGTGCATTTTCTATCTACTGTGCTGATTTAACACCTGAAGAATTAGAACAACTTGAGAAAGCTTACGCGCAAGAGGCAGTGGAAAAAAGTCTTGGCTCTGAGAGAAAACAAACTAAAGAACAAGAAGAACTTGAAGCTGCTTTAGCATTAAGTTTATCTGAACAATCAAAACCAACTGTTGTTCCTGCAAAACCAACACCATTATCTGAAGAAGAACAGCTTGCGCTCGCACTATCACTGAGTGAAGCTGAAGAAAAAGAACGAGCAGCATTAGAAGCATTTGCTAAAAAATTAAAGCAAGAACAAGAACAAAAAGCAGCAATGGCTGAGAAAGAACATAAGCACAAAGCCGAGCAAGCGTACCCTATTACTAAATTTGAAACTATATCCTATGAAGTTCACCCACAAACAGGTGCTTCATGCGGATTACACTCTATTGATAACGGTAATAAATGTTACATAGCACTGCATGCTGGTAAAAGTATGGCTGAATTGCAGCAGATATTAAAGACGGGATTATCTGAGGGTGCACAAACCGTTAAAAAAAGAGATATGCTTGATAAACAAGAGATTGACTACGTAGCGCTTCATAATCTCAACATGAATGAGGCAATTTTTAGCATCATCAACAACATTACCCAAAGTAGAGAAGAATTCCTAAAACCATTGCCACAAATAACTGATATAACGGAACTTCCCCACAATTTAGGTACTGCTATTGAAGCATTACGTACCCATGCACGCGCTACCCACATTTTTGTTATCGGTGATATGAAAATAAGCCGTAATGAAAAAGGAGAACTTGTTGGTCAGAATGATCACTGGATTGCAATTGTCGCTGATAAAAAAGATGGTATTGTTACCTTCCACTATATGTGTACCGGTGGTGGATGCCATGCGGGCATTGTTAAAGTATTGCAAGACATCATTGAGCACGGTAATTACTATGGCATGCAACTTTCTACCTTACTTGAAGAATACAGCTTAAGAACTATTAAACGTTTGCTTAAAGATGGTAATTATACCATGCTTCTCGTTCTTGAACGTCAAATTGATCTTGCACGTAAAGCAGGCGTTATTAATGACGCACGCTTTCCAAAGCAAGAAATCATAGAAATACTCGAGAGTGTTAAAGTCGAACCGTACCAAAAACAAGCACAAGAATTACTTAAGAAACTGAGCTAAGCACTCTTTGCTTAAGCTCCTCTTTATCAGTAATCCCTTCATCAATCTGCAGCTTATACGCAAGGCGTACTAACTCACCAAGCTGCGGCCCTGGTGCAACATGATCAAGAAAATCTTTCCCCTGCAGAACTGGCGGCTCAGCATGTTCTAATACGGCATACTGCTTGGCATATTCAATAAATTTATCAACGTCAGGAATAGGAACAATCAGTGGTTCATGACTATTGGGATTACGTCCCCGTTTATCTGCTAATGCAAGCTGAGCTAACATCTCAAGCGTAACATGTGGAGCTAATTTTCGCGCCAAGCGCTTATACGCTGCTGCTTGTGCATTACCGCTCACAAATTGTCCTGGCTCCATATGACATGCTACTAATTTAAGTACTGCATCAACGATATCATGATTATGCGTAATGCGTGCCAGCAGTGTACGTGCATGCACAACGCTCGATTGCGCATGATTCGGACTTTTGAAAATTCCATCAATTTCTACCGTTGTATCAACTTTGCCAAGATCATGGCAGAGCAATGCATACATGATAATAAGTTTTTCATGCACATCGGTATATGAAAGCCGTGTTCCTCCATCAAGCGCCTGCATGGTATGTTCAAACACATCACCTTCAGGATGCCATACCGGATTTTGTGGAACACCCACCGTCGCACCTAATTCTGGCCACAGTTCAGCAAGACGTCCGAGTGAATGTACCCAGCGAATGCCGAGTGATGGGTTTTCTGATTTTAACAATAGCTTATTAAATTCTGTTTCAATGCGCTCGCGTGAAACTCCGCTGATATCCATACTTTTACACACTGCAGTAAGTTCGTCATCAGGCTGCATGGCAAAGCGCCCAATAAATTGCATTACCCGATAAAAGCGCAATGGATCTTCAACAAAAAATGTTGGATTTGGGGTACGCAGTATGCCTGCACGTATATCATCATAGCCATGAAATGGATCAATAAGTTCATACGTTACCAGATCTATGCCCATGGCATTCATGGTAAGATCGCGCCGCGCAAATGCCTCTTTGAGCGGCAGATGGGGATCAAGGGAAACGACTGGCTTTCTCCCGCTCTGATCAGTACGCGGTAACGACCAATCACTATCAAGGCCATGAAGACGTAACACCCCAAATGCTTTACCAACCATGCTCACTACCCCAAACTGACGCAATACATCGTCAAGCTCATCTAACGTAAGTCCATGCACTTCAATATCAAGATCTTTTACTGGTAACCCCATCAAAAGATCCCGTACGGCACCACCAACTAAGAGTGCTTGAGCACCACGCGCATGAAGCTGTGCTACAATGGTGGTTACTAATGGGTACTGTGCAAGCAGTTTTTCTAATTCTCTTTGTATAGTCGAATCAATTTTTGTAGACTTCATATCACACTCATATCAGTTAGGCCATTCAGTAATCAGTAAAAGGATATCATATGAAGTATACATATAAATCTTGGAGCTCTATAGGTTTATTACTCACGGTAACACAATGTGCTGCTATACCAACCATCGGCATATTATCCTGGTTTAAATCTACCAATGAGCAAGTGCTTACCAAAGAATTCCCTATCAAAACACCGGGATTATTAACGGTAGATAATCTTGATGGCGCAATTACCATCAAAGTAGGCAATCAACCAAAAATATTTGTATCTGCTGTTAAACGGACGGCAAAAGAAGAAGATCTTGATGAGATCACCGTCGATGTTAAACATACCAATGATAGCACGTTACATCTTACTACCAAATATGATCAAAAAGATGTTAAAGGTGGCGTTGATTACACGCTGGTGATCCCTGCACATATGGATCTTAAACTTGCTAATCGCGATGGTGCAATTATGGTGCATGGAGTAACGGGCACTATTCATGCAACTACCAAAAATGGGGACATTGAATTGGTTGGACCTAAAAGACGAGTTGATGCACGCACGAAAAAAACCGGAAACATCACAATACATCAACCGGGAAAAAACATGATTACGGCACACACGGCTAAAGGAGCAATTACCATCTACGATGCACAACAAACCGTACATGCTTCAACCGAACAAGGGGCTATAGAAATTTCATATGCACACGTACCAAATACCAGCCGCATGGTAGTAGAAAGCACCACCGGTGATATCATGTTATATATACCAAATGATACCAACGCAGAACTGAACGCAAAAACAGACAAAGGGAGCATCCGCTGCGATCTTGATGTTGCGATTAAACCATTTACCACACAGCTTAATAACAGAACATGGAATAAGTTGAAAAAAGAAGTACATGGCACTATTGGATCTGGGGAAGCAGAGATTAAGGCGCACTCAAAGTATGGAAATATCAAGATCTTGAGAAGTGAGTAAGAAAATTTAAATCATAGTAAAAGAGAAAGCCCGTAAGTAATTATGCTTACGGGCTTTGTTATTCAATACTCCTATCAATAACCAGATCTAGACCTATCTAACCTCATTTTCACCCCCACCTTTTGCAAAAATACAAATAACCATTAAGATTAAACAATAGAGATTCAGTACTGATCAATAAAATGGAAAATCATGAATATATTATTTCGTATTATCGCACTACAAACCCTGCTCTTAGCACCCCTCATTTATACCTCAGAGGCTGAATTTAAGGCACAACAGCAAGCTAAGGCCAAGATGGCCCTGGCTGCAACTGCTCAAGATGGTGAGCCGGTTTCTAAAGCATTAACTAAAGCAGAAGGTGAATGCACGGTTGTACGAGTAAAAAAAGTTTCCGATATTCTTACTGATTTGCCCGATCCGCTACGACGAATAGTTCTTGCATATCATGATAAAACGCTGATGAGAACATTTGATCATTCAAGATTAAGAGCGGAAACAGGCAAGACTATTGCTGCAATGGATTCAATTATTAATGGTGGCTATTATGTGATATCAATTGTTGGTCCTGATGAAATTATACGCACGTATGATCTCAATACGGGTGAATTCATTAAAGGATCACATAATTATGGCTGGTATCGAGGTAATGATGACCGTACACGTGCGCTTGCCTTGCATTCCTTGCCTGATGAGCGATTACTAGCATCTGTTGGAACTCGCCAACAAAAAGGAGGTCATTATGGGCTTTTGTATGTTTGGGCCGATTATTTTGATATCGCTGCTGGATGCAATTCTGCCGTGACTGCCGTAGCTATTGATCAAGATAGGGAAGGGAAGCTTGTGCGAATGATGGGGGATGCTGACGGGGAAGTCTGGCATCTTAGGAGGCATAGTAAAGAACAATGGACTAGATTTCAGATGGATGAACATCGTGGCAGAGTAAAGCGGGTTGCGTATGCTAAAGATAAAGATAAAAAACTGTGGGGAGCATCATTAGGGAGTGATGGTGTATTGAATATATGCGATCTTAATATGCGCATAAAGGGAAGAATTGATGGCTATCAATGTGTGGAAAGTTTTGCATTTGAACACACTGCCAATGGAGATCTACAACTTTTAGTGACGGGAACAGTTGATGATGACACACGAGATTTAGCAATTTTTGCTGGTCCGCAGTTTACTAATGAAATCTATTTATTGGAAAATCTTCCGCATCCTATCACATTTATTAAAAATGAACGGCAGGAAGTAATTGGTATAACGCGTACCTCGGAAGGCCATATCAAATATGCGTGGGATAGAAAAGTAGGACTCTGCAATAAAGACCTTATATCTGGATGCCCAGTCTCTTGCGCTCTTGATAAAATTCGTTTTGCCAAAGATGAATATGGCAGGCAGATAATTATTACAGCCGGTCGAGATAAAGTTGAGGTATGGGGCCGCGTTGATGAAGGCTGGTTTAAATATCCAGAGTCAATGGGGAGAAGAAATTCTGTAGTTGTTGCTGAACCTGATCCCAAGATTTTGGACTCTATTAAAAAGCTTCTTATTGGATAAACAAATGCTCGTTTTAATACTATCTCTTGCTCAACATCAGGGGGCTAAGGATCGCACGTGCCACTAGGACATTATGCCTATCTGACACAAGACTCTGTGATTGAGGAAGAACTGCGACCATATCTTTAGTAACCGCAAAAGGCCCCAAAATCCCGTATTTAACCTGGGAATGCCATTTGACAACCGCCTCATATCATTATATTCTATTAGAAAATTAACAATAGTCGTTTTTTAGGGTTTTAAAGGAAAATTATGAAAAAGATGTATCTATTAGTCCTGCTTGGATTAGCCATTATTCCTAAACTACAGGCAATGAATATGAGTCTTGAAGAAACACGGAAAAGAATTAAGGAATCGGAAGAAAGATATGATAAAATAAGCGAGAGTCTTAACTTAAAGTATCTACTCAATCTCACGGTAGAAGTAGATGATGATACTCTATACATGAACCCACCCGCTATCAAAGACAAGCATGCACAACTATTCCGATACCTTTCAGGAATGGAGTCTGAACTTGAAGATGAACTTGATGATGTTGATGTATATAGACATGAAGCTCTCATGTGGGCAATACACAAACATGTTGAAGAAAATGATGCATATGACTATGAACCTATAGTCACTTTATTATTGAAGAACAAAGCAGATGTTACTATGCATGATGAAAGCGATAAAAATGCATTAATACTCAGTTGCATTAGGGAGAGCATGGCCTTTATAACTATGCTGCTCTTCCATCCACGCATGAATGCTGAGGAAATAATGCATGCTTATTCAAAATTAAGCAAAGATAAAGATAGATCAACGAGTTTAGATAACGCTCGGTTAATAGCATTCTACGCAGATAGAGATGTTCGTGCACATAAAATAGATGAGTTAGGGATATTTCCAAAAAATCGTAACTTCCACATCCTTATTGCAGACTATGCCGCGCACTATCATCATGTTGAAGAACATCCCCTAGCATTGAATAAATATCCCATTAAAAACATACGGAGAACCATGACAATTTGTAAAACAAGCCAAGCCATGACTCTTGCACAAGAAATAGAAACAGCTTTTGATCAAGATGAACAATCCATGATTGAAAAGCCATCTGCTGTACTTTCAAGACTTCTGAAAAAAGAAAGAGATCGAGAAGAAATTATGCGTACGTGCGTTATACTATAAAATCGCATGCGGAAATTATAGGGGAAAACTATGAAATTTTTATCTAATCACACCATCCATACCATTTTTATTATGACACTCTGTGGCATTTATACGAACACGTTAAGTATGGGATGTATGAGTATATGTACCAAGAAAGTACCCAGACAAAGCACATCCAGTGCAAAAGTAGCGCCTGCACCTGATGACAAAAGTAAAACAGAAATGCAAGCCAAAGCAACTGCAGCGCTTGCATCTGCAATAAGACGGGCAAATTATGTAGATGCTGCACGCGCGTTAGCCAATAATGCTAACCCCGATGCATTATCCTTCAAAAATACGAGCTTTGGCGAATCAATGTTAGTATTAGCAATCCGTAGCCGCAACAAAGATATTATTCAATTACTTTTAGATTCTAAAGCTGACCTTAATCCTACGCGATATCTTCATGAGTTCAACAGAGTTGATCGTTTAAGCCCCTTAATGGAAGCAGCTGGTACTACTCCTGAAATATTTGAACTTCTTGTAGCGCGTAAAGCGGATGTAACCCATGAAACATATTGGGATGAGCGCAACATTTTGCATATACTCGCATCTTATTATAGTTGCAACTTTTCTGATAAAGACCGTTTAGCATGCATGTTATCAGTCATGGAAAAACCAGAACTTCATGATAGTGATATTAGGTTGGCTTATAAATATACAGAGGGAGAGATGTGGCAGTCTAGCAAAGCAAATATGCGTGCTATGCAATTTCTTAATGATGCTCGTTATGAAAAAGAAAAATTCAGAATAGTAGCAATACTTAATAACATACTCCCACTAATCCCTGATCTACACAATATTGTTGCTGGTTATCTCATTACAATTACTCCGTGGGAATCCTTACCTAAAGATAGAACGGTTAAAGCGAACTCTCATGGTCAACTATAAAAAATAGAGCAATTTATTGTACGTGATTCCAGCCTTCAAAAATGTGTCCGGTTAATATAAGACTCTTCCTCTTGAATCAAACCCAATAGATGATCTGAACTTATGTACTCCCTTGGAACTTCTCGTTCCAATAATCTCAATTTGTAGTTATAAAGATAATGTACTTTCCACGGCCTATAAGGGGCATCTTTTTTATGTGCAATAATGGCCGCTTCAATTCTCGCTTTTCTCTCCTTATCTGCAACTTCTTTGTTTCGTGCTTGACAGCGTTTTTTAATTTTTTCTGCTGCCTTTATTTGCCGTGCTTGGCGATTTTGAATACTATTTTTAGTGCGCCGGTTCATGTGTGCGCCATGCACAGTATTTGGATAACAGCTAATTATTAAAAGAATTGGTACAAGTATTTTGATATGCATGATCAATCCTAAAAACACATATTGTTAAATTTTATTATCCCATCCAAATTCAGAAAATATTTTTTTATCCCGCATATTCTCAATTGCTGCACGAATAAACGGTACCGTGTTAGATGGTAAATTATGTAGGGGATAAAATTGTAACTCATCACATTTATGCGGCTCTTTGTTTTCAATGGTCCCTTTATATGATGAAGCATAAAAGAACACATCTAATTGTTCAAAGGACAAATTCTGTGGCATTGGATGAAGACGATGCATTATATGGCTCACCTGCACATGATCTGGTTCTATAATAATGTTAGCTTCTTCATATGCTTCACGAATGAGTGCGGCTGTTAATGTTTCTCCGCCTTCAATGCCACCCATAGGTACCACATAATTACCATCATCGATACCTGTTTGATAACGCCGTAATAATAAAATATGGTTATTTTGGACCAGGAACAGAAAAACACCTACTTTGACTTTAAAGCGTTTAGCTTCTTTCTGCGCAAATGTCTGGAGAAAATTATGGGATAATTCCATGAACACACTCTACTCACTACCGTTTCACATCATAACTTACACGAATATCATCGCCTTTCTTCTTGATCTTGGTAATAACCATTGTATCAAGATCAGCCAGCGATCGCACGTGTGTGCCTCCGCATGGCACCGCAAACATATCAACCATCACCAACCTAATTGGTTTGTCTTTCGGAAGATTTGACCAAAAATTAGTTGGAGCATTCGGACATAATTGCTTTACTTCCTCTAATGATGCAAAGCGGCAGGAAATGGGCAAATTCTCTGCTATGTAATGATTACAGAGCTCTTGGATTTTGGCTTGTATATTCCCAAATTCGGCCGCATCAGTTGTTCCTTTATATTCAACATACGACCCTTCAGGAAAGTGATACGCTTTTGTTGGCTCCCATCCTAATTCCAATGCATCAACCGCGCGATCAATAATATGCCCTGCGGTGTGCAAGCGGCTGTTAAGCCAGCGGCGCGCTTCATTCACATGGAGCATAACGGGGAAATGCGCGGGAAAATTGCCCGATTCAAAGTGGCCTTTATGGGCAACAATACCATCAGCAAAACGCACTTCATCAACAATAAATTTGTTTTCAGCGCCTTCTATAATGCCCATATCAAATGGCTGGCCGCCACCTTGGGGATAAAATATGGTTTGATCAAGATGTACGGTTGTTTTTTCTCCCTGCTCAACACCAAGAACTTCTGCTGAACCAGTAAGTTGTTGCATGTGTGTTAAGTAGAGTAAGTTTGTTGGTTTCATAATTTCTCCCGTATCTATGTAAAATGCTCAACAAATTTACAGACATTACATGAGATAGTATAGTGTACGCACATAGTAATAATTTTTAACTCGAGTAATTACATGACTATAAAAAAAATCGCATCCATTCTCACATTAGCAACAAGCATAATCACGTACACCAACCCCTCCTCCACCACTGCAACTATCACCATCCCCGTTCCCGAAGGCAGCTATTTATATAACGATTATATTGCCTGTTCAGTTGATCATCCAGACATCACGCTTTCGCAAGTGCATGCATCAACTCAACCAGTCGCGCAATATGACCCTACGTTTAATGAAACGAAAAAAGTATATACGAGCGATGTGACATTTACCGTGCAAGCAACAACAAACAATCCTGCTATAAAAGATGGTAACGTGCATCTTGCCTATTATGGTACCCACACCAATGGCATACAAGAACTGATGGTGCCACTTAACTTTAATACCGTAGCTGGTGCTACGGTGGACGCCGTTGCTACTGCAGTTGATGTGCCACATGTTAACGTGTCCACGCAA
>JBIOKB010000035.1:0-9424 GCA_044451405.1 Candidatus Babeliales bacterium
TATCAAAATAGGGATGACCTACTGCGGCATACTCAAAGTCTATTAACCATGGACGTAATTGGTCGTCTTTCTGTTCAAGAAGCACATTCTTCTTTTTTAAATCTCCATGATAAATAGTAGCATTCGTTTTAAGCCATGGCTGTACTTTTTCGTAGGATATTTTCACCCTATCAAACGCTACCTTAAACTGATGCGGCAAGTTTGGATCATCTATAAAGTACTTCTCCCTATCTAAGATAGCTGAAAATGGTTGATAGGTTGTTGGGTTGCTTTTAAGCACTTCTGATCGCAGACCATCATGAAATTTTCTTAACATATGCATGGTTGCACCATACGGCTGCTCATTTTCTTCATATGAAGGCCATGCAACATTTGGGATATAGCTCATGAGAATCTGCTGATGGGTATCGTTAAAATTGTATATATACGGAGCTAGTTGTAACTTAGCTACCTGTTGAGCAATTGATACAACCCTATTAAATCGATCTTTATTGCCTCGTTTTTTACCCTGTCTAAAAATATAATAATTCCCCAAAGAGGTTTTATACTTGATAATATTGTGTGATAGACCACCAGGAAGATGCTCACATTCAACTATGCATCGATCAGTTATCGGTAATAATTCTTGAGCTGCGTTGCAATGAGCTGTACCAAAAATAACACTGAAAATGATAAGTAACATTGGACCCTCATATATGAATAGATCGCATGAAAGAACTTATGAAATTGAGTATAAAACAAATAGGGCCCAGATCGAAGTACTTCAATCTGGGCCCATTTGTTTTATAATTCAACTCTTATGCAAATAAATTTGCTTCACGTGCAAGATCGAGCGCAACGCGCGCCTCATTAGCACCTTGGCTCAAGGTGTATGGATATACCAACTTACCTTCAGCATTTTTGGTCGGCGCATCAACTTTATAGTTAACACACAATGCACTATCATTACCGAGCTCTTTAAGCTTGTTAAAGTGGGTTGCATAGACAAATTGAACGCCATCAAATTCTGCTATTTTCTTAACAAAATTATAGGCACATGCTTCACCATCTTCAGCAACCGTACCGGTAAATAATTCATCAAGTGCAAAGAAGAACTTAGTTTTTTGCTCTAATGATTTCATCTTCTGTAATATATCTTGTGCTCGTTTTACTTCTGAAGCAAACAATGAAAGACCATTAATAAGGTCATCAGAGATATTCAAATATGAGTGAATAACATCAAACATCGTGAATTCAAAGTGTTGCGCTGCAGCTACTCCAAAGCTTTGACCTAATACAATGTTTTGCAACAACGCTCTGATGGTTGTTGTTTTACCACCTGCATTTGGTCCCGTTAAAATAATATGCCGATCTTCAGTAAGATTACTTGTTACCGCATTTTTAACGAGCACGTTCCAGAAATCATTCGTTATAACACGTGGTTTTTTTGCATCTACAAAGATTGCAAAGCAAAACCGATTATTTGAATTTTGAGATTCAACGATTTTGGTTGCAATTGCATGATACGCATCCATTTCTGCAATGCACGCAAATACGTGTGCTAGATGTTTTTCTTGTTGATAGAGACGATAAAGGAATGTATGAACGAGCGCGGTATTAAAGAACACGGTATTTTTATGGGCATAGCGCGCATGCTGTAATTGCTTCACTAATTCAGCGCTTTGTGCATCATGCGTGTTGCTCATGTTAAATTGCGTTTTGATCCCATTATGTGTGCATAGAGTTTCACAGTGCTGTGCAATTGCAATCAACTGATTGAGCGCATGCATTTTTTGGCGTTTTTCTGCAGCGGTAGAATAATCTTTGTTTACTTCATACCCTACATAAGCTAAAAAGAGCCCATAATAAGCAGCAAGACCTGCTTGGAACCCGTATGGTTGACCTGCTTGCGACAGCGTATATGCACTTTTAGCGCAATAACCAGTTAAAGCTGCCATACTTAATAAACTTATAGTATTAAGTGCAGTTCCTACCGCTTTACCCGTAGGATTCATGATCATAAATTCGCTCAGCGGATACATCGCTGGATATTGTTTTTTTACAATTTCCAGTTTAGCAAGATCCGGGCAGGTTTTACCCTTAAAGAACTCAGACATCAACTTTATAACGTCTTGTTCTTCGTGCTTTGCTTGCTCAAGCAACTTCCCTACTTCTTCGCGCAACGCTGCATTTTCAACTAATGTTCTAATAGCTTGTTGACGCGCCAAGAGAACTGTCTCTTTATCTTCAGCTTTTACTGGACATGAGAGTGTTTGCGCAATAAACGTACGCCCTATTTCTGTCTTACAGCCAAAGAAGTTTGCTATCTCATTAACTTGTAAATCTTTGGCAAGATTCTGGGTTTCTGCATAGTGGATATGTGCTTTGTTATACGCAGCAACACCTAAATTTTCATCCGATAAAATCTGCGTAATTTTGGTCTTACCTGTGGTGTAATCTTCAGCCTCAGCTGCAGCCATCGTGCCCGCCGAAGCTTGCGCATTGACCAAAGAGGCTGCCGATGTAGGCTGTGAAATGAGCATAACAAGGCTAAAAATAGCACTTAATGTTCTGCGATTATTGAACATAGTTCCTCAATACATAAAAGGATCATTAAATCAGTATCGTGCTTCATACTCATCCTTTTATACGACATGACATCATGCTAGGGTCAAGAAGTTTTTAACGCCTGAGCCATGATATCAAAAATCATTTCAAATGGCACAAGTGATGCTTCACCTTCTTTAATGCTCTTTTTAATCGCTGCATCATAGGCTTGCAATGCTTGAATAGCTGCTTCACGATTGCCTGTCTTTTCAATCACTGCCATGTTCACTGCTTTGTCATGTTTGCGATACATATAATCGAGCAGCTTCATTTGCAATTTATTAACAACGGCAATATTCAACATCATGACTATGCCAACTGCAAGCGCGATGCGCACAGCAGTTTTTTGCTCACTCAGACGCGTTCTATTTAAAAGACGATATATACCGTATATCACAACCCATGATGCAATAACAAAGAGCCACGAAATATACTTTGCAATTGGCGGAATCATTCCCATGTTACCTTGCATAAAGCAACGACTGATCAAGAATATTTGTTGATCATGCGGGAACGTTGAAAGCCAATCGGGATTAACTAACACAAGCCAGTTATTGGTAACTGAATTAACAGCGGAACTGATAAAACGATTCCATGGATTTACTTGTAAGCCTGCTTTTTTAGGAACTACAACTTCATACGGTTTATCAAAATCAACAATGCGCGCTGCTTCCGCTACCAAATCGGTTATTTCTTTAGGGGCTTGGACTGTATACCCATCTTCTACAAATTCAACCATGGTTGCTGAGATAACAGCAGTAGTTAATAGACTCATGAGTATAATACTCAATTTATTCATAAGACCTCTTTGATAATAGAATGTTTCTGTGCAAGACAATATGCACGTCGTTCATGGCAGGATGGATGATCTGACAATAACCCCCAATATGGATTAATCTGCGGTATCTTAAATTCTTTCATCCAGCGCTCCATAAGCTGTACGCCACCATCGTGAGAGTTCAAGAGTGCAAGCGATTGGTGATCAGCTCGCCACTCTATGTGACGCCGGTACCACAACTGCATAAGGTCCGGAATTACTTCAAGCATACATATTGAAATAAATCCTGCACAAAACAATGTTAGAAGACGATATGATTCAGGGATATAGATAGCAATTACCGCTTCTGTTCTTTTGCGAGCATATAACCACCACAGGATACATAATGCAAGCGATACCAGTACCATTACCAGCTGTATATACTTGGTATGCCGTTCTTTAATGTGAATAAGCTCATGACCAATTAAAAATCGCTGTTCTCGTTCTGAAAGATCTTCAAAAAAACCTTCGCTGACAAAAAGAAATGGGGTGTCGACTAATGGCAGTATGCCTAGAAAGACATGCGAAGCTGCTATAGCATTATAATATCCAAAAGCCTTCAACGCGTTAGTGTTCATTTTACGCATCACAATGGATTCGATTACCCCGAGTTCCTTGGCAATTGCCTGTACCTTGACTTCATGGACTGGGGATAATGGTACTGACCCATAGGCCTCCTCCATGCTCTTCTGGGCATACGTAACAAGATACCGTTTAATGGGCGGTAGAGTAGAAAGGTACGTGATACCAATTACTAAGATAAAAAACAGTGAGAGAATTGTGGCTTTATTCATAGCTTTTATAGTAGCTGTTTTGGGTAAAAATACAATGAAATAGCGCACTCTACAAACCAATAAGCTATTCTTGGCCTATTTCCTATTCAATTATTCTATTTGAATTTCAAGGCGCCTGTCTTACCCCGCACAGCTCTCCTTTCATTGCGCTTTTTAGGCACCTCTTTTTATACTGAATACGTAGGAATTTTATATAAAGGCCTTTTTCTATGCAAAAACCAACGATTGCTGTTCGCTTTATCGATGATAATACAACATACTATCTGTCATCGAATTTTATATGGGAATGGCCGCTATTTCACACTTTTGATAAAGAATTCTTAAACCAACACCAGTTGCCCTCTACGCACATTCCCTACCGAAATGAACCCACTCAATCAGTAGAAGGCAAAACATTACATACATTACTTGAAGAACTTGTACGTGAGGTTCAAGCAGGTAAAAAAGTTTTTACCCATTTTACGGTGCTCGGAGATCGAACTTCTTGTACCAAATTACGTGCTGGCAGCCTGATACTCACATGCAATAAGTATCCCTTTGTGATTAAATTATTTATAGAGAACCCTGAAATCTTTGTAAAACCGTTAAAAAAAGGAGGATTTCAAGGATTTGCATCTTTTATCATACAGTTGGTTTGTGGCGGAATTAATCGACATCTTGCGGGATTTACCCGTATTAAAAACCTGCTTACCATAAAGGCATTAATTGCACAAAACCCCAAGTGGGCTGAACGTATTGATCTGCCCCGCAAATGGTTTTGGACGCCTTCTAACAGCAAAGGATTAATTATTACGGGGAATAATTTTGAATCGAAAAATCTCTGTATCACTATTCCAAGTATTTATTGTATTATTGCCGATGCCATTGAATCAGAAAAAATAATGCACTGGTCACATGCAAATGACCGCGCTTCCCTCAAAAAAATGGCTTTAACCGCATTTGATTTTTGCAAAGATATAGATTTTCGCATTGATGTTAACCCTAATAATTTTATAATCGAACGTAACACGAAAAAAATTGTTGTAATTGATACTGAGCATCTTCCAACATTAGCTGGTATAACAAGAAGGCCTAAAAACATTAGCGGTCTTGTTTCATTTGCATGGTTTCTCTTGAAAAATAGTGCTCTTAATTTAATCTATGGGCCACTGGAAAAAATGGGTAACCCTTTTGATAGTCAATAAAAACACAATATTAAAACATTTCTATACTGAAAGATCTTATCATGAAACATATAGTCCTCCATATCGCTTTATTACTACTTCCTGTCCCTACGTATTGCGCTCCTTATGCACAAACTACTGAACAAGAGCTTTTTACCCATTTTGGCATTACCCATATGATCGATAGTTCTTGGATTGATTATCTTAACGCCAAACTTGCAACGTATGCCTACCCATCAGCGTATCAAAGCAGCGCTACCAATTATCTCTTTGAAGCATACCCAACACTATGCGATACAATTCCCTACATTTCCCTTGCTGCACTACCAACACCCGTGCAACGGCTTAATAATCTGAGTGCTGTCTATGGCACTGAACTATACATCAAACGGGACGATCTAACGGGTGGCCACGATGAGCTTGGTAACATTATCTATGGCGGCAATAAAGTTCGTAAGTTAGAATTCCTACTCGCTCAAGCCCAAGCATTAGGAGCCTCTCATGTCATGACCTTTGGCGCTGCTGGATCAAATCATGCAGTAGCCACTGCCGTACACGCACACCGCTTAGGCATGCAGCCCATTTGTATGCTCAAGCATCAAGAACCTTCACTCGTCGTACAACAAAATCTGAAGATGCATCTACTGTGCAACAGCGAACTTCATTACAATGCATCGGTTGGCAATCGTAATCTTGAAGCTCTCATCGCCTGGCTTGCACATCTTAAAAAAGATGGCAAAGCGCCATATATCATTCCTACGGGAGGTTCTAATGCTCATGGTGCGCTTGGATTTGTAAATGCTGCATATGAGTTGAAAGAGCAAATTAATCAAGGCTTCATACCGCAGCCAACACATGTTTATCTTCCCGTTGGCAGCTGTGGAACGGCCGCTGGATTATTATTAGGATGCAAGGCTGCAGGACTTAACGTGCATATTGTTGCCGTTTCAGTAGAACCTGACACTGATTTTGAAACTGGTGTTAAAAAACTCTTTAATAAGACCAATGCGCTGCTATGCAGCATAGATCAATCATTCCCAGAATATACGTATAGCGCAGATGATATAACGATTATTACTAATTTTGCTGGCCCAAATTATGGCGTATGTACCGCTGAAGGAAATGACGCTACGCGTATCATGCGTGAATTAGAAGGCATTCAATTGGAAGGCACCTACACCGCAAAAGCATGTGCAGCAATGCTTGATGATGCACAACAGCATCATGATCGCGTGATATTGTTTTGGAATACTTATTGTGGCGCTGATTTTAGCAAGCAGTTGGAAGCACATGATTATCATGAACTACCTGCCTGTTTACACGAGTACTGGTGAGCTGTTGCATCTCATGCTCAAGAGTATTAGCCTATATGTGTACTCATTAATGCAAAGGAGCCCCATGACACATTCTTTATTTCAAAACATAACCGCAATAACTATCATTCTTGTTCATTCCATCTCTTATACTATGGAATTACCCGCACCGACTCCTGATGATAAAATTCCCGAAGCAAACACTGATGAATATAGAAGAGAAAAAACCACTAAATTAGAGCAAGCACTTCTTAAAGCAGTAGCAGAAAAAAAAGCTACTACCATTAAAGAATTTGTAGAAAAACATACAGTTAAGGGATTTTGGGGAATGCCACTGCGTGAAGCAGTACTATTAGCTAAAAATGGCGATCGAACTGCCACAGATCTCGTTCGTTATCTTATTAAAGAACGCGCTGACATAAGCCACGGTACCTGGGGAGAAAGAATTGCCCATCCACTCTACAAATCAGGATATACCGAAGAACCTACGTTAGCATTAGCTGGTGATAATCAAGAGCTCATAAACATTCTTCTTGGTAAAGGTTAACTCATTCTCTTACAAAAAAAGCACACTCATTAAAAACCCCAGACCAACTGCGAAAGTTGATCTGGGGTTCTCTACATGATAAGAGACTTTATTTCTCTCTACACATTTGTTTCCATGCATTGGTATGTCTAAACCATGGACACGCAAATGCCGCTGCATAACCAAGTACCAAGAGGATAACTGAGCTTTGTACCAAATTTATATCATCATTTTTGATGCAATACAGAAAGTAATAAATAGATACGCCACGTAATGCAGCTTCGACAAGTGCAAGCACCTTATCCATCAACTTCATACCATCTCCTTATAATAGAATAGGGTTTTTGAAACTGTATTTAATCTTTAGCAAAAATAGGAGAAGAAAAGAAGAAAATTAAGTGTCACTTTTTGCACGCCAGATCTACAATCACCGGCATACGTCCAGTAGCATCGCTGTAATAAAGATAGGAGCCGTTTAGTGGCATGTTCCAATCAGTAATCTTATTCCCATTTTGTACATACCAATCTCTTAGGTAGATAAAATCAAGCTCTTGTCCTGACCAGTGGGTAAAATAGGGCGCTTGAACGTTCAGCTTGGTAAACGTTGTTACAAATCCCGATGGATTTTTGTCATCAAATAATGCATGTTCAAAGATGGTTAATCCTGGCATGTCACGCGTTTCATTAAACGTACCTGCTATCAACACATTGCTTCCGCTATCATATACGCGCGCCATTTCTTTAAGATCTTTAAGTTCTTCAAACCGCAACTGTTCATCATTACCTTCAAGATGCACACCATATATTACCAACGGTTTTTTGATGCCGCATGATTTTAGATCAAGTGTTACTTTTACAAAACACAACTGATGTTTTACTCGCACGCCAGCTTTAGCAAGATGTTTGAATGTGTATTGTACTGGTTTTGTTGCAAACGGTTGTTTTGATGCAATTACATTTACCATCTCACCATAGATGCCTGATCCCGAGCAGGACGTTGTATATTGATAGCCAAGATCTTTTAACATAGTTAGTGTATGGGGCAATTTCGCTTCTTGGATAATCACTACATCAGCTTGTATCTTTTTAAGCTCGTCAAACATAGCGATTGTTTGTATGCCGCGTACCGTTTTTTCACCCATGATGTTATACGTTACTACACGCAGCACACTATCCGTTTTTGCAGGGATATCTTTATTCAGATCGCCGTAAACTTTTTTAAAATCAGCAAGTTGCTGAGCAAATGCTTCTTTAACCTCATATTTTGATCGCTTGTAACTCACTGCTTTTTTAATTATACCTGGCTCATACATGGTGTTTGTGTTTTTTATGACTGGTTTTTGTGCCGCGGCCAACACCATCCCACTCATACTTATCAGTAGCCATACGATATACATAGTTACCCTTCCATAGTTATTTTGCCCCAGCCTACCCAGATCAAAGGCAAAACAACAAGAATTAACTGCATCGACCATAGTTATAAACTATTGCATCCTATTAGCTTATAAGCTACAATTGAAATATGAGCTTAATAAAAATCATAGTTTACAAAACAAATACGCAAAAAGAGCCCTTTACTGAATGGTTATTTGACCTGGACAAAGAAACAAGAGCTCTGATTACCGCAAGATTAAAACGCCTGAGCCTCGGCAATTTTGGTAAAAGTAAGCTACTCAAACAAGCATCAGGTGTTTGGGAATTGATAATAGATTATGGTCCTGGATATCGGATATATTTTGGAAAAGAGGGTAATAGCATAGTAGTTTTATTAACTGGGGGCGATAAGGGAAGCCAAACAAGAGATATTGCAAAAGCTGAGCGATATTGGCTTGATCACAAGGAGTCACAAACATGACAAGAAAAACCAAAAAAAGAACATACCGAGATTTTCAAGAAATATTACTTGAAAATCTTCAAGACCCTAAAGAAGCTGCTGCATATTTAAAAGCAGCACTTGCTGATGAAGATGAACGCGTCTTTCTTCTAGCATTACGCGATGTACTTGAAGCACGTGGTGGTACCATTGCAGATCTAGCAGAGGAAACAAATCTTAACAAACAAAATCTTTATCGCATGCTCTCTGAAAACGGAAATCCTCGCTTGACCTCACTCAAAACAGTATTGCATGCTATTGGATTTGAGATGGCTATTGCTCCAATAAAAAAATAAGTCCAATATATTGAGCAATAGATACATGAATTAAATATCCTCTTATTACTTAGAGA
>JBIOKB010000036.1:0-9332 GCA_044451405.1 Candidatus Babeliales bacterium
GTATTTGCTATACTAACAATGATGTCTAATACTAAGCCTACGCTTATCTGGCGTGTAATAGAAAAAGAGGGCGACATGAAGCGCATATATTGGGTGCTTGTTGGTTTTATTGTACTTACCTATCTACCATCGTATGCAATTTTAAAAGAAGCCCAAGAATTACCCCGTCTATCACCCACCGAACAAGTTACCCGTGCTTTGCATAAATCTATTAAAGCACATAATGTTGCTGCTTTACACGTTGCCGTTTCGCTTGGTGCAGATGTGAATGCATATGACCCTGTTACCGGATATACACCACTTATAGAAGCGATAGTGGAAGGTGATGTTGCACTTGTACGCGCATTACGTACCTGTGGTGCAGATTGTAGTAAGTGTGATGAGGCGGGAAATTCAGTTGATTATTATGTACAGCTATTACGTGAAAAAAAGCCTAAAAATGCCCGGACAATCATGCATGTATTGCATGAAGCACAACTATGATTGGGTTTAATGCGGAGCATTATTATCCTTGTTGTAACTATAACTTTTATTTTTTTAATAGAAATTTCTTGATATGAAAAGTTTGTGGTTGTTACTATAAGGTATGATACAGCATAATAATGGGGGGAAAAATGGTACGGTTATTACAACGCATGGTTGCATACCTAAAATCATTAACAACAATTTT
This sequence comes from Candidatus Babeliales bacterium, assembly GCA_044451405.1. Classification (GTDB taxonomy): domain Bacteria; phylum Babelota; class Babeliae; order Babelales; family Vermiphilaceae; genus JBIOKB01. Next base: position 671 of record JBIOKB010000036.1, read on the forward strand.
TTGCGTATTGCTTATTGCAATGTTTACTCCCAAGTTGTTTGTCTATTATGCACAATCGCAACCACGTGCCGATGAAGCCCCATTGCAAGCATCATTTAAACTTGGACTAGAAAATATTTCACCGTCATTGGTAAAAAGTTTTAATACATCACAGGGAACTTCCTATAAAGTTGGTCTTATAACAAACCAAACAGGCAAAGATCAGCACGGTAATCGCAATATTGACGTGTTGCGCTCAAAAGGAATTAATATTGCCTATATATTTACGCCAAAACATGGCTTTCATGCAGATAAAAAAGGAACATCTGCTGATAGAGCAATTGATCACACAACCAATATTCCATTAATTGCGTGGGACTATGTATTTGATGATGCTAGTTTGCAATCGTATGCAATCAAGCATGTTGATGTGTTGGCCTTTGATATGCAAGATTCAGGCATGCGCCAAGGATATGTTACTACTTTGCTTGAAGCGATGAAGATCGCATCGTCATATAACAAAAAAATGATCGTCTTTGATCGTCCTAACTTGTTGGGACATTACATGGAAGGATTGTTTGTTGAAGATGAGTTACTTGGTAATACCCCAGGCGTTCCTATTCCCTTACGGCATGGCATGACTTCAGGTGAGCTTGCCCATTATTTAAATAAGTATGTATTGAGTAAGTCTATCGATTTGCAAATTGTGCCGATGGAAAACTATCACCGTACCAATATAAAATATCGTTCCTTGTTAAGTGGTAATTTATCACCAAATATTCCAACCATTGACGCTTGTTATGGGTATTCCTTGTTAGGATTACTGGGTGAGATAGCTCCTTTTGATGTAGGAATTGGTACTGACAAAGTATTTCAATGTATTACCTTGCCTGAATCAATTCAATTTCCTAAACAAAAATGGTACGAATTGCGGTCATTATTAAAAGATCAGGGCGTAGAAAGCCGTTTGTATCGGTATTATAGTCAACGTAAGAAACAGTATTGTAGTGGGCTTACTATCTGCATTCGTGACATAAATGATTTTTCTTCATTTTCTACACTACTCGTTGTTGTTACATTCTTTAAAAATAATGGCGTTAAACTTTCATTTTCTTCAAATTTTGATGTTGCGGTAGGAACGGCACAATTGCGGGAATACTTAGAAGGTAGTATCCCCCGAGATGATTTAGGTGTTTCTATGAATGCTGCATTGCGTAATTTTTTCCATAAGGCAGCAAGTTCATTTATGTATACCCCATTACCAAAAGTGGTAACTATCTAAAGGAGTCTGGTATGCATGCTCGTATTATCATATGCATAAGTAGTATGTGTATACTCTGGATAAGTGCAGGAGAGTTTAAACTTGGGGTGGAAAATATACCAGTCTCATTACGCACCCATCTTAAAGAAAAGCGCATTGGCCTTATTACTAATCAAACCGGGAAAGATCAACGGGGGCGTGGTACGTTGGAAGTACTGCGTTCATACGGGCTTTCAATACACGTTTTGTTAGCTCCTGAGCATGGGTTAACCGGACGTGTACAAGCTGAGCACGATGTAGCAACTACCATTGATCAAAAATCAGGATTGTCGGTGATAAGTTTGTATAGCAATGGAAAGGGTAAAGACATTCAAGAGAATACGCTAGGTAACCTTGATGTACTTATTTTTGATGTACAAGATTCGGGCATGCGTCATTATACGTATATTTCAACGTTGTTTGAGGTGCTTAAAGCAGCAGCGCGGTTTCATAAAGAGCTGATCGTATTAGATAGGCCAAATCCATTAGGATATGTGATGGAAGGGCCGCTTGTTGAGCCTGAGTTACAATCATTTATTTCTAGCGCACCCATTCCCATACGGCATGGTATGACGGTTGGAGAACTTGCAAGTTTTTTTAATGTGCACCTGCTGAAAGATCCAGCATCATTATATGTGGTTCCTATGCGCAATTATTATCGCCATCAAACTACATACATGGCCGATACATGCATGCTTTCCCCCAATATCACTACAAAAGCTGCGTGTTATGGTTACAGCTTTTTGGGATTAATTGGTGAAATACGGCCATTTCATACCTGCATAGGTACTGATAACGCTTTGCAGTGCATTATGTTGCCGACTAATACCGTGAGTGAAGCGCGGTGGCAGCAGTTGCAGAATCTATTGCGTACACATCACATTGAGAGTGAGCTATATGCCTATAGTAATAAGCAAACACAAAAATCATATAAAGGGTTGTTGCTTTCTATTGCTGATATTAACAAAGTTTCATCATGGACAGTCTTTTTAACCACCGTACAGTTTTTTAAAGATGCTGGGGTATCGCTTCAGTTTTCTCCTGCTTTTGATAAGGCGGTTGGTACACGCTCGGTACAAGCATTGGTACAGGGGACTATTACTCACCATGAACTGCATCATTACATTAGCAAACAATTGCAGCAGTTTTATATGCAGGCGCGGCCACTTTTTATGTATACACCGCATCCTATTCTATCTCTTGTGTCTCAAAGCGGGAAGGGTTTCAGGTAGAAAAATATGGCTCAGAGGTAGGTAGAAAAATAAGTAATTATATGGTATTCTATAATTCCTTTAGAAAATATAGCCCTAAGGAATATCAATGAAATGGATTACAGTATTTATAGGTATCATAGCTTCTCCTATGTTTATGCAGGCAGCTGATCAATCAGCATCAGAAAGTAGTTGCTTCTGTTTTTGTAGCACAGAAAAACAAAAAATAGCACGAGCTGAAAAAGCTCTTAGGCGCCATCCAAATGTTGTTCGAGTTTCACTGAGAACAAATTCAGTTGAATTAGCTCAGGACGTAGCGTACAGTCGTGCTCAACAACATAAAAATACAAATCTTAATTCCCCTTCTGCTAAAGTTGAATTGGATGGCAGAAGAACCCTTTCAAAAGCTGCTTATGGGCTTAAAGCTCAAGAGCTTGCAGAACAGGCGCGTAATCAACAAGAAGGAGGCAAGGAAGGCGAAAAGATTACCTTATCAAAGCGAATGACTATCGGAGAACAATTGAAAGTTGTTCATATGAAGGGCGAAGTTGAACATAGTCGTCGAAGTCATAGCGCAAGAAGTCGTAGAGGGCAACACAGGGGGCATGAAGATGTTACTTCTCTTCAAACACAAGTACTTGATGATATTTCTGTATCATCACCACGTCCTAAACCAAGAGCGCTGCCTACTCCTGTAAAATTCACATTTGTAGATACTTTACCAAATTCGACAGTGCCGGTGGCAACGATACAGTTACCTGGTGTACCTGACGATACACCAAGCGAAGCTTAAAGGACATTTATGATGTATCGCATACTAGTACTGCTTCTTATACCAACAAACATAGCTTTTGCGATGCAAGTTAATCCTAAGGGTGTTCAACCAAAAAAGCCTTGGTGGAAATGTGCCTGTGAGTGTATGAAAACGCAAGCAAAACGTGATGCGCAAGAACGTGAAGCAGAACAAAAAAGACTAAGTGAAGAACGCGCACGGTTAGATCAAAGCATAAAAGAAGATAGAAGAAGACGCTTGCTTACCGCTAACTCAGGTGGCTTGCGTGATGCATTTCAGAGTACGGCTGAGGGGCGTCACAGACGTGCGACGGGTAAAACATCCGATCCAGAACATATAAAAAATTTCAAAAAAGCACAGCAGATGCATAAGGCGGAAGACGCAGCGCAGCAAGTAGCGGCTGCTTCTTTACGTGCAGTTACTCCATTAGGAGGATTAGGTGTTATAACATTAAGTATTGAACAATCAACTGCACGTCAATCTGGAGCACTAACACCACAACCGCCACTATCACCAACACCAGTACAGCATGTACGTACGGAGGTTGTATGAACATGCTATGGATAAGCTTGTTATTGCTCTCTCCTTTGCTCTACGGTGCTGAACACACACAAAAAAAATCAGTGAAACTTCCTCCTATTAAAGAACGCAAAACACATAAGCCTACTCCTAAAAAGACATTGCAAATGCGTATAGCAGACAATGGGGAAAGAGAATACTTGATCACAGTTGGTCGAGGAGCGCATTGGGTTACTAAAGAAACGCTTGAGCAATTGATGCCCCTTGAAAAATTTAAAAGAACCCTTCAAGAAAAACAGAATCATGTGAGTACGCGGGGACTGACGCCAAATGAATATATACGATTTCAAGCACGTAAGTTGCTCCCTGAGCAAATCAACTCAAAAAATAAACCCGAGCAAAAAAAGCGATAGGTAATTGCTTTGCAATTCCTCCTTTTGTCATACTCATATCACATGAAGTTTAAAAAAAGGAGTGTTATGCGTACATATTTCTCATATCTGTTACTATGTGTTTTTTATGCTATAGCAGTGCACGCTGCTGACATGTCCCAACCGGGGAGCGTTACTATTACTCACACAGAAAGAAGAAGCTGTACTTTCAGCTGTTATTCCAGCTGTTTTTCTCGGTGTCTTGCTCGTATGTGTAGAAGATGGACAACGCCTGTGGCTACTATTGTTCCTACAGATTCTTCCAGGTCAGTAGCTACTGCTTCTGACAATAAACAGGAGGATGATGGAGAACAACTGCAAGTACTACCTCCTCAATTACGCAAGCAATCAGGTAATGATAGAAGAATGGTATCAGCATCATCCACCACGCCTACTCGTGTAGCTTCTCCAGGAACGCCCCTATTTTCCCCAGCACATGGTACTCAAGCTTTATCAGGCTCCGCCGCCCGGCTATCGCCTGTTCCGCCACTCGATCTAGGGAGAATACAGCTGTTTCCACATAAGCTTCTTCCATCTGCACCTCCTAACACAGCTCCTGCTAGGGTATTATCTACACTTCATAACTCAGTTCCTGGGGAACTTGCATAATAAATCATTGTTATAGTGGCAACCGATGTACGTTTATACGCGATACATCGGTTTTTTGTTGCGTACATTTTCATTAATGCACAAAAAAGATTTTAGTAAAAATTACAACAATCCAAGAGTTTCCATTTATCATTTATTGTGTATAAAAAACTAGGGTGAAATTGAGTATGGATGTGGAGTTCAAGAGAGCAATTTATAATCAAAATAAAATTAGCAAAGTGAAATATCAAAATTGATCGTTGTAGAAAAAATTGAAGAATATGTGTTCAGAAAAAAAAGTAAGAAAACTATTTGCTTGTGGGGTATTAAACCGTTACATTATAAGCACCCTAAAAAGGACGATTATTCTAATTGTAAGTAATTTGTCATACAAAAATAGTGCGTTAGTCTGCGCATCAGTGATGATGTATGGCATAATTTTTTGTGTAAAAAAAGGTGAGAATGAAGCACGGTGTATATGAATGATGAAAGGATAATGCTATGGATATTGGAAAAACAAATACGCTATCGGGTGTGACGTATCTACCGATATCAGATGGAGAACAGAACGCTCAGCGATTATATAAAGATATTGGTGTTGCCAAGCGTGACGGTACAATCGAGCCTTTGAATGTTAGTCGATGGATTGATGCATTAACGTGGGCAAGTGCTGGGAAAGAACATAGCATTTCAATTCCGCTCTTAATTGAAGAAGCATGCCGCAATGTATTTAATGGTATTAGCAGTCAAGAAGTTGAAGATGCGCTTATTTTAGCTGCCGTTGCTTTTATTGAAAAAGATCCTGCCTATGGGTATGTATCAGCACGTCTTTTAATAAAAAAGTTATTTAAAGATGTAGCAAAACAATCCATTATGGGCCATGACACTGATCTTACGTATCGTCAGATATTTATTAACGGTGTTAAGCAAGGGGTTGAGTTTAAATTGTTGACACCCGACATGCTTACCTTTGATTTAGAGCGGTTAGCAGCTGCGCTTGAACTTGAACGGGATTCATTGTTGGATTATATGGGGGTAAAAACATTATACGAACGGTACTATACCAAATATAACGATGTGCGCTTAGAGCTCCCGCAAGCATTTTGGATGCGGGTAGCCATGGGGTTAGCGCTCAATGAGCCAGACAAAAACGCACGCGCTATTGAGTTTTATCATGCTATTTCATCGTTGCATTACGTACCAAGCACGCCAACATTATTGCATGCAGGGTTAACGCGTCCACAGCTCAGCTCATGCTTTTTAAATACGGTGAGTGATGATTTGAGACATATTTTTAAATCCTATGGTGATAATGCCCAACTTTCTAAATGGTCTGGTGGTATTGGTACTGATTGGACCAATATTCGTGCAACAGGTTCAATGATTAATACCATTAAAGTTGAAAGCCAAGGGCTCATTCCATTTTTAAAAATTGCTAATGATACGACTGCAGCAATTAACCGGAGTGGTAAGCGTCGCGGTGCTGCCTGTGTATATCTCGAAGTGTGGCATTTGGATATTGAAGATTTCCTTGATCTACGTCGTAATACGGGTGATGAACGCAGAAGAACGCATGACATTAATACCGCAAATTGGATTCCCGATTTATTCATGAAGCGTGTTATTAATGAAGGGGATTGGACATTGTTCTCTCCCGAAGAAACGCCAGAGTTGCATCATATTTATGGCAGAGCGTTTGAAGAAAAATATGCGGAATATGAAGTAAAAGCTAATCGTGGAGAAATTAATAAATTTAAAGTGATTCCTGCAGTAAAATTATGGCGTAAAATGTTGAGCCGGTTATTTGAAACTGGTCATCCGTGGATTACGTTTAAAGATCCATCTAATATTCGCTCGCCGCAAGATCATGTAGGGGTGATACACAACTCTAATCTGTGTACCGAAATCACCTTAAATACATCGGAAGATGAAACTGCGGTGTGTAATTTAGGTTCCATTAACTTATCGGAACATGTAAATAATGGTGTTATTGATAAAGTAACATTGGCCACCAGCATCAAAACTGCCGTCAGAATGCTTGATAATGTCATTGATATTAATTTTTATCCAACCATAGAAGCAAAAAACTCAAACGTGCGCCATCGTCCTATTGGTATGGGTATCATGGGTTTTCAAGATTTGCTCTATAAATTAAATATTAATTTTGATGCACCAGAAGCATTAAAAGTGGCGGATAACCTTATGGAGTTTATATCCTATAATGTGATTTTAGCCTCATCAGAATTGGCAAAAGAGCGCGGCGCCTATTCATCATATAAAGGTTCAAAGTGGGATCGCGGTATTTTCCCCTATGATACACTTGCATTGTTAGAGCAAGAGCGGGGCATGCCAATTGAAGTTGATCGTACTGTGACGCTTGATTGGACGCCAGTGCGTGAACATGTAAAACAGTATGGTATGCGTAATTCTAATACGATGGCACTAGCGCCGACAGCAACAATTTCAAACATTGCTGGTTGTTTCCCCTGTATTGAGCCTATTTATAAAAACATCTATGTAAAATCAAATATGACGGGTGAGTTTACCATCGTTAATAAATACTTGGTGGAAGATTTAAAGCAGCTTGGATTATGGAATCAAGAAATGCTTGATCAGCTTAAATATTATGATGGCCAGGTATCTATGATTGCATCAATTCCACAAGCAGTTAAAGATAAATATAAAGAGGCGTTTGAAATTGACCCCGAGTGGTTGGTTGCATTAACTGCCGCGCGTGGTAAGTGGATTGATCAAAGTCAATCACATAACGTGTTTTTAAAGGGTGTCTCTGGTAAACAATTAAGCAATGTTTATATGGCCGGTTGGAGAAAAGGTCTTAAAACCTTTTATTATTTACGTACCTTAGCGGCAAGTCAGATTGAAAAATCAACATTGGATGCAAAAAAGTTTGGCTTTACCCAAAAACGTGAATATGTGGTTGAAGGGCAACAAGGGCATGCATCAGATACGGTAACATCCTATGTTGAGTCTGCGGCTGATGCGACAAGCTATGCGCCGGCTACTACGACGGGAAAAGCATGTAACATTATGGATAACGCTGATTGTGAATCATGCCAATAACCCTACTTCGCCTATCCATGCCTACTGGCTTGGCAAGGCTTGCAAGGGCAAGATAAAAATAGTGATTTAAAGGATATACCATGGCAACAAAAAGTATTATTAATAACTCAAAAGTAGATCCAAATAAAATATTGCCCATGACCTATTTATGGGCACGGCAGCATTATAAAGATGGTGTTGCTAATAACTGGACGCCAGAAGAAATTTCAATGCAGCGTGACGTGGAGCAGTGGAAATCAACCACCGTGCTTACACCAACAGAGCGGCGGCTTATTTTGTGGAACTTGGGATTTTTTTCAACGGCAGAATCATTAACTGCAAATAATTTGGTGTTAGCAGTATACAAGCATGTAACGAACCCAGAATGTCGTCAGTATTTGTTGCGGCAAGCGTATGAAGAAGCGATCCATACTGATACCTTTATTTATTGTTGTGATTCACTCGGGCTTGATCCAGAAGAGATTTACAACATGTATCAAATGGTTCCATCTATTAAAGAAAAGGATGATTTTGTAATACGGTTAACAACTTCATTATTTGATACAAACTTTATTACTGATACGCCAGCAAATATCCAAAAATTCATTCATGATCTTATTGGGTATTATGTGATCATGGAGGGAATTTTCTTCTATGCTGGGTTTGCCATGATGTTAGCGCTCAAACGACAAGATAAAATGACCGGTATTGGTGAGCAGTTTGAATATATTATGCGTGATGAAAGTTTACATCTTGCATTTGGCTGTGATCTGATTAACAC
>JBIOKB010000037.1:0-9294 GCA_044451405.1 Candidatus Babeliales bacterium
ACTAAGTATAAATACATATATCTTCATAAAACTACCCCAAAAAAGGCTTATTTAGCCCTACGGGCTTTAGCATAAGATTTAGCAAGGTGTTTTTTCTTGTGGTCCTGTGTTGGACGTTGGGTATCCTTGACCCCAGAGGTGCTTCTTAAAAGACGGGCTGCTAACGTTCCATTAACTGCATTTCTTACTAAATCAGACATACCATAGGCCGGAGCCATGGTTATAAGGGTAAAAAGCACTAAAAGTACTCTATTTTTCATGGGAAATACCTCCGAAATAACTACCATTTATTATTTCTCAGTATAGATAAGGGGTATTTTAACGCAAATGGGTGGGGGCTACCCTTAAAATGAGGAATTTGCAGGTGCAGTATAACATCCGTATAGAAATAACTCCCTAAAGGAGTGCAGTTATATCTTGAGGATAACCAAATTTGACTGCTGTTTTATACGCATTTTTTGTTTTAGGAGCACCCGCTTGTAAGAGTAATTCGAGGATGCGCTTTATGCGGCGCTGTACTGGTTTGCTCGTAGCAGGGTGGGCATATAACGCAAATTCTAATGCAGACATTCCCATATTGTCAGTGATAGTAGGGTCTGCTTTTTTGCTTAATAAAAATTCAACCGCTTCTACTTTATTATTTTGTGCGGCGCGCATAAGGGCAGTAATACCGGCTTCATTTTGGCTATCAATATCAACACCAGTAAGTGCTTTTTTAATGCCTTCTATGTCGCCATCTCTTGCTGCAGCAAGAAGTTCTTTAACATCGGGATTTCTTCTTTTCCATTCAAGATATAATTGATCCATTCGTTTTTGAACAGCATCAGGTATTTTAATGTTTTTTCCATTTTTACTGTGTACACTTGTATATTGATTATAAGTTGGTAAAGAATGGTCGAGTACTGGGGCTGTTGGGTTGCTGACATCAAATATCTGTACGTTGGGAATGGTGGCAACATGAAATTCACGTTCATCATTATTGAGTACGAATGCCCATCTACCGTCTACATATACTGATACAGGACTTTTTTCTGTTTCTACAGTCCCTATTAATAGTGGTGATTTAGGATCCGTTACATCAAGTATTTGTAAAGTATTATTTGTTTGATTTACTTCATATGCATATCGCCCTTGTTGAACACGCGAATTTGCTTTTATTTTTTCTTCAGCTGCTTGCACACTGTGGCCTACCAAAAGCCCAAGAGCAATACTAGCTATATGAACAAAATTCTTCACAGTAAATTCCTCCACTATAAAAAGTATAAAATACTACCAATAGGTTAGCTAAGAGACTATGTAAAATTCAAGGGTTATTACCTGAATGCTGCTTTTACTTCGTGAAGAGCTCCTCGACGGGCAGGGCCGCATCTGAGGCATTGATGATCAAGATGGCCGGTTGAATATTCTGCTGGCCCAGGACAAAACTCTTTAGCAACTTGATTGATAAAGATTCTAAGTACTCTTTCATCTCGAACAGGATGATCACTGCTTTTTGTTGGGAATTCTTTATTTAAGCGTGCCACGGTTAGTTGTGTCAGTTTTTGTTTTTGCTCTCCAGTATGATCAGGCCAGTGGGGTGTTGTAAGTGTATATAAATGACGTGCTATAGTTGGTGCCATTGGCCGAAGAGATCTAGCTATGCGCTGCATGCCATTACTATCATGCATACTTAAAAGTGCACTTACTGATAAACAAAAAATAAGTTTTTTCATAATTGAACTCCCACCTATGTTACAGATTTTTTTCTATCCATTTGTGTATACCAGCCTCAAGCCCTTGGTCAATAGTTTGTCCGCCACCTTGGAGAAGATGCTGACTGCCACCGCCCGCAAGATGATACGTTTCTTTTAACCAAGTATTTAACTTTTTAAGATCGATGCGTGAAGTAAGATCAGGGGATAGCATGCATACAAAGAAGTGCTTATTATCCATAGTGCTTGTTAAAAAGTACATACCTGCTTTTTTGGTCATAAGCTGGGTAGCTACTTCTTTTAATTCTTCAGTGCTGTATCCATCAAGATGAAGATACAATAATGGTATGCCATTAATAGGGGTGATACGTTGGGCCCATGCAGGAATCTGTGCGTGTATTATCTGCTTTTTTAGTGCTTTTATACTGGTATGCAGTTCTTTAATCTGTTCTTTTTGTTTGGTGATTGCATCAAGCACATCTTCACGCTTAACTTTAAATTCAGTGCTTAATGTTTTAACTGTTGTAAATGTTTGCTGAAAGAGTTCGATAGCGCGTGGTCCAGTCATCGCAACAATACGGCGCAAGCCAGCAGCAGGGGCACTCACTTCCGTTATTTTAAATGTACCAATGTCACCGGTTGCATGCACGTGGGTGCCACCACATAGTTCTGTTGAAAAATCATCAATACCTACCATGCGCACCTGTTCAGGATTATATTTGTCACCAAAAAAGGCGAGCGCTCCTTGCTTGATTGCTTCAGCCATGGTCATGGATTTGATAATTACCGGAATATTTTCACGGATTTTTTCATTAACTAGATTTTCTATGTTGGTGATATCAGCCGCACTTAATTGTTCATGGTAGGTAAAATCAAAACGGAGATAATCAGGGTGTACCAATGATCCAGATTGTTGTATCCCCTTACCAAAAAGCTGTATAAGAGCAGCTTGAAGCATGTGGGTTGCGGTATGATTTTTCATAGCATTAATGCGCAACTCTTTGTGAACGGTGCTGGTGATAGTATCTCCAACACGAATATCAGTTGGGGTTGTAATGCGCGCTGCTATACCATTGCCAATGTAGCGTACGGTAAGAATAGGTGTTTGGAAATTCTTGATCGTAATCCAGCCTTGATCTGGCACTTGGCCGCCACCGACAATAAAAAATGGTGAACGATCTGCAATTATCCAGCATTCAGTATTAGCAGGTACGGTATTCACTGCTTGCGTGCCCACAATTAACGCACCAATAGATGCGGTTGTTTGTAATTCGGTGTATCCAGTGAATTCAGATGTAATTGAAGGAGCAAGGTCTTTTACATGATCAAGTTCATCGCTTACTTTCTTGCCTGACTGTTCTTGTTGTTTGTGCATTTCCTGTTCAAAGCCATTCATGTCAACGGTAAAACCATGTTCTTGGGCCATTAACACAATAAGTTCTGTAGGAAATCCGTAGGTATCATAGAGCTTAAAAGCCTGCGCGCCATCGATACGTTTAACGTGAGTGTATTCTTGTATGTAGTTCTGTAATATAGCTTGACCACGTACTAAGTTTGCAGAAAATTTATTAATTTCACTGGTTAATACGCTTTTTATACGCTCAGCGTTAGTGTATAAATCTGGATATATGGAACCCATCTGTTCAACAACAACGGAAGATAATTCAGGAAATATAGAGAGCTCCGTTAGTTTTTGCGCAAAGAGCGCTGCGCGTCTGATGATTTTACGCAGTACGTAGCCGCGTCCCTCATTAGATGGCGCACAGCCATCAGCAATTAAAAATGATGATGAGCGAATATGGTCACACAATACATGGAATGCTGCTTGTGTTTGATCGTTTTGCGTTTTATACGTAATTCCTGTTAGTTGTTCAATGCGTGCAATGATAGGGGTAAAAAGATCGGTATGATATACAGAATCTACGTTTTGTATTACGCTTGCAAGCCGTTCAAGGCCCATCCCTGTATCAACACCCGTTTGTTTCAGCGGCACATCGGTACCATCCGGTTGTCGATCAAATTGCATGAACACCAGATTCCAAATTTCTAAAAAGCGGTCACAGTTACATGCAGGGCCGCATGGCTCTTTGCAACCAAAACCAGCGCCACGGTCAATATGAATTTCGGTACATGGCCCACACGGACCGGTATCTCCCATTTGCCAGAAATTATCCTCTGCACCAAGACGATGAATGCGATCTGCGGGAATGCCAATAGTATCATGCCATAGTGCATACGCTTCATCATCATTAAGATAAACAGATACGTGGAGTTTTTCAGAAGAGAGCGCTAGTTCTTTAGTTAGAAAGTCCCATGCATAGACGATAGCTTCTTTTTTAAAGTAGTCACCAAAGGAGAAGTTGCCCATCATTTCAAAAAAGGTTAAATGTCGTTTGGTAAACCCTACATTATCAAGATCATTGTGCTTACCCCCTGCGCGCACACATTTTTGAATGGATACGGCCCGGGTATAGCTGCGCTTTTCTTTCCCTAAAAAAACATCTTTGAATTGATTCATCCCTGCATTGGCAAACAAGAGGGTAGGATCTTGGGCAGGAATGAGGGAAGAGCTGGACACTTTCTCATGACCACGTTGGGTGAAAAAATCGAAGAATTTTTGACGAATTTCAAGGGATTTCATGGGTTTTTTAGCCTTTGCGCTAGCACTATAATTTGATTGGTATCTAAGGATAGAGATATTTTGGGCATGAATCAATGCGTAGCCCGCCGAAGCTTGCCGAGCTATGAAGGCCCGGATAAGCGAAGGGGGGAGAAACCCCCCCACTTGACGCCCTCTGTATATTTGTTACTATTAGTAAATAATGAGTAATAAACCCGTATTTAGGAGTAAAAATATGAATATAAAAATAGGTGTCCTGGCAGGTATGTTAAGCCTGATATCAGGTGGGTACATGCAGGCAGCTGAGGTGGCTGCAGTTGAATCGGAAAAAGCTGTATCAAAAGTGAAACCGCTTGAAGTAAACGAAAAGTTTTATCGAGAATTTCGAAAGTATATTGATGCTGCTAATGTTGAAGACGTTAGATGTTTATTAGTTGATAAAAATGCAAATCCCAATTGTAGTTTTTCAGAAGGGAGCGCTATTCCTCTTCATGCAGTTATAATGAATCAATTAAGATGCCCATTTGCTTCTGATGAAGGAAGACGCTTATCACAAATATTTGATCTTCTTGTAGCTCATGGTGCAGACATTAATTGGAATAAAAATCCATTAGGATATTCTCTTCTTGAGTTGGTTTTTGACAATTGTGGGGCGGGGGCACCAAGAAATATTCACTATGCTGTTATTAATCAACTATTAAAAGCTGGTTTAAAGCAAGTATCATATGATGCTAGCTTAGTTGTTGACATCTATTCCCCAAAACTTGCACGTCTTTTTGTTTATAATAGTGATCGTCTTGCTATTCCTGAAATTTGGAAAAAGCTTGGGGCAAGCGAAGCATATATTGATGCATGTCGGGAAGATTGTGACACATTAAAAGAGATCCGAGCTCTTGTAAAAGGTGGAGCAAAAAAATCAGATATAGATCTTAGAACTGAAATGAGCGGAGTAGATAAAGATCCAGTTGCCAATGCATTCAGAAATGAGGCGGTATTGTTTATCTTGAATCCAAATTTAAGAAAATTGGCTATCACATATTTAATTGGTGATACAGCAGAAGAACAGCTTAAAGCTTTAGAAGAAAGCATGAAACTAAGATTCCCTGACGTCAAAGATTAATAGCTGGGACTAAGTAAAATATATAAGGGCCTATCAACGAGATGTTGGTAGGCCCTTAGTAGTTAAATGATTGCATTATAATCGCCCCTCTTGGTACATTATTTCATAGAGAAATAATGGATGGGGGAAGTATGTATAAAAAATGGTGGTTATTAGTATGCACAGGATACATAGTATCTCTATCTGCGGTACAGGTAACCTGCGAGCATGATTCTATCAACGATACACTTGATCTTAACCATATCGAACCATTAACCTGCTCCTCATACGCTGATCTTATTCCGCATGAAGGTGAAGATAACGCGGTGCTTATAGCTCGTTTAGTATCATCAGCGCATGGCACACAATATATTCATTATGTTGATGCCCATGCGGTGCAAGAAGCTCTGTTTAATTCTCACATACCTACTGGGCAACACGCACCAAAGATCCTATTTAATCCCGTCAATAACGTACCGCTTGTTGAAAATATTACCTATTTTGCCTTATATAATGATCATGCAACCTATGTTGGAACCTTAACTGATGTATACAACAAAACGCCTGCAGGTGAATGTATACGTGCTCTTATTGATGTACATCATAACAATAACGCTCTTGAACGGGCGTATGCTCAGTATACCCTTGCTCATTGGTATCACCGTGAACAGAACATGTCTGCTGCCTTATATTGGTATACCAAAGTGCTTCGTGGAAAATCGGATGAGATAGTACAGCATCAGGTGTGGTATGCATTAGGTTCACTGTACGAAGTGTGCTCTGATATTCCTGACCATGCTATTAATGCATTAACCTATTACACACATGCTGCAGAATGTACTGCTGACCCGTATGTGCAAGGTGCAGCGCTTTTGGCTCTTGGTAATTGGTACAACACCTATAATCATGATACGCGTACTGCCGTTGATTATTACACGAAAGCAAGTTCGTGTAGTGATCCTGCTATACAAGCGCATGCCTATACGGCATTGGGTGATATATATCGCATTGGTTCCGCGCATTTTCCTAAAAATTATGCCTCTGCACAACGGTATTACGATCAGGCACTACACGCTGCTCCTGATAGTGTTGCACAGACTTCCATTTGGTACGGAAGTGCTACTATGTATTATCATGCTGGCTTTGGCATAGAAAAAGATTATGCACAAGCAGCTGCTTTGTTTGAACAGGTTGCACGTAGTAGTGACACTACGTATCACATTCCTGCAGCAGTTGCATTAGGTGAGCTGTATCGTATAGGTGGGTATGGTGTTACTGCTGATGCTCATCGTGCATCAGCATGGTATAGCAAAGTGATAGATGTCGCTGAAAAAAATTCCTCCTATACTCGTATGGCAACCTTTGGCCTTGCTGAACTATATCGCACTCAAGATCGTGTTAAAGCATACACCTTATATAACCAGGTATTAGCAACGTGTACGCAGGGGGATTGTTTACAATCTATGGTATATAATGGATTAGCATCTCTTTATTGTTTTTCATGCAGTCAGATTCCTGCTGATTATACTAAGGCGCACGAGTATTATACGCAGGCATTTAACCAGACAGATAATCGTCAAGCGCGTGCTGTAGCAGCACAGGGGTTAGCAACGCTGTATTATCACGGTGTTCCTGGCAGCGCACGTGATGTAGGAAAAGCAGTAGATTATTATGAGTATCTTACCGAGCAATCAGATGATCTCTTTTTACAAGCACATGCGCATCAGGTAGTAGGAGAACTCTTGCTCCATGGGTATGGCACAGTGCGCAGCGATCTAGAAGCGGCTATTACGCATTTGCAGTATGCGGCACAGCAGAAGATAAATGTGCAAGCACAGCATAAAGCACATGACTTGTTACAAGAAATTCATGAACAATCACTAAGCACTGCGTCACGCGTGCGCAAAGCTCTTAGGAGTTAAAGCAATTTTGTGGTGATACATCGCAATCTGTTCTTGTAGATGCGAAAGATGTGGCCGTGCTTTAAATGCCTGCTCAGTTGCCCAGAGACCAATAGTATATTCATGAACATACACGGCTGCGGTGCTTAAAAGTGCATACCGATCAAAATTATAGGTTTGTAAATCAACACCATTGTAATCTTCTTGAGGAATAGGTAACTGACATGCCCGTTGTGCGAAAATAAAAGCAAGTTCTGGCTGATTATGTTTTATATAATATTCAGCAATCATTACCAACGGCTCAGCACGGTGGGGGCGTAAGTTAAATGCTTCTAGATAATGTTTGTGGGCAGCATCCCACGTATACGTAGTGTCGGTACGGCTGAGGATATCAATTAAGGCTCCCATGCGTAGTAACGTTTCAAAAAGATTTTCATTGCATCCAGGCAACTTCATGCGCTCTTGATAGTATTTGTAGGCAGTTGCCAATTCTCCTAAGCATGAATAGGTTTGTGCAAGGAAAAATACCGTATGGGGATCATGAGGATCTTCGGCATAACTTTGTAATAAAAAGTCTCGATCTTGTATAAATCGTTCTTTGGTTTTTGTTCTTCCTTTTTCTGATAATCCACGGGTAAAAAATATACAATCAGGAACCACTTGGACGCCAAGCTCAATACACTCATGGACACGGCCTTTAAAGCGTGCTTTACCATTATTTCTAAATAAGCAGGGGCGATAAATTCCCGTTTCTTTATTTAAAACATGCATAATAAATGCATTAGTAGAGTTATTGAGTTGCTGTTTACAAAAATTAATAAGTTCATCGCCGCTGTTTAAGTACCATTCAGCATCAGGCATTGCAACAAAAGTAGCGTTAGGTAACTCTTTTTTTGCAAGATCTAACAAGCGATTACGAGACGCGGCAAAATCAATAAATGGTTCTTTAATAACAAGGCCATGCTTAATGCCATGCTCTTTAAAAAATTTCTGTGCAACCTCAGGAGTGCCATCGGTTGACCCCGTATCATATATAAGCATGTGGGTGACCCCTGCTTGTGCAAACGGCTCTAAGGTTTTTTCAAGTACCGGCGCCTCATTTTTCACCATGATGGCAACAGCTAACAGTGCTTTTTCATTGGTTTTTGCGTAGCTTAAGCTGGTGGCAAACAACAATATGAGACTTAACAACATCATTTCTTAACTCCTAATTTTTCTTGGTAAAACGCCCGATGCTCATATAAGTAATCAACATCAGGGCATGCGGCAAGTGCCAGCTCTGCCGCCCACAATCCTGCTTTGTATTCCTGGGCTGCCCAGGCACACGTGCTGAGCGCCGCATACCGATCAAATTCATATACATGACGCTGAACAAAATTTAATTCACCCATTGGTAACGGTAATTCACATGCATGGCGTGCAAATATATAAGCAAGTGCATGCTGCTTTTGTTTTATATAATAGCCCGCGAGTCGCACTAAAGGTTCAGGGCGCTTTGGCCGCATGTTATACGCCTTTAGATGATAATCACGTGCAAGAGCCCAGGTGTACACGGGATCAGTCTTTAATAACTCTTCAACTTCAAGCCCAAGGCGATACAGTGTTTCAAATTTATTTTCATCACCGCTTGCTGCCGGAAGTGCAAGAACATAGTACTTGTATGCGTTGTGGTGATCATTCAAACATGAATAGGTTTGCCCAAGGAAAAAGAGCGTGTGCCCATCAGTAGGATTGCGTGCATAACTGGCAAGAAGACAATCTCGATCTTGCATAAAACGGGCAGCCGTTTTTGTTCTCCCTTGTGCTGAAGTTCCCCAGGTAAAAAAGATGGTATCAGGAACGACATCAACAGGTACGGCAACATATTCATGAACGCTTCCTTTAAAACGTACATGGGCTGCCGTTTTAAATAGGCAGGGACGATACACTTGTTCTTTCTGGTTGCGTACACACAGCAGGTAGGCGTCTGCCACTTCCCGATCG
>JBIOKB010000038.1:0-9107 GCA_044451405.1 Candidatus Babeliales bacterium
CGTTAGGATAGTGTGTAGAATAGAATTTTAAGATAAAATTATATATATCTTTCATGTGATCCCCATCTTGATATTCTTCAATTTCTTGAGCTTTGAATGCTAATTCTTGATATATGTCACGAAGGGATATTTTATAGCCGTCATGTGCCCACCTAGACGCTTGTCTAAATTCGATGCTTTCACAATCAACACCATATTGTTTCGCACTATTTGTTATATCAAAAAGAGCAGATCCTTGTTGAAGGGGCATTCTATTTTCGATCCATGCAGGAGTAAGTGAAGTAACTTTTAGACCGTAATACTCTAAATTTTGAGTCCACTTAATTGCTTTGAGTATTTCCGGGTTTTTCCCAGTGTACCAACCCGCGTCTTCAAAAATACCATAAGCATTAAGTTTTTTTGCTAATTCTATAATTTCTCTTTTTTGCCTTAGTGTAGTCGAAAAGCTAAGGGTATCTGAATGCCAATCAGAGAGTGTAATTATGATATTATGCTTATCGTCTTCCCATAATCCCATTCTATATACAAATGCACTTATAGGTACATTGCATAGTACAAGTGAAAGTACTATAGAGAGTTTGTTCATACATATCCTCTAATTTGCTATTTTCATCTCATTGTATCTCTGTCATTATAGATATATTTACAGCGCATTAATCAATACTTATGGATATCTCCATGAAACAAAACACACTTTTACTCGCTTCAAGCTCCGCCTCGCGCCAGCAACTCCTGCGTGATGCCCAAATTCCCTTTCAACTCGTTACCCAAACCGCGGATGAAACCAAATGTGATTGGGGCTTGCCATTACAACAGGTGGTTGGTAACATCGCCCGCTATAAAATGGAGCATGTGGTGTTGCCACATGGTACTGACGGCGATATCTGTTATGTACTCACGGCGGATACGTTATCAGAAGATAGCGCTGGTGCTATCAGCGGCAAGCCAGTTGATCGAGCGGATGCCGTAGAAAAAATTAAAGCCGCGCGTAATGGCATGCGCACGGGCACTGCCTTTTGGTTGGATAAAAAACGATATCGCAATGGATTATGGGAAGTTGAACAACGTGTTGAGCGTTACGTTGAAGCGCGCTATCAATTTGTTATCCCTGATCATTGGATTGAAACGTATTTAGAAAAATCCGTTGGATTAGCCTGTTCAGGCGCTATTGCAATCGAAGGGTACGGCGGATTATTTTTACGGTCGGTTGAAGGGTCGTATACTACGATTGTGGGGTTGCCGCTTTTTGAGTTACGGGAAGCATTAGAAGAAGTGGGATTTTTTTAAAGGAATTCGTATCCTTCGACAAGCTCAGGACGAACGGATTTATATATTTTTGGTAAAGGCAGGGGTTACCTGCCCTTAACTAGTTGAGTACTTTCTTATTCTGCGGCTTCCACCGTTTTAATATCTCTTTAAACAGCACTTCTTGTGGGTTATCCTGCGGACTCTTATCAAGTTTTAGAGTAGCTTTTTCAACACTTGATCTAATAGTTGCATCATCACAAATGGTTGAATCAAGTTGGTCAATAGCAGGCATAAGATTTTTTTCTACGGCATCCTGCATAGCGTGTTCATTCATAGTTTCAACTAACAGCGCTTCAAGTAATCCAAAAAATTCAACAATGTTGTGCTGAATATCTTCGTTACTTTGCGCATCAGCCGCATATACTTTAAAGTTCTGAATATCTTTTTTGAGTCCATTTTGTAATGCACGTGCAATAATTTTTTTCAATCGTTCTGCATCGTGTTCTACCAACCATTGCAATAAAGCAAGTAGCTCATAGGAAATCACAAATTGGTTATGTGAGTTCATAGAATCATTGTTCATGGTCCCTCCCCAGCTAGTGCAAAATGATATTTTTACCCTTACTCATTCCCAGCATGACATCATTTGCAACCAAATTAATATATTTTGTGACACATCTCTTTTAACCGTGCGATTCGTTTATGCATGGGCGGGTGTGTAGAAAATAGGTCTACAAGGCCATGACCATTAAACGGATGTACGATACACAATGCGGCAGTAGTTGCATGCTGCGTGTCACGTGGGTCCATATGAGTATGACGAACATGGGTATGTAATTTTTCTAACGCGCTTGCAAGTGCTAATGGGTCACCTGATACGCATGCGCCTGTTTCATCGGCTAAATATTCTCGCGACCGTGATATAGCAAGCTGAATGAGGGTGGCAGCAAGTGGCATAAAGATTGCTACTAAGAGCATGGAAATAGGATTACCTCCCCGCTTTTTTCCATGCATTGATCCCCAAAATGCTGCATATTGCATCATGTGAGCAACGTATCCAATAGCAGTTGCAATAGTTGCTGCAATAGTGCCAATGAGTACGTCACGATTTTTAATGTGGGAAAGTTCATGGGCAAGTACGCCACGTAATTCATGCTTTTCTAAAATATCTACAATTCCGGTAGTGACTACCACTGATGCGTGGTGTGGGTTGCGTCCGGTAGCAAATGCGTTTGCCATCGGTGTTTTTACCATCCACAACTTAGGCGCGGGCATTTCCATAGTGTTTGCTAGTTCATGGACAGTATCATAGATCCATCCATAGGTAGCTCTATCAAGTGGCTGTGCTCGATAGAGACTCAGAACTATCTGTTCTGAAAAAAAATAAGTAATAAAATTCATAGCTAACGCCATAATAAGGGCGATCTGTAATCCGTGCTGACCACCAAACAGATGGCCAATAAACAGAAAGATGCCGCTTAAAAGCGTGAGCAATAGGAGTGTTTTGAGGCGATTCATCCACATAGGCTATCTTTCTTATACTGATGTTCTTGATAGTTGGAATTAGTAATCTTCGTATTCGATTTTCCACGGATCTTTGTCATCGTCTTGCGTTGACTTGGCAGGGGACTCAACGACTGTGGCATGAGGTTCTTTCTCTTTCTTGAGCGCCATTAATTGCTTCATGCTTGCTTGAGCAACCTGTTTTGAGGTTTCAGATTCTTTATCAAGCTCATGTTGGGTTTCTTCAAAAATAGCATTCATATCTTTTTGCATTTTTGCTATCTGTTTTTTGAGCTTAAAAATCATTTCAACGCCAGCCAAATTGATCCCCAATTGGTGGGTAAGATAAATAATTTCTTCAAGCCGATTTACATCTTCTTCTGAAAATAGTCGTGTATTACCCTCAGAACGCTTCGGGGTTATTAACCCTTCTTTTTCATATAACCGTATCGTCTGCTGATGTACCGAGAACATCTTGGCAACCGCCGATATTGAAAAAAACGCTTTTTGTCTCTTTACTTTCATACTCTTCATACTCCATATGAATTACCCCTTTAGTATACCACATCATCTGTAAGCACCTAGTGTACATAAGATGGGGAATTCTGACAATGCATTACACTTTACAAATAGAATAGTTTAGGGAGAGCATATGCAACTCTATCAACGCCAGGGTAGTTTGGTTTAGACTCAACAACGATTGCGTTCGTGTGCGCTCAGCTATTAGAAAGGGAGTGTATGATGTATGAAGCACGATTAGTGATAAAACATAGCATTATTTTAGTAAGTATAGGGTGTGTATCAACGGCAGCGGGTTTTTTTGGCAGCAAGACTATGGTATTACCACGGTCACAGAGTATTAATGCGGCCCGTCACCTGGTTGGCTGGCAAGATCAGATTAATCGTGCCAAAGCGCCTGATAGGTATTGGAGCCTTGCTATTACCCCAGCCTATGAACGCACTATGGGTGGGTCTTTAAATAACTATCTCTTACAAGATGTTACCAAAATGACGTTTTCAGGGAGCCTAGCGCCTAACAGAGGGGCACACGATATTCTTGCGGATTATTTTGGACTTCCCCTTGATTTTGTAAGCTGTGTTACCATGGCGCCAGTTATAAGCAACTTTATTATGGATTTTGATTTTTATTATGGGCTTGAACGGGTTACCCCCGGTCTGTATTTTGAACTCTATGCGCCTATTGTGCAGGCAAACTGGAACTTAGACATGGATGAAACAATCATTAATGCTGGTTCGCTTGGATTTCCTGCCGGGTATATGGCTGCAACAGACGTTCCTTTTAATCAATTTTCCGTTGATTCAGTAATTACCGCCTTTCAAGGCTTTACTACCTTTGGTGATATGAAACAACCATTAAAGTATGGCACTATCTATGGGCGCGAAGAAAAAGTACAAATTTGTGATCCACAGGTTATTATCGGATACAACTTTTTACGCCACGATAATTATCTGTTAGGTGCTAACGTACGTGCCTATCTTCCCGTTGGTAACCGTATTAATCAGCGTTACTTATTTAATCCGATTGTTGGTGACGCGCATCGTTGGCAATTAGGGTTTGGTATCGATGCCCATGCAACGCTCTGGCATGATGAAGCTTCACACATGAAAGCGCTTGTGTATCTTGAAGCAAATATAACGCATATTTTTGCAGGCAAGCAGTTGAGATCCTATGATTTTAAAGGCAGTCATGGCAGCCGCTACATGTTGCTTGAAACACTCGCATCAACAGCACAACAATTGCTCATCAACGGCACACCTGCACCACAACAATATGTTGGGGAACTATTACCTGCCATTAATGCCACTACTTTATTAAGCAAAGTGAAAATTAATGTGCAGGCTGATATCGCGTTAAAATTAGCACTCGTATATAAACAATTTACCATTGATTTAGGCTACGAATTCTGGGGACGCAGTAAAGAAAAATTAGTAGATCGCCATTGTTTCCCGGATAATCTCTATGCATTAAAAGGGGACGCGCAAGTGTATGGCTTTACCAATCAAATTGCCAATGGAGATGGTGGCTTTCCTGCAAATGGTGTGGCAGTTGCACTTAATGCTACGGAGCATGCGGCAACGCTCCATGGCGGCCAAGGGAATGGCAACTTTGTCTCCGGCGCACAACTACAAAACCTCAACGTTGATAATCCCGCAGTTGCCCAAACAAGCGGCGGCAATCTTACCAATATCACCGCAGCTGATGCCGCAAGTTTTGGATTTGTTCAAGCAAACGCGCACACCAGTTCTCCGGCTATACTCTTAACCGATGCTGATATTGATAATCACTCACCACTCGCATCACATGCCATCTCAAACAAAATATTTTTACATGGTAACTACACGTGGAAATCAACGGATTATGTGCCGTACATGGGCATTGGAGTTGAAGCTGAATTCGCGGCTAATACGTGTAACCAACATAATAGTGCGCTTAGTCAGTGGGGCGTGTGGTTGAAGGGTGGATTTTCACACTAGCATTATTGGACAGTGGCGTAGCTTGCCGAGCCTGATGGCCCGGATAAGCGAAGACTGGGGCGTGTGGTTGAAAGGTTGATTCTCGCATTAACATTTTATTTTTTATATTTATTCCATAGATAATGTACTGCTAGATATCCAACTATTCCGCTAGCAAACCCAATAATCATACATTTTGTGAGCTGTGAAATAGTTTTATGGGGTTTAAGTTGGGCTTCAAAATGACCAGGTTGTGCGAGCGGAATCTGTGGCAACGCCGGTTTTTCTGGCTCATCTCTTAATCCATCTTCAATAGGCTCATGATCTCTTTGTTTTGTATGTTCTTCTGATCCTACATAGCCAAGGACCTTGGTTACTAATACTTTTGGTAATGGTGTATGACTCTGTAAGTCTTGTTGAGTGGTTTTAAGATAACGTATTCGTTCTTGAGGTTCCCATAATGTTAATACTCCTGTGCTCTTGAAAGGATGAACATATCCTTCGCTACCTTGCCCTGCTGTTACAATACATGGATATCCAAGATGATCTTTATATAGACCTATCGCAGTAACTATATCTTCACATGAAATTGAGGTGATCGGTTTATATGCTGCTCGATTACTGATATCCCATAGAGTAATTATTGTGGGACAAGGAAAAAATCCTTGATGACTTATGGTTCCAAGGATGGTATGACCGTCAAATTCTATAACTGATATTCCGTATATATGCTGGGCAATTTCATTATACTGTTTTTTAGTAATAGGATCCCAAAGAGATAATCTTCCTTCACGGGTAAGGTGTACCAACGTAGGGCGATTGACTATATCTTCATATAGATAAAAATCACGAGTATTTTGAGATTGGGGAATTAGTTCAGCTGGACCCATGTATTTTGTTTCCATGTATCCATCATGACAAACGATCCACATTGTTTTTTGATTGGATAATGTTTTGTCTATCCATCGAGTAGGGACATTTTTTCTTTTAAAAGACAAACAATCGTTTTTTTTATCCCAAGCAGTTATTTTTGATGATGTTACTGTTAGAATAGAACCATGCGCCTTAGGTTTTTCTATATCATTATTATCGACAATTCGAAAATCATGTACGAGCTCTCCTTTGCTAGATTGTACAAGTTTCCAATCTTTGTTTTGAGTATCAATAGCATAGATACATGAATGTAATTCATCATTTTCGATGCGATTTTCTTGAGCTGCTATGAAACATCCTGCATGACCTTGCACTGCTTTTAGTCGACGAATGAATGTATCTTTATGAATTTTAAATGCTTGCTTACAAACAAAATTAAGTGATTGTTTTTTCAAGAAATCTCTTTGTTCTTCTTCTGCTTGTAATTGACGTAAAGCACGATCTTTTTCCAACTGAGCTGCAATTTCTTCTTTATCTCGTGGCACCTTGCACATGAATGGATCTTCCATGGCAAAAGAGAGTGACGGCACAAGAAGGCCGCAAAGAGTCAAAATAACAATGTTAAATCGATAATTCATTCTTATATCCCCTAAAACCTATTTATTTCATATAGGAATAGTTTAACAGGTTGATTAAAGGGATCAAATGCCCTATTTTTAGGGCTTTTTGGGATTAACTGAATAAATTCAGGGGTTATTTGGCAAGGTTTGCCACTTCACTATCCAATAACTCTTTCAACGCCTTACCCTCTGTTGTGTTAAGTTGTGTTAACGCCTCTTGTATATCAAGAGGCGTTAACGTATGACATCCGGCCCATTCTTTTGCGTATAAGATTTTGAGCACGCGTCGATCAAGATCTTCTATCGATACACGGTTGCTGAGTACTGCATTTTCAATAAGTTCAACGGCACGCGGTACATCGAGTGGACAGAGCAAGATATCATTGCCCGCTAAAAATGCTTCAAGCTCGATAATGCCTGGTGCATAATGTTTGGTAAGCGCTCCCATGCCGAGGCCGTCAGTAATTTTTAGCCCTGTGAAATTAAGTTCTTGTTCAAGAAGCTGTGTGGTAATGGCATAGGAAAGTGATGATGGATGATGTGTTTCTGGTTCCAATGCAGGTACGGCAAGATGCGCAAGCATCACCGCACTAACGCCATGATCAATAAGATGCTTGAAGGGCACCAATTCAATCTGCTCTAAGTGCTCGCGTGCATGGGTAATGCAGGGAAGATTGGTGTGTGAATCAACCGATGTATCACCATGGCCGGGAAAATGTTTTGCGCATGCGATAATACCGGCATCTTGTAATCCGCGCATCATTAATAACCCTGCGTGAGCAACGAGCTCTGGATTATCACCGAATGCGCGCTTTTGTAACAGTTTGTTGTTGGGATTATTGCATACATCAACGACGGGCGCACAATTAAGATGCACACCAAGTGCTTTACACTGGCGGCCAACTTCGTTGCCCATTGCATAAATGAGCTGCTTATCTGCAATCTTTCCCAGTAGATTATTTTTGGGAAACTCAAGCGTATTATAGAGCCGCATGCTCAATCCCCACTCGCAATCTTGTGCGATAAGTAACGGAATATGGCTGCGTTCTTGATAGGCGTTAGTAGCAGCTATTTGTAACTCAGGTGTACTTTTATACAAAAATATTAAGCCGCCAATGTGATAGTCAGTGATTAGCTGGTTAATGTGATCAGGGTCCATTTTGTACGCGCATTTAAATAGTGAAGCGGCGAGCACTTCTTCTTGCTGCTCAAAGCAGGAGGTAGTTGCTACCACAAAAAGCTGGCCAATTTTTTCACGCAATGTAAGAGATGCCAGGGTGCTGCGTGCCCAGTCGCCTGTTACGCAAGCGTACGGTGGTTGTTGCGTGGCATAACTGCTCAGAGAGCAAAGTAGGGTGAGGGTAAGAAAGAGAGTGTGCATAGAAAATCTCCTGGTTTAGGTATACGCAGGAGATTATATTTTTTTATCAAGAGTGCAATGGTTGGGGTTGAGTCCATTTGTGTAGCACATCCTTAAAATGCTGCGCACCGGGTTTGAACGTACGTTGTTGCGTAGCAAAATCAACGGCATATACGCCATATCTTTTACTATACGTCCCCCACTCATAATTATCCATGAACGACCAGTGGATGTACCCTTTAACATTGTACCGTTGGTGTGCTTGTGAGAGTGCATATAACGTACGTTTGAAAAATGTTGCGCGTGTTGTGTCATCATCAGTTCCTATGCCATTTTCAGTTACATAGATAGGAATTTCTTTGCCGAGTTTCTTCTCAACGAGTTTCTTCTCAAGTGGTTGGGTGACGCGTTCTGCTAATTCAGCAATGGCGCGATACAATCCTTCTGCGTAGATGGTGTACTGTGGGTTTGCTGTTGGAATTTCATCCGGTGCTGGCATCGGTTTAAAAAAGCGCATGTAGTTGTGTGAGTAATAATTAAGACCAATAAAATCAAGTGAGCTGCATGCATCAGGTGTATATGTTGTGGTATATGACGCTTTGCCGGGAATATACAATGAAAATGTACCGGTGGTAAAAAAGTCATAAACGCAGGTATGCGTGAGTTTGTTTCCTAAGTATCGTGCGAGATAATCAAGCGGATTCCAGTAGTGCCAGATATCAAGATGCAAGATGTTGTGTAAAATACCTATTTCTGAATGGTGACCATCTGGTTGTGCCTTCATAGCATGATACGCTTGTACATGCGCTTGGAGCAGATTGCCTAATACTTCAACGGCAGTTTGCATCGAGTGTTGAGCTGGTGGACGTATGCCGCGATAATAATGATTAATAGCGTATGCAGCAGGAGAATTAAACGTGAGCCAGAGTGGTTTATATTTGTTTAGTGCATTAAACATGGTGACGCAAAAGTTTACGTAGTATTTGATATTAGCTGCTGTTGCAAATCCACCATGCGCCATAAACCAG
>JBIOKB010000039.1:0-8527 GCA_044451405.1 Candidatus Babeliales bacterium
AGTGTAGCCCGTGAGGGGATACGAGTAGTACGTGATAATCTGTATCTACTTATTTTTTGGATCGTTCCTCTTGCAGCAACCATTGCAGGCAACATATTTTTAGAACCGCATATCACAATCCGCATAGGCATCATCTGTATCAGCACTTTTTTCACTGCCTGTTTTATACACGCACTTAATCATTTACTTGAACACAGAACGCGCAGCATAGTGCAAGTTACCTATTCATCACTAAAACGTATTCATTTTATACTTGCCTGGGGATTGTTGAGCGCTGCTTTTTATGAGCTTATTAATACAGACACACCAGATTCTTCATGGATCATTTTTATCGGACGTTGGATACTATTTCTCGCCTGGCCAATTACTACGTTTTATGTACTGCCTATCATTGCAACCGAACACCAACCAATTACACGCATTGCACAGCTCACCGTGTACTTACTTAAAAGTACTATCTTTGAAGTTATCGGCGGCAGCCTCTATTGTGGATTAATTTTAATTCCTGCAGGGCTACTCAATGTGCTCACTATTGCACTGTTGTATTATCAGTACCCTATGGCGGCACAAGTGTGCGCACTAGTGGCCATCTGCTTTATTTATGTGCTCAACATCACCTATGCAGCATTCAAAACAGCCATGTTTTATGAGGAATATAAAAAGCCACTTACTGATGTTGATGCATGGCGAATGCCAATGGCGTAACAAAAATCCCGCTGTAAAAAGCGGGATCTCTAATTTCTCTATAATCAACAGACTTACGCGTAGGTCACGCGCACTTTTCTACCATGTATCGACATATTCTTTAATGAATTGAGCAACGCGGTTGATACTTTTGCAGGCACCATGACAAAGGTACGCTTTTTAATCACCCGAATTCTACCAATATCACGTCCGTTAATAACGTTAGATCTGGTTAAGTAATGCATGATATCACCTTTGGTAATACCATCTTCTGAACCGACGTGGAACATAATTTCTTGTTGATCGCTTGGATCCATGGTTGCAACTTCAGAGGCAGGAATAAAGCTAATTTCAGCTTGTTCTTGGCAGCCTTTTAGTAACGTGTCTTGCATTAAGTGCGCTAAGCCGTTTACCAATTCTTGCGGAGAACGTTTTACCAATGCTGCATGTAATGCATCAGCAAGCTTACCGCGTGCTGGTTGTTTGGCACACATAGTATCAAGCGTTTTTAATGCCTGATCAAGACGAATTTGAGCAATAGCATCATTACTTGGTACATCAAGTGGCTTGATGTTGGTTTTAAAGCGATGCATTAATTGCATTAAGCGGCGCATTTCAGAACGTTCAATAAAGGTAATTGCAATCCCTTCTTTACCCGCACGTCCGGTACGGCCAATACGGTGGACATAACTTTCTTGATCTTCTGGTAAACAGAAGTTAATAACGTGGGTTAAATCATTTACGTCGATACCACGCGCTGCAACGTCAGTTGCAATTAATATGTTAAATGATCGTTCTTTAAAACCTTTAATTACTTTATTACGGAGCGGCTGGTCCATATCACCATGTAATGCATTTACACGATAGTTACGTTTTGCTAACTCTTCTGCAACTTCACTGGTTTGCAACTTTGTTTTACAAAAGACCATGCCATAAAATTCAGGATCACTATCAATAAAGCGGGTTAATGCTTCAAGTTTATATTTACGCGGAACTGAGCAATATGATTGTTTGGTATTTGATGCGGTTCCTTGTTTTTCACCAATACGTACTAAGATTGGGTTGCGCATATGATCGCG
This sequence comes from Candidatus Babeliales bacterium, assembly GCA_044451405.1. Lineage (GTDB taxonomy): Bacteria > Babelota > Babeliae > Babelales > Vermiphilaceae > JBIOKB01. The sequence goes on from JBIOKB010000039.1 coordinate 1,764, forward strand.
CTTAATATTTTCAATACCTGGTTTTACCGTTGCTGAGAATAACCAGATTTGGCGATTTTCTGGTGCATATTCTAAAATTTCATCCACTTCCTCTTTAAAACCCATATCAAGCATAATATCAGCTTCATCGAGCACTAAGGTTCGCAATGATTTTAATGATAAGGTTTTACGTCTTAAATGATCATTTAAACGGCCTGGAGTACCAACAACAATATGCACACCACGCTTTAACGCAAATATCTGACGTTCAATAGACATGCCGCCATAAATAGATTCAATAGTAATGGGAATAAATTGTGCAACTGATTTTAAACTATCACAAATTTGAAGTACCAACTCACGAGTTGGGGCAACAATTAATGCCTGAGGAGCTCTTACCTGAGAGTCAATTGTTTGAATTAAGGGAATACCAAAGGCGAGGGTTTTACCAGTTCCCGTTTGAGCTTGGCCATGAAAGTCGTTACTTTCTTGGGTACTTAATAGGGCAGATAATGTTTTTTCTTGAATTTCGGTCGGTTGAGAGAATCCTAGAGTATCTAGGGCTTTTTGAATAGAATCGTGTAAAGGAAAGTCCTTAAAGTTTGCCATTCTGGGGTACCATTTCGCTTAAAATGCCCATATGACTTACTACAGAAGTGCCTTCATACGAACATTGTCGGGTTATTAAAAAGTATAATATCGTGATATACGATAACTATAGGCAAATAAATTCTTTTTGTCAAGGAGGACTTTCTCCATATATTCATTGTTTTTCCCCCATATTCCCGTATACTAAAACCCTGTATTTTGCCTATTTTTTAACCCTTTAACCCTGTAATCCGGCGTAGCTCAATAAAGCATCAACGTATTTCCCTAGAGCGAAGACGGACGGAGTCTACATGTCAAAAGAACTCATACGCCCCCAACAATTTGCACGCGCTGATAATGCTCGTCTTATCGAAGATCAAGCACTTACGTTGAACAAAGAGCAACTGAGTGAATTATCAGACCTATATGCGGGCATCCTTGAAACTCTACAACCAGGAAAACTTGTCTCTGGTGTAGTCGTACGCAAAGACTCAGATGGTATTCTTGTTGATATAGAATATAAATCTGATGGTCTTATTCCTCGGTACGAATTCTCTGAACACGAACTTAAAACACTCAAACTTGGTGATCGCATTGAAGTGATGCTTGATCAACTTGAAAGTGTGGGCGGTACCGTTGTTCTATCCTATGAAAAAGCTAAAGCATTAAAAGCGTGGGATTCTATTACCCGTCTTCATGAAGAAAATAAACCAGTTGAAGGTCTTGTTACCCACAAAGTTAAGGGTGGCTTGAACGTTGATATTGGTATCCCTGCATTCTTACCCGGCTCTCAAATCGATTTACAACGGGTCACTGATTTTGATCGCTATGTTGGCCAAACCATTACGGCAAGTGTTATCAAAATTAACAAAAAACGGGGTAACGTTATTATCTCCCGCCGTAAGTATCTATCAGATCAACGTTCTGATAGCCGCAAAAAGGTACTTGAAACACTCAGCGAAGGTCAAATTATCCAAGGTGTTGTTAAGAATATTACCAACTATGGGGTATTCATCGACATCGGTGGCGTAGACGGTTTGCTTCATATCACTGATATGACCTGGGGCCGCATTTCACATCCAAGTGAATTAGTGCGCATCGGGGATTCTATCACCGTGAAAGTACTTTCATTTGATAAAGATAATGAAAAAATCTCTCTTGGCTTAAAACAACTTTCTGAAAATCCATGGGAAAAAATCAGCGGGTCATTGTCCGTTGGTTCAAAAATCCACGGAACTATTTCAAGCATTACCGATTACGGCTTGTTTGTTGAAATCGCTAAAGGCATTGAAGGTTTGGTCCACATTTCAGAAGTTTCGTGGACTGATCGTATTACCGATCTTTCTAAGAAATTCAAAGTGGGCGAACCAATTGACGTATTAGTTGTTTCTTTAGATAAAGAAAATCGCCGTATGTCATTGAGCGTCAAACAGCTTGAAAAAAATCCGTGGGAATCTATTGATAAGCAATTTAGTGTTGGGCAACGTATTAAAGGAACCATCAGCAACATTACTGACTTTGGTATCTTTGTACAATTGATCCCGGGCATTGATGGTCTTGTTCACATTTCTGATCTTTCATGGACTGAACATATCAATCATCCTGCAGATTTATTCAAACGTGGCCAAGAAGTTGAAGCGGTCATCTTGGGTATCGATAAAGATAGCAAGAAGGTATCGCTTGGCATTAAGCAATTAAGCCAAGATCCATGGGAAGCAATTGAGCAAGAGTACCCAGTGGGCAAGATTGTTGATGGCGAAGTATCAAAGATCACCAATTTTGGTGCCTTTGTTAAATTGCCAACCGGCATTGAAGGCTTAGTACATATATCTGAACTTGCAGACCAACCGGTTGAAAAAGTAGAAGATGTACTCAAGGTAGGTCAACGCTTACCATTCCGTGTTATTAACGTGAATAGAAATGAGCGCAAACTCGGCTTGAGCTTACGTCTTGAAGGTGCAATAAAAGATAAAAAAGAAGCCTCTGCTGATGCGGAAAAGAAACAGCATAAGAAATCAGCTCCTGCCGCACCAAAACAAACTGCTTCTGCACCAAAAGCTAAGAGCCAGTTCCAGCTTGAATTAGAAAAACATGCTGCACGTAAAAAAGACGGCAGTGACGAATCATCTGAATAAGATTAAGGACACAGCTCATGAATGAACGCACATTTGCAATGATCAAACCAGATGTAGTAGCCGCTAAAAACAGTGGAAAAGTCATTGATATCATCGAGAAAAATGGATTCACTATTGTTGGCATGGAAAAGACGCGCATATCAAAAGCACGCGCTGAGCTTTTTTATGCAGTACATAAAGAACGTCCATTTTTTGGTGAATTGGTTGATTTTGTCACCTCAGGGCCGGTGATTATCATGGCCTTGGAGAGCGAGAACGCTATTAAAGCATGGCGTGATCTTATGGGGGCAACCAACCCTGCCAACGCAGCTGAAGGAACCATCCGTAAGCTATTTGGCACCAATGTTGGGGTAAATGCAGCTCATGGCTCTGATGCGCCTGAAACGGCACGTCTTGAACTTGCCCTGTTTTTCCCTGATTTAGCGTAATTTCTACCTAAGAAATACCCCAAAGGAGACCCCTAAAAAGGTCTCCTTTGTCTTTGTTTTGTATATCCTATTTGAAAATATATAAATACCTGCTATACTTAGGGTAGATCTGAAAAATAGGAGGATTATATGAATCTTAAAGTATTACTATCCCTGGCGCTCGCTATAAGCATCCCAGCATTCGCCTCAGAAAGTGCGGAAGAACGGGAATATAAACGAGAAAAAGAAACAAAAGAGAAACATCGCAGAGAAAGCGAAGAAGAAGTGTTGCGTGAAGCAGCAGCATCTTCTGAAAGCGCAACTACACAAATAGCACCTAAGCCCTATCCAAAAGCACAAGACGCTTTAGAAAAACTGAAGGCTAAAATAGAACTTCTTGGTAACGCAGCAATAACTGCGCAAGAACGCCTTAAGTTAAGCGCTGATGATTTAGCAAGTGAAATAAGAAAGCGTGGGTTTAAACAATTATCTGAAGATGAACAATTATTATATGACACCTTAATGTTTGGCGGACTTGCTGAAGTGTATGGTGAAGCACAAGGTGTTCAAGGGATGGTATGCGAATACTTAACTGGCTGGCATGAGGTCGGTCAATTTAAGGGGCATCAGGCTAACGGCGTTGTTAATGCTTTAGCAATATACCATGATAAAAATAATGGCTATAGAGAAAAATTAGTATCTGGCGGTCAAGATGGTGCAATTAAAATATGGGATGTTCTCACGCAGACATGTGAATATACCTTAGATTATGCGAGTCCTGTTACTGCATTGAATATTCTCTCTTTTGGTCCCAAAAAACCAGATATGATTGCAGCTGCATACGGCACACAAATTAGGTTATTTACCTTACAAAAGGGAAAAGCTCCAGAACTTACTAATACCATATATACGCATAATCTTTCACCTATTATATATCTCGAACACCATATCGATGCCGATAAGAATGTAAGATTACACTCATTTGGCGCCCAAGATAATAATATGAAAGAATGGAATATTGATACTGGAGCACTTACTAATGTGCCAGTATTTGTTGCTCCTCTTCTCCCTCACGGTGCAGACAAACCTGGGCTTTTTAGTGCAAATTATGCAGCACGAACTACTCAATGTCTTGCATTACCTACGCATACACCAACCGCCTTTAGTGATACTGTAGGTCTTCATTATAACGAAATTAGACAAGAGTCCGGTAACGAGTTGTTTGCTTCTGGAGATACCAATGGAACTATTTATATATGGGATATAAAAAATCCAGGATGTGTTGCTACGTTACGTGGCCATACCGCAAAAATAACTGCTTTAAAACTTATAATCAATAGGTTTTACATTTCTAAATTAAATGCTCAATGCAAATGCACATGCCCTGAATGCGAAACCGCCATTAAAACATTTAAAAAAGGCAACTACTACGAAGCACACTGCAAAGCATGTAAAGAAGCTATTGAAAAAATGGAGAAAGAATATCCCGAAACATTGCAACTCATATCTGCTTCTGAAGATGGCACCACGCGTCTTTGGGAAATGTCTGAAGGTACACGCAAGCTTCCTGCAGTTATAACACAAGAAAAAGAATCGGATTCCGATAGTGAAGGCTGTGGCTGTTCTGAAGAATATACTAATCCTGAATGTGCATGCGAATGTCATAATGAAGATTCTGATACCGAAGAAGAAGAGAAAGAAAAACTAAATAGAGATGAACCAGCTGGTTAAAACCAACATTCAGTAATTTTTATTAAGGGGAAGTGGACAAAAACCAACTTCTCCTTTTTCTTTTTACTAAATTCTAGATTCACACTACCCGCACCTAGTACCCTATCAGATATACTCAGAGAAAATGGTAGGGCAGTTCATGAAGCACATAAAACACATAGCAATTGCGTCTCTTATATCTACAGCCACCCTTATTGCCTTTGATGCTCCCGCTCGCGTCTATATCGTGGTCCACGGCACCTGGGCATCAAAAGAAAGTTGGAGCAAGCCAGGCGGCAAATTTTTTAATGATCTTGCTGCAAGCGCGCACCAATTTAATGCACACGTTGTCTCCTTTTCTTGGTCAGGGAAACTGGATAATAAAAGCCGCGCGTTGGCAGGCAAAGAACTTGCCAAATTCATTCAACATTATAGCCCTGATACACCCATCTGCGTTGTAGCTCACAGCCACGGTGCTAATGTGGGCATTTTAGCTTCGCATGAACTAGCAAAACTAAAAAGTAGTCACATCATTGATAAATTTTATGCATTGGCACCACCGGTAAACGAAGTGGATTATATGCCAAACATGCACATTATTAATCATTTTTATAATTTATTTTCGCTGCAAGACTATGTACAACCAGTGCTAGGGATTTTTGGACGCGTGTACCCGGAGCATCCGCGCATTGCCAATATTCGCATTGGCATTGAAGGAAAACAAGGGTCACACAGCGAGCTGCATGACCCTATTATCGGCAGATGGATACCCTACATTCATGAACAGTTGTGTCATCATGCTATGGGGAATTTTGATCAGTTTAGTTTTGTAAAACCAGGATACGTCTTTTTCTTTGTGCAAGAAACGCCCTACTACAAAGAAGATAGTAACCGAATAGCACTGTTAAAATATGATCGGGAACTTACCGAACGGGTGGCGAATGCGCTATCTCGTTCTAAACAAGAGAACAGTTATGGACGAACGGGCAAATAAAATTAGTTTGCTGAATTTCGAATCGCGTATTCAATACCAAAAGCACCTAATGTAGCAAGAGCAGTACGACCAGCTAAAATCCAATAGCGCAGAATGTTGTTACCAAAAACGCCTTCAGCATTTACGCCAAAACAATCATGTATTTTTTGAAATATGTTATTTACTATCTTAGATCGTTTTTTAAACGTTTCATATTTTGCATCCAAATAATCACGTTTCTTATCATAGGACTTACTAGCTTCTTGAACACGCTTTTTTTGATCAGCAGACAACATATGCATAGGCATGTTTGCTGCACCATCAACATCATAACACTTTTGTATAGCACAAGTCTGTTCTGCATTAATGTCCAAAGCTCTGTTTCTTTGATAATCGCCGCGTACCAAATCTGCTATTGGCATAAGAGCCAGAAAGGCTGTTAAACCCGCCAAACCTTTGGCGACAGCATATTTAGCCTGCACATTAACGGTAGAGCCTAAAAGCATTGTTATGACAAGAAGTGATTTTACTAATTTCATAGTTCCTCTCATTTATTAGACTTTTAATAGAATTTTGCCCATTTCTAGGGACTTTTTCAGTGTAAAGGCAGCTTCAAAAAAATCAAATGCTTGTACAAACCCATCACATTATTTCTAACAGAAATTTTAATATTTATTAGGACTTGCTCAGTGCTCGTAATTTCTCAATCTCTTGGTGTCTAACACCGTTAGCGTATCCTGCAGCTTTCGCGCACAAATATGCTAAGTAAGCTTTTTCGTAGGCACAGGTTGTGCTTTCTGAATAACATTGGTCATAGGCTTGGTTATATTGTTTACCAATATCAACAACCATAGCAGGTGGCATGTACGGTGTATCACCTTTTACACCATCAATAATGGTATCAAGAGGAATCTCATCCTGAGAATCATCATTTTCATCGTTCAACTGAGCATGTAATTGTTCAAGTTGTTG
>JBIOKB010000040.1:0-8386 GCA_044451405.1 Candidatus Babeliales bacterium
GACGGAAGTGAACTCACATCGCATTAGCTGGCGACTCAGCTATAGATTCCCTAACTACATTGAACTCAACGGGGGTACGCAGCATATCGTAGGGGGCAAGAATGTTATCCAGCTTAATCAGCTCTATGTTTCATTTATCGCGGTGTTTTAGCCTATCTTTTATTATTCAAATAGAAACTATAGCGACCTGTTGCGCACTTGTTAAAAAGCCCTACACTAAAGATATAACTTAATCTAAATATAAGGTGTATACATGCGTAAAATTATTGTTTTTTTGGTATTGCTGGCAGTTAATTCCTACGCCTTTGATCCAGCCTGTTCTTTTTGTCGTATTATTGCAGGTACTGAACAAGCAGTTATTATTGCACAAGATGATGATTGCATAGTGATTGAAAAAAAGCCGGTGCGCACACCTGTTGATTGTTTAATTATACCTAAGAAGCATATCGTGAATTGTAAACATCTTAAATCTCAAGATGCGTATGATTCTACCATTGTTTCAAAAATGGCATTCATGGCGCAAAAGCTTTCAAAGAGGCTTACTGGATCACAAGATTTTCAGCTGCATATTAATAATGGCGCGGATGCTGGTCAATCAGTGTTTCATCTGCATATGCATTTCAAGTCGCCCGAGAAGTGGGTCTAATACCCGCCCCATACCCATTTGACTATTTGTAATATTCAGCTAATCTTAGGGTATAATCAGTAGAGTTTAGATACCTATATAAATGGGGATTTTACCATGAAAAAAGCATTTCTTTCCCTTATAGCCGCCAGTCTTTTGTTAGGGTCGTACCCAATGGCCAGTGGTTTCTGGAATAATACCTATAAAAAACCGCTTTCTTGGCTTGTTGCGGGAGCAGCGGTGATAAGTGGCTTTTTTAGTTACGCTTATTATAAATATTATGGAGAGCAACATGTTAAAAATGGTTATGAAGGCTATGGACACGTAAGAGCCTTATCTCCAAGATCATCTCAATTGGTAAAAACTCCTCAGCCTGATCCTAATTCTCTCTATGACCGTATAGCTGGAAGTATGATAGCAGGTGCAGTAGGAGATGCTCTAGGCAGACCAACAGAGTTTATAAAGTCCGTTACTGCTATTTATAAACAATACCCTAAAGGTATTCGATCATTTGCTGATTTTTCAAAAAAAGATTTTATGCAGGGTATAGCACCCTATACTGATGATACCGCTATGGCAAAAGTTACTGCGCAAGTGATCTGCCAAGCATATAATAATTCACATGATAGAGAAAAAATCATGGATGCGCTTGCTCGTGCCTATGTAGAAGATATGAGCAAAAGTGATGGATGGGCAGCCCCTTATCGTGCGCCGGGTAATACGTGTTTGTATGCTATTGGTACTTTAAAAGATCGTATAGCACACAATGAAACGAGTAAACTGGGCTGGTGGAAGATGTATAGTCAATCAGGAAAAGGTGGTGGCTGCGGATCAGTGATGCGCGCACACCCGTTTGGTCTTGTATTTTCTCATGATCCAGAAAAAGCAGTTGCTTGGGCAGCTGAACATTCATACCTAACACATAGTGATCCAATGGCACTAGCAGCCTGTGCAGCAATGGCGGGTGGTGTTGCATATGCGATAGAGGGTAAATCTCCTAATGTGATTGTTAATTATATGATTAATATTGCTTCTTATTATGATGTAGAAACTGCGCAATTAATGGAAAAAGCACGTATATATGCACGAGATCATATCTCGCCAAAGCACGTATATGAAGAATTTTTAGGATGGGATGCGCGTACTGCAATAGCAGCAACGGTATATACATTTTTAATGGCTCCCGATAACCCGCGTGAAGCGATATATTTAGGAGTGCATACACCAGGGGATAGTGATAGTATTGCGTCAATGGCAGGTGCTCTTGTTGGTGCTCGCATTGGTTTCAATCGACTCAAACAAGAATGGCCAGAGCTTGATCTCAATAGGCTTGAAGGGTTTAACGAACTCATGCATATTTCACGAGATATTTCCTGCAATGCACGCAAAAAACTAGCAGCGATATATATAGGATTTTTCCGTAAGTAATTTTATGTATGCGCGCTATCTTTTCCCGCCCAAATTAAATAGGCCTCAATAAAATCCATCAATTCACCATCAAGGACCAGATCGGGTTGTGGTGATTCATGTTCGGTGCGATGATCTTTTACCATTTTGTATGGATGAAGGACGTAGGAACGAATCTGTGATCCCCATTCGATTTTCTTTTTTTCAATCGCAGCTGTTTTAGCGTCTTCTTCTTCTTTTTGTCTTTGTACCAATTTCGCCTTGAGCATTTTCATGGCATTAACTTTATTTTGCCCTTGAGAGCGCTCACTCTGGCATTGTACTACCGTATTAGTAGGAATGTGGGTGATACGAATTGCAGATTCTGTTTTGTTAACATGCTGACCGCCAGCGCCGCCAGCTCTGAAGGTATCAATGCGCAAATCAGCAGGATTAATTTCAATGGCAACTTCAGGAACTTCTGCTGTTACAGTTACTGCAGCAAATGAGGTGTGTCGCCGTTTGTTAGCATCAAATGGTGAAATGCGCACTAATCGGTGTACGCCTTGCTCCCCTTTTAACAAGCCGTAGGCATTTTTGCCGGTAATAAATAGGGTTGCTGATTTAATACCAGCACCATCACCACTTTGATAATCAACAAGATCAACATGTAATTTTTCTCGTTCACAAAAACGTATGTACATACGCAGTAATATACTTGCCCAATCTTGTGATTCAGTGCCACCAGCACCAGAGTTGATGCTTAAAAATGTGTTAGAAGCATCTTGTTCATTGTTTAATAAGAGTGCAATTTTAAATTTGGTTACTTCTTTGCAGAAAGAGGTAATATCCTGTGCTAATTTTTTGAGTTCTTGTTCATCATGCTGGAATAACTCTATTAACTCGGTTAATTCTGCTTTTGATTGCTCTATGTGTTTATATTGATCGCGTAATACACGCAGGCGCTGCAATTCTTTCAGGATTTCAGTTTGTTGAGGATGTTGCCAAAAATTTTCTTGGTTGCTCATGCTTTCTAATTCTTGAAAACGTTTTTCTATGCCTGATTGATGCCAGTAGGTGGTAATAGTTGCAATGTCAGGTTCAATAGATTTGAGTTGTTCCTGGAGTTCATCAATGAGCATGAAAATCCTTTATAGAAAATAAGAGATGGAATACCTGTTAGTATAGCATGTACTTTGTAAAATTAATCGAATTTAGGAAGACCATATGAGTTCATGCTTTTTTTGCCTACGACCAAAACCCATGGTAGGGTAATAAAAGTCAGTATTTAAACCCTGGTGCGCAGTGGCGCACTGTTTTTTATCCTTATTATATATATGCCAGGAAAATTATTTGTTATTTCAGGCCCTTCGGGTGCTGGTAAAACGACCCTTGTTAACGCCCTTATTACTACTATTGGTGCCAGTCATAATGTGGAGCGGGTAGTTACGTATACTTCAAAGAAACCACGCCCGGCAGAGGTGAATGGTATTGATTACCATTTTGTTACCCCTCAGGAATTTGAGCGGTTACTAGAGGAAGGCTTCTTTTTAGAATGGAGTACCGCCTATGGGACCTATTATGGAACACCGGCTTCTATTATAGAGGGTTTATCTCAGGGGAAATCCTCTATAATTATTCTCGATCGGGCAGGAGCCCAGGCTTTGGCAAAGCTCTATAGGGATGTTGTTCTCATATGGGTCGAGGCCCCTACTGTTGCCGTATTGGAAAATCGTCTACGCATGCGAGGACAGGATACGCACGAACAAATAGGGCGACGAATGGTGTTAGCAAGTGCTGAGATGGAGCAAGAAAAATTGATGCCATTTTTTCACTATCATGTGATAAATACTGTGCTTGATGATGCATATAAAATAGTACGATTGAATATGTGCAGTGAATTGCAGTGTGCGCATGAGTGATGCATTCAAAATATCCTTTGGATCAATGTATTGGCAAAAGCATCTGCACGAAAAACGAGTATTAATTAAGAGCGATTTTTGCATGTTAAAAACACCTTTTTAACTTTTTTGTAAAAAGTGTTGACAGTAAGCAAGTTACCTGTATAATTTTACGTACCTTGATCGATGAAACGAACGACGCAGCGAGCAAAAACAGCAACTGATCAAGTTGTTTCTTTGAAATACATGGGAATACTAAATTTACACCTATCGTTATATAATGCTTAGTTTTAATTTTTGAGATGGAGAGTTTGATTCTGGCTCAGAATGAACGCTGGCGGCGTGCCTAACACATGCAAGTCGAGCGGGAAAGTCCTTCGGGATGAGTACAGCGGCAGACGGGTGAGAAACGCGTGAGAATTTACCATTCAGTGAGGAATACCCTCGAGAAATCGAGGTTAATACTGCATACGTCCTACGGGAGAAAGGTGGCCTCTTGCTGCCGCTGAATGATTAGCTTGCGTACTATTAGCTAGTTGGTAGGGTAAAGGCCTACCAAGGCGATGATGGTTAGCCGGCCTGAGAGGGTGTACGGCCACACTGGAACTTAGATACGGTCCAGACTCCTACGGGAGGCAGCAGTGGGGAATATTGCGCAATGGGCGAAAGCCTGACGCAGCGACGCCGCGTGGAGGATGAAGGTCTTCGGATCGTAAACTTCTGTTAAGTGGGAAGAAATGTCCATCTCTAATACAGATGGGAAATGACGGTACCATTAGAGAAAGCACCGGCTAACTTCGTGCCAGCAGCCGCGGTAATACGAAGGGTGCGAGCGTTATTCGGAATCATTGGGCGTAAAGGGTGCGTAGACGGTATATTAAGTCTGTTGTTAAATTCTCCGGCCTAACCGAAGAACCGCAGTGGAAACTAATATGCTAGAGGGTGGAAGAGAGAAGTGGAATTCTCGGAGTAGCGGTAAAATGCGTAGATCTCGAGAGGAACACCAATGGCGAAGGCAGCTTCTTGGTCCATACCTGACGTTGAGGCACGAAAGCGTGGGGAGCAAACAGGATTAGATACCCTGGTAGTCCACGCTGTAAACGATGATCACTAGATGTCAGTTCTGTTCTACAGAATTGGTATCGCAGCTAACGCGTTAAGTGATCCGCCTGGGGACTACGATCGCAAGATTAAAACTCAAAGAAATTGACGGGGGCCCGCACAAGCGGTGGATCATGTGGTTTAATTCGACACTACGCGAGGAACCTTACCTGGGCTTGACATGTACTTGACAGCCCTAGAAACAGGGTCTTCTAGGCGAAAGCTTAGACAGGTACACAGGTGCTGCATGGCTGTCGTCAGCTCGTGTCGTGAGATGTTGGGTTAAGTCCTCTAACGAGCGCAACCCTTGTCGTCAGTTGCAACTACTTTACGTAAGGCACTCTGACGAGACTGCCTGGGAAACCAGGAGGAAGGTGGGGATGACGTCAAGTCCGCATGGCCCTTATGTCCAGGGCTACACACATGATACAATGGCTAGTACAAAGAGCTGCGAACTCGCAAGAGTAAGCTAATCTCACAAAACTAGTCTAAGTTCAGATTGAGGTCTGCAACTCGACCTCATGAAGTTGAAATCGCTAGTAATCGCGCATCAGCAACGACGCGGTGAATACGTTCTCGGGCCTTGTACACACCGCCCGTCACGTCATGAAAGCTGTTTGTACCCGAAGTTGCCTTAGCTAACCCTTACGGGAGGCGGGCACCTAAGGTATGGGGAGTGATTGGGACGAAGTCGTAACAAGGTAGCTGTAGGAGAACCTGCGGCTGGATCACCTCCTTTCGAGGGAGTATAAGATCCAAGAGTCTTTTTTAAGAACTCTTGTTTTTGGTGTGCTTAGGCACACTATTTAAGGTGTAAACATAACTAGGCGTTATATACGATAGGTGTTCCAAGTTCTGGGCCTATAGCTCAGGTGGTCAGAGCACCCCGCTGATAACGGGGAGGTCAGTCGTTCAAGTCGACTTAGGCCCACCAAGATCACTTTGCAAAATTGTGGTGTGGTAGGGTTATAGGCAGAACAAATTTTCCCTAAACAATTGTTTAGGGGGTGTAGCTCAGTTGGCAGAGCGTCCGTTTTGCACGCGGAAGGTCAGCGGTTCGAATCCGCTCACCTCCACCAAAACAAGTTGATTTAAATGGAAAATTTAGTAATCTCATGTGACTTTTTAATTTTTTGAGAGTAGTAAGCGATAATAAATTTCTTGTGATCTTTGAAATGTACGTAGATTAAGTACTTAATAAAATAGCAAATAACTGAATTTGTAATTAATTGAAAAGAGCATCTGGTGGATGCCTTGGCATTAAGAGGCGATGAAGGAGGCGGAAGACTGCCATAAGCTTCGGGGAGCTGTCAATCAAGCATTGATCCGAAGGTGTCCGAATGGGGAAACCCACTTTGGTAAACCCAAAGTATTCTTATCCGAATATATAAGATAAGAAGGTGAACGGCATGAACTGAAACATCTAAGTAGTGCTAGGAAAAGAAAACAAAGTGATTCCCTCAGTAGTGGTGAGCGAACGGGGATGAGCCTAAACCTATATCATGTAATAGCCTGTGTGCGTTGTGATATGGGGGTAGCGGGATATGAACATTCAAGAAATACAGTTCTTGAGTTGTATTTGTGTACTTTAATTGAATTGTTCTGGAAAGGACAGCCGAAGAAGGTGACAGCCCTGTAGATAAAAAACTATACAAAGCAATCGTTTGTACACCCAAGTACCATGGAGCACGTGAAATTCCGTGGGAATCTGCCCGGACCATCGGGTAAGGCTAAATACTCCTTAATGACCGATAGTGAACGAGTACCGTGAGGGAAAGGTGAAAAGAACCCCGAGAGGGGAGTGAAATAGACACTGAAACCATTTGTTTACAATCGGTGGAAGCGCGGTATATGTATGCGCAACCACGTACCTTTTGCATAATGAGCCAACGAGTTATACCTGTAGTGCAAGGTTAAGTTTAGAAAGAACGAAGCCGTAGCGAAAGCAAGTCTGAATAGGGCGATTAGTACTGCGGGATAGACCCGAAACTTAGTGAGCTATCCATGTCCAGGGTGAAATCTCAGTTAAATGAGATGGAGGCCCGAACCGGTGTGGGTTGAAAACTGCTCGGATGAGGTGTGGATAGGGGTGAAAGGCCAATCAAACTGGGAAATAGCTGGTTCTCCCCGAAATATATTTAGGTATAGCCTTGTCTGTTCTATTGTGGCGGTAAAGCACAGTTTAAATTTTGGGGGCGTAAGCTTACCAGGTTTTTACTAACTCTGAATGCCATAACACTAAAAGACAGGAGACAGACTGTGGGGGATAAGCTTCATAGTCGAGAGGGAAAGAGCCCAGACCATCAGCTAAGGTCCTTAAATATTCGTTAAGTGGTAAAAGAAGTGAAAATGCACAGACAGCCAGGAGGTTGGCTTAGAAGCAGCCATCCTTTAACCACAGCCTAACAGCTCACTGGTCAAGTGTTTTTGCGCTGAAGAACGAACGGTGCTAAACGAATTACCGAAGCTATGGCTTGTATCAAAATTTATTTTGGTACAGGGGTAGGGGAGCGTTCTCTGATAGATACAAGTTTGACCGTGAGGACAGATGATGGATCAGAGAAGTGATGATGTTGGTATAAGTAACGAAAAAACAGGTGAAATTCCTGTTCGCCGTAAGTCTAAGGTTTCCTGAGAACGGTTCATCCACTCAGGGTTAGTCGATTACCTAAGCCGAGGCCAATTGGAGTAGGCGATGGACAGCAGGCTAAATATTCCTGCACCACTTAGTAGCGTTTGAGCGAAGGAGGGACGCAGTAGGGTAGGTATACGTGACGTTTGGATGTCACGCTAAGCACAAAGAGGAGTCTCGTAGGCAAATCCGTGAGACTGTTATCCTTGAAGTGTTACGGGCATATCAATTCTTACGAAAAGATATGTTAAACTGATCCCACACTGACAAGAAAATCTTCTAGCGAGCTGCTTAAGTGATCGTACCGCAAACCGACACAGGTAGACGGGCAGAGAATGCTCAGGCGTTGAGATAATGATCATTAAGGAACTCGGCAAAATAGCCTCGTAACTTCGGGAGAAGAGGTACCTACAGCGTTATTGGGATTTATTCTTAAGAAGCGCTCAGTAGGTTTCAACAAAGAGGCCCAACCGACTGTTTAACAAAAACACAGGGCTCTGCTAACTCGTAAGAGGATGTATAGAGTCTGACGCCTGCCCAGTGCTGGAATGTTAATAGGAGGGGTCAATCCGTAAGGATGAAGCTCTGAATTGAAGCACCAGTAAACGGCGGCCGTAACTATAAC
Source organism: Candidatus Babeliales bacterium (assembly GCA_044451405.1). Lineage (GTDB taxonomy): Bacteria > Babelota > Babeliae > Babelales > Vermiphilaceae > JBIOKB01. Next base: position 8,271 of record JBIOKB010000040.1, read on the forward strand.
GGTCCTAAGGTAGCGAAGTCCCTTGTCGGGTAAGTTCCGACCCGCATGAATGGCGTAACGAGTTGGGCGCTGTCTTGATGATCAACTCAGTGAATTTGTAGTCCAAGTGAAAATGC
>JBIOKB010000041.1:0-8194 GCA_044451405.1 Candidatus Babeliales bacterium
ATACCGATATATACAATTAATTTTCTCTTCATAGATTTCCTAGGTAGTACGTTTATTTTTCTTAGCAAGACGATCCAGGATTAATGCATACCCATGATGGGGTTCAGTCTTTAAAAATCGCGCAACTCTGCCAATGGTTACCAAACTTGCGCCGGTAAGATTATTAATATCACGATAGGAAAGCGATCCTTGATCAAGTAATTTGCACACCCGCCACCGCTCGCCCAACGATTTGATTTCTTTGGGCGTACACAGATCATTAAAAAAACGACTTATTTCGTCGGTAGTTTTAAGGAGCAGCAATGCTTCATATAACTCCTTTACCGCATCTTCCTTTTCTTCTCTTACTACTTTCTTCATAGGTTCATCCCCCTTATTTTTGTTTTACTGTACTATCATGCTAGCACAATAAAACGGGGGAGTCAAAGGGGTAGTTTAAGGTAAAGTTTGGGGGGAAAAACAGAAAGACTTTTAATAAAAAAGGCCTTATAATAAGGTGATTTTTTATAAAGCATGCATAATACTCATCGCACACAGGGGCCATCATGAACAAGTTGTTTACAACTTCGATTCTTATCCTACTCAATATCATTATTGGTAATTCTTTATTTGCAGCGCATCTCTCTGCAGATGGACGCTTGGCTGTAAGTAGAGCAAAAACGGAAGAATATGCCCAAAAAGAACTTTCGAGAGAGTATACCCATGAGATGCATAGGCAGGTAATTGATACAAGTAGTTCTTTGCCTCCCAGATCAAAACCGTTACAAAGAATATTACAAGGGCATGCTCACTTATTAGACAAAGCACAAGTACGTGAACCACTGCCCTCTGAACCAATAGAAGATTGTAGAGAGCATGCAGAAAGATTGAGGACATGCACAGAGCGCAATCGAGATGGAGGTGGGGAGGTATGCCAAGCAGAACGAGCAAATGTTAAGAGTTGCTTGAAAGATCCGCGTAGTCGTGAATCCGAATTGCCGCAATATATGGATTTCCAAGGAGCACGTGCCCTTGAAAAGCGTACAGATGCATGTGATCGTGAGCATTTAGGATCAGCACGGCATGTAAATCACCAGTGGATACCTGTTCTTGTTGGTCAGGCTGGAATGGATAGACATGATTCATGTATAGTGCGCGCTGAGTATGATATTATTGAACATAGTCATAGCAAAGAGAAAGAGCATGAGCCCAGAGCTGAGCAAGACAGAAAAGAACGTGCAAGCAATCCAGCTACGGTTAAACCCGCATCATTTACACCTGCAGCTAAAAAAGAAGAACCGTTAGCTCACAGCTCTAAAGATAGAGCAAAAACAGAAGTAGATACTAAAAGACAAGCTTCTTTGAATCCAACTCTTGAATCACGCCGAGAGGCATGTGATCGCGAGCATCTAGGATTTGCTCAACATTTGAATCCTCAATGGCTTCCTGTTCTCGTTGGTCAAGCCGCTGTAGAACGACGTGCTGCATGTATGGCGCGCGCTGAGCATGGCCAAATTGAGCATGACGACATAAAAGAGAAAGAGCATAAGATGAGAGCTGAGCAAGATAGAAAAGAAAGTGCAAGCAGGCCTGCTACTTTTCAACCCTCTTCATTTATTCCTACCAGGGGGGATATGACCCCCGCACACACCGCACAATGCCGCGAATCTGCGCATGAATGGGTAGCATGTGTCGAAGCTTGTCATGCCGATGAGAGTTGTTCTACCGATATGTGTAAAGATAAAAGAGAACAGTATCTTAGATGTGAGGCGAGCGAAGGGCCTACTGCTCCTGCTGCAAAAACAAGAAAGTTGTATACAACTGAGCAAGAGAGGAAAGAAAGCGCAAGTAAACCGGCTACTTCAACAACGACTGCTGCAAAACAAAAAGAACAATGCAAATATTCTAGTATTGCAGACCCTCATGAAGATTCACCTCTTATCCGTCATACTTTTGAATGTCCTGCTGGAACAATCCCTGCAGGCGCGCCAAATCCGAAATGTTCATACAAAATGGAATTAAATACTGAACCGGGAGCAGCAACTCATACAGTACATTGTTATAGGGGAGAAAAGCCATCGGTAACTGATGCTGAGCTCAATGAAAAAGAAAGTGCAAGCAAGCCGGCTATCATACGACCTTGCTTATCCGAAGCGCAACAACATATTGCTTGTGTAAAAGATTGTGATAAAGATGGGGATGTTACAAAACCAGAAAGTATTTCAACGAAGTGCTTATCGCAATGTAAACCTGAGGGAATGAAATTCCAAAGTTGTTTAACTGGATTAATCAAGCCAGCTACGGTTAAACCCGCATCATTTACACCAGCTGCAAAAAAATATTTATGGGATGCACAAATTTCAGATGTTGATGATGATGATGATTCCAGAATAGGGCAATGCTTACCCCAGGGGAAACAATTTAAAGCCTGCGTGGATGATTGTAGCGGGAGTGCTGCAATACCTTCAAGCGAATGCTTGCAGCAATGCAAACCTGAACAACAAAGATTTGAAAGTTGCATGCGACCGGGTGCAGAAAAAACTTCTCCTGCACAAGTAACTCCTACTCAACCAATAGCAAAGCCACAAGCAGCTGATTGTACACAACATGCTCAACGTGTTGCTACGTGCATGGAAGATTGCAGTTCCCGTAATCCAACCAGCAGCAAAGATCCTGTAAGTAAGTGTGAATTTCAATGCAGACCGGAATTTCAAAACCGCGCGAGCTGCATGAGCAGTCCATTGAGCTTCGAGCAACGAGCTCAAAATGCTATAGATGGTGCATCAAGAGATAGATTAACGGTAGAAAAGGGAACAATTTGGCCACTATGCCAAGCAGAATGTGATCGCGATTTTGCTGCGGCAGCGCGACAGCCGCATGACCCTCGAGTATCAAAAAGTAAGCACGAGGCTTGTTATGCTCGATGTGATTATGACTCACTTGAGCGGATGGAAAGTGATGCAAGGCAGCACGTAGAAAGATTAGTTCCCATGAGTGTCCCTGGTGTTATTGCCCCAGTTTGGCGGGGACAATGGGCAGGAGAAGGTGAATTACCTAAAACTACTGAAATAGCGCATCGTTCAGCGGTTCAAGGCTGTGCTGGTGATAAAGAACACAAATTAGAAACAGAGCGTAAACAGTGTGCTGCAAAGCCTATCTCACGGCTTGCAACTTTAGAAAAGGCAGCTCAACCTACAACACCATCTCCGGGAATAGCTTCTTTTAAAACACGATTAGAGGCAACAACTCACGCAGTTCATGCGCAACAAGTTCAACAAGCTTTTCAAGCCACCAGTGATGGTGACACAATTAAAAGAAAGACGCAGCCTGTACAACAATCAACAGCGGCACCAGCGCCCCAACAATTATCGCAATCAGCTCGCGCTGCTTCTAAAGCATCAGAAAGATCTTCTGCTAAACCACAACCAACTAGGTCGATGACACAAATAGATCCCAAAAGGAGTCTGGGAGATTATACGTATTTAATAAGACAATCTCCCCCAAGACAAGGAACAGGACCTTTGACTCAAGAGGAGCTCAAAAAGAAGGCAGAAGAATTTGTTTCTGACATTAGACAAATTAATGAGCAAATGCGTATGGCACTTAATGCCGCAATAAAATCAGAAGAAACTCCTGCAGCTCCAAAACAATCGCCTGCACCATCTTATGCATGGGAACCAACGGGGACAGGTTCATTTAGACCAGTCCCGCAAAGTGATAAAGATGCACAATTTTATAAAAATCTTCAGCATTCTATTGAAGTAGGTACAGCAATTGGCGATGGTATTTATCTTGCATGTGATGACAAAAAGACTGCGCATACTGTCAAAGGCGCTGTAGTAGGTATTGGAAAAATGATAGCCGCGTATTATAGCGGAAATCCAGCCTTATTTATTAGTGGGGCAGCTGATTTAAAAAGCGCCTTCGATGAAGCTGATGAAAGCAATCAGATGATGTTACAAGAAATTTATGAGTCTATTAAAGCTCTATCTCGCCAAATGGCTCAAAATCATGCGCAGGTTATGAAGCGCTTTGATAGAGTGGATAAAATGCTTGAGCAAGAACAGCGGCTTATTATTCAAGAATTCTTTAAGTTGCATCAAGAAACGGGTGATATCAAACAAGCGATCAGAAAATTAGGAGCCCAAGCAGCACAATACCATGCGCAGCTACAATCAAATGTTAGCTATAACACACACCTCATGAGTAGCGGTCAGGCCAGGATTGACGATAGCCTTGCATCACTACGCATAGAAGAGATCCATGAAATTGTTGAAAAAGCAAAAGAAGATGCTGACAGGAAAGAACTTTCTGAAAGAGATTTTGTTCATCATATCACAGAACTAAAAAGTAAAGCTGTTACCCGTGCTGCTGAACCCCATTTAACGGGCGGCAACGTCGAAGTAACTGATACGTCAGCTATACAGACCGCGTTGAAATCAAAACCAAAAAAATTATGGAAACATCCGGCATTTTCTAACGTTAATTTGCTCAGTAAATATGCTGCACATCGTTGCAAGACACCGCATACAGACTTAGTTAATCCGCTTATATGGACAAAATGTGCAAGTCTAGTAGTCCAAATGTTTCAAAAAAAATTAGTCGATAGAAGCTATCCTTCAAGCAAAGAACAGCATATGCAAGATATGGAGCGTCTTCAAAAGCTGAAAAAGGAAGGGGACAAAATTATTGGCTGCGTTAAAACACTCGATAAGGCTGGCTGCATACATGAAATAGCAAAAGACTACGTGCAAAAATTACAGCAGCTGGCAGCACTCATCAAAGAGCGCCAAACTGCGTATGAAACTGAACGCACTACAGAATTATGCGAAATGCATCGTAAGTTAGTGGAAGCTGAAGCAGTTGCTGTTGGTACAGCACCAATTGATTGTCCTGAATGTGTGAAATTGACAGACACTACTTGGAAAACATTTAAAAATAAGCTAGGCCGCGCTCAATTTAGAGGGGATTCATTTAGAAGGCATCTCAAAGAATCGATACGATTCGCTCATGAAAAAAATGAGAAATTAAAGAAGCAATTATATGATTTAGAACAATTGGATGATATTATTAATCCACGACAACACCTGAAAAGCAAAATAAAAGAACATGTAAGAAGCATTCGTGAAAAAGGCCCGCATACCTTAAGCAAAATACGATTAAATACCGATGATTACCTTGTCTATCCTCCCACATATGGGAGAACAATCTATCCAGCAGATCCAGAACAAAATAAAGTTACATTATTAATCGATGAATCTCAGCTTGTTCTTGAAATTAGATTTATCGTTGCAGAACAACTTGGATTAGGGACTATACGCTATGAATACTTGGTCAAGAATAATACCTTTAACCTTTATGGATATTATTGCAGCAATGGCTCAAAGATACTGGTGGCACATAAACAATTACCCTATGAATCAACCTCATTGTATGGTAATGATGAAAATGTACAGCACTTCTGGTATGGCGGCCGATTCCCAAAAGAAAAGGATATCCTTAGTGGATCATGCCACAATGACCCCGGCACATGGGGCCATTATCCGCCTGAAAATGCTTATCCCGCAGCGCATGATACTTTTAAGGCAAGCGCACGAGATATGGATATTCCATCATTCCATACATCATATGAATCAGTCACCAAACAAATAAATGATTGCTTTGTTAATGAACGCATCAAATTCTGCAAACGCATAGCAGCAGAAGCAGAGCCGTCGACCAAATCAAAAGTGTTTAAAATAATTCAAGAATTGGATGTACAATTTAAGCTGCTTGATAGTTATTTAACCCTTATGTTCAATCAATTAATGTATGAACCAGAAACAGACACGCTGCGACCGGAGTTTGCGGTGCTTCACGATTCCACCGTTACCTATCTCAAAGATGAAGAAGCTATGAGCAAATATCTCGATGACTATGCCCAATCATCTACAGGATTAGCGCAACAAGAATTTGCCTTGCAGCATATCAAACAAACACAGGAAACTATTGAAAAAACGTTCCAGGGAATTTTAGGCCTCAAACTTCAAGCTGGCTTTGCTCAAGTAGTTAACGTTCTTAATGGATTGCAAGAAGTAATGGCTATGTATCAACGCAGAGTAATTACACCAGTCAAAATTGACACTGAATCTCAAGAATTGGTTCTTGTAATGAAACAGCAGTTAGGACAACGGGATAAAGAGATCGCGCAACGTGATAAGCAAATTGCACTACTGGCTGGTGATAAAGAAGTGCTAACAAAAGCTGTTACTGAAACACGGCAAGAGATTGGGGTAATGCGGGAACAGATACGCTTAGTGGTGGAGATGCTCGCTAAGCAAACAAGAGCATAGATAATACATGGGAAAATTAGGGATTAGTTATGTTTAATTCACAATTTGATCGACTAAACAATAGATACTGCTATATTAGAGCTAATTTTTTGACATGCTATCGTGGTAACTATTTTTAACAACTATTACTCAAGGTATGTATATGAAAAAACTTCTTGTAACGTCTCTTTTAATTTCTTCATTCGCTCATGCAGTTACACTCGATATACAACTTACGATTACAGGTCATGAAGCCATTCATAAACAAATCACGCTTGATAACCCAACAACACCCTGGCAAGTAGCAACCAACGATTGCATTATTGAAGGCGCTATTACCGAATATAATGAAGAATCTGCCATCTGCGCATGCAAAATATATGAACAACAAACTGATGGATCACTCAAGCTAATTTGCTCACCAACACTTAAAATGCAGTGGAATAAGATTGCTCAGCTGCGCTTAGGACAAGGAAAATCACCTGAGGCAGAAGAATCTGCTTTATCACTTGATATTACCGCAAGCAAATAATTAACTACCTACACGATAGCAGAAGAGGGTATGGAAAAATTCATACCCTCTATTTTTTACCCCTAATTCTGATATAACCCGATATATTACTTGATGATAATTTTGTTTATCTCATACAGCCATTTCAATCGTACAAGATTAAAGCAAGTATCATGTATTGTCTTTTTTGAATCGAATGCTTTTATTTTTTTTAACGTATTTTCAGATACATTAAATGATTTCCATAAACGATATCCATCTCCACTAGCTGGCTGGTAAAAGGGAGTCAATCCATATATTGTTTGATGTAATATTTCGTACCTAATCACATGCTTTGTCGATTCGATGAGTAGCTGCGCAGCCTTATTTGGTTGTGAAATTTTATTCATAAGGGCTAATAAGCCTATTGATATCGCAATGCCAGCTATCGGACCAGCGCTATCTATTATTCGAGTGTTACGCCCTTTATAAGTAGTAAAGCCTTTTGAGAAGTCGAAAGGAGGATGAATAGATATTCCAGGCTTTGACCCTTTTGTGCGTTGTTCATCTTTTGAAAATTCTTCCCAATATGCTCCAAGATGTACATTAATAGGTGCGTCGTGCACCGCTTTTGCTGCTAGTGCGTGGCCCATTTCGTGAGCAACACAGGCCACTGATTCTGGCCAATAGAGAACAGATCGGGCCATAAAATATACGTTCTTTTTAGTTGTTAAGCTGGTATCTGCTGCATTAATTTTCGCATATGCGCATAGAATGGCGGTGATAGCGATAATTTTATAAGAAATAATCCTCGATCCTATTGCAAATAAGTGATTTAAAATATCGATTAATTATAGGGCGCTAACTCAATAAAGCAAACACGGTATTTTCTGGATTTTTTTACACTGCGGAGCATACTTACAATAGCTTAAAATCAACTGTAAAGGTATCATATGCATCCTATCATTACGCTATTATTTTCTATCGCATTAACTACATCACTAACTGCACAAGATCTATTAGAGCAATATCCTCTTATTCCCAAATCACTTAACCTAACACCAGCTGAAGGTAACTGCACTCTTACTCGATCAACAAAAGTATTGGTGTATCCAAATACCAAGGAAACGCGAGAATTAGGGGAATTCGTAGCCAGCTTTTTGGGAGGGACGTTAGGAGCTCCTATTCAGGTCAAAGCAGGTGAATCCAGTCTAACACCTAATGCGCTATCAATTGTTATTGATGCAGCAGCTGATACTAAACCAGAGGGCTATACGTTATTAGTAACACCGCAAGGGATACTTATTAAAGCGAGCACGGTAACAGGAGCTTTTTGGGGCTTTCAAACAGTGCGTCAACTTATGCCAGCAGTCGTTGAAAAACAGCTTCCATTAGTTGGTACTTACTTAGATAT
>JBIOKB010000042.1:0-8176 GCA_044451405.1 Candidatus Babeliales bacterium
GAAGAGGGATATGCTTAGGAGATAGGATTTCAGGCGATAGCTGTACATAGAGTTCTTAGCTTATTAAAGAAGTGATTCTGTGTGTTTGATTCCAAGGTAATGCTGTTCCCATAGAACGTTTTTGTGTATGTATACCTCCATAGATAACCAGTGGCTCCTGAGCATCAGATACTTGCTCAGTAAACCATTGTGCAGTTTCAAAAAATGTTTTTTGTACAGTTACAGATGATTTTATTTCTATAGGTATAGTTTTGCCACGCGATTCAATAATAAGATCAATTTCTTGCTGATTTGAATCTCTAAAAAAAGTTGCTGTATATGATGTATCAAGTGTATTGCAATCTTTAATAATATCTACGATGATCATATTTTCAAATAACGCTCCATAAAGTTCTCTTTTTTGTATCAATGATTCTTTACTAATCCGCATGAGTTCTGCAGCAAGACCTGTATCATAAAAATATAATTTAGGTGATTTGGTAATGCGTTTACCTAAGTTATTGTGATATGAAGGTAGCAAAAATAAAATGAAACTTGTTTGTAATAGAGAAAGCCAGCTTTTTACGGTAGCAACGCTTATACCGCAACTGACTGCTAAATCAGTAAAATTAATAATAGTTCCTACGCGTACTGCACACAGCTGCATAAATTTTTGAAAAATGAGAACATTGTCTATATTTCTAATAAGACGAATGTCTCGTTCTACATATGTAGATATATAGTTTTGATAATAATCATGAAATTTAATCTGTGGTTGATATACGCGGGGATAAAATCCTTTAAAAAGAAGATCTTCAACATGATGAGAAAGAAGACTGCTCTTTTCTAGTTCATGAATAGATAAAGGAAGTAAGTAATAAAAGTAGGCTCTTCCAGCAAGTGATTCGTTTATTTTTTCATGTAATAAAAAATTTTGTGAACCAGACAAAATGTAATAACCGGGCTGTGGATTTTTATCGGCTTCAACTTTTATCTGAGGAAAAAGTTCTGGGACATATTGGGCTTCATCAATAATAATCCCGTGGTCGTTGGTATAGGTTTGTAAAAAATCCTTAGGGTTATTACGAGCAAAATTAAAGAGATCAACATCTTGCATATCCAAGTACTGGTGATTCTTAAAAAGTTCTTTGGCAAGGGTACTTTTGCCCGATTGACGAGGGCCAGTAATTGCTATGACGGGGACCTGCTTTGCCCCAGCAAGAATTTTTAAGGACATATCCCTTGATATAAACATATTTAACCTGAAAAGTTATGAAAATCACTAACTATAGTTCATGAAAATCATAACATATGGTTTGTAGTTTTCATATAGTTGGCTCTCTAATGGGGGGAAAAGGCTTTTTAATTGGGCAAAAATGCCGATTTCTACTATAATAAAACCAATTTAGCTTATCTTACCTATAGGTTTTTATATGATTATGTGGCTTGCCGGTCTGCTCGAAAACTCAAGTGCCGCTATCTTTGGCGCAAGTGCAGTGGTAGGGATCACCCTTTTTGTGCTTCGTATGCTCATGACATTGATAGGGGGAGACCTTGATATCGATGATGGATCTTTAGATGTAGAGCTCCATGACTCCCATCATGATATTCCTTCATTTAAGCTTCTTACGCTCCATTCAATTGCTGGTTTTTGTATGATGTTTGGCCTTATTGGGTTGGCGTGTACGCAGCAGTTTGACCTTTCTTATGTGCAGGCGTATGCCATAGCTGCTGTAGCGGGGATAAGCACCATGATTCTTATAGCGCTCTTGTTACGTGGCGCATTACGGTTTCAGGGTACAGGATCAGTATTTAATGTGCATACAACTGTAGGGTTGGTAGGTACGGTATATCAACGTATCCCATCTCATGGGCAGGGTAAAATTACGGTGGTTGTCCATGGCATAACGCGGGAACTTCTTGCTCAATCGCGTGATAAAAAACCAATAGAATCATTCAGACTGGTAAAAGTTGTCGCAGTTATTGATTCTGAAATTATTGAAGTTATAGAGGTCTAATATGATTAACTTTATTTTATTAAGCGCATTTTTACTTACGCTTTTTATCTTTTTTACTCTCGCTTTTTTAGCAAACTGTTATCGCCGATGCCCGTCAAATAAAATTTTGGTGGTATTTGGTAAATTAACGGGGCACAAATCGGCCCAATGTTACCATGGGGGCGGTACGTTTGTATGGCCGCTTATTCAGGATTACCGCTATCTTGATTTAACGCCCATGGCGATTCATGTACCACTCAAATCAGCATTATCTCAACAAAATATTCGTATTAACGTACCAAGTACGTTTACCGTTGCTCTTGATACCACCCCTGAAGCTATGAATAATGCGGCTATTCGTTTACTGGGTCTTTCGCTCAAAGATGTTGAAACTATGGCAACAGAAATAATTGTAGGGCAGTTGCGATTGACCGTGGCATCATTGCGTATTGAAGAAATTAATCAGGATCGCGAGCGCTTCTTGTTTGAGATCAGAAAACATATTGAGCCAGAACTTAAAAAAATTGGTCTTATGTTGTTAAACGTGAACATCACCGATATCACTGATGAGTCAGGGTATATTGAAAGTATTGGGAAAAAGTCAGTTTCAACAGCGCTTAACCAAGCAAAGGTTGATGTTGCTATCCAAGAAAAGCACGGTGAAATTGGTAAAGCATTAGCAGAAAAAGAAAAGCGCGTTCAAGTTGCTGTGTATAATGCTGAAACCATTCAAGGTGAAAATGAGTCTAAGGCAGCCATTGCACGGGTGAATGCACAGCTTGTTGAGCAAGAAGCAGCGGCTGAACAACAGGCTAAAATAGCGCAACAACATGCGTATGCTGAAATTAATAAAGCAAAAAGTGCTGCTGAAACAAAGCGTCTTGAAGTTGAGCAAGTGGTACCCAAGGAAATTGAAAAACGCAAAATAGAAATTGATGCAACTGCGCAAGCTGAAAAACAAAAGATTGATGCGTATGCACAAGCAGCAGCAATCTTGGCAATTAAAGAAGCAGAAGCGCAAGGTATTTTAAATATACTTAAAGCAAAAGCTAACGGGTATAAATTGCTTGTTGAATCCTGCGCATCAAATGCACAAGATGCTGCAACCATGTTAATGATTGAAAAGCTTGAAGAGTTGGTAAAAATCCAAGCTGAGGCAATCAAGAATATCAAGATTGATAAAATTACGGTGTGGGATAGCGGCAATGGGCAGGGAAGCTCAACATCAAACTTTTTGAATAGCTTAATAAAATCAGTTCCACCGCTTCATGATGTTGCTGCTATGTCTGGGGTTAAGCTGCCAGAGTATTTAGGGACGCTTGAGAAAAATAAGGGGGAAGCAGCAAAAGAATAGATATGTCATGTGATGTTAGTTAAAAATACAACCTCTTAATAAGAAAAACAGTATGAAATTATTCCCATCATTATTAACAACTCTCATTGTTTTTACTTTTTGTATACACGCTGAAGAAAGTAGAAATTCTAAATATCAACAAGAATTTGAAGCGTTCAAAAATAACCCTGAATACAAACCAATTTTTGATGAAGATGCGCCACGAGCTTTAAGAAATATTCATCAAAATATTGAAATCTATAAGCGTCTCTCTTTTGTACAACGCTTTGCGCGTAGTTTAATGCTCCTTCAAGATGTTGTTATAGTAACCGCTGAAGGTATGCCAAAATTACATGGATACATAGAAACGATATGTAAAAAAAATGACATTATTATGCCTACCGTATTTGTTACCCGAGAGAACGGTATTTTTAATGCATTTGCTCAAAAGTTATTATGGAGTACCGGTGCAGTACTTATAGATGCTAAATTAATAAAAGAAACATCGGCACAAGAGCTTGAAGCGGTTATTGCTCATGAGCTTGGTCATATTAAATATAATCACGTTAATAAACTGATGGGTATTCATTTCGCTTCTTTAGCAGCTTCTTATATGATAATAAAAAAACTGCAATCACAGGGACAGCATCGTCCAGGTTATATAACATTCTATATTGCATCTGAATTAGCAGCATTATTAACGCCACTTATTGTTAATAAGCGCTTTGAAAAGCAAGCAGATGAATTTGCATTTCAAGCTACGCATGATAATGGGCAAGGATTGATCGAATTGTTTGAACATTTTGAGAATAAAGACCAAGCATACAACGATCATTTTGATTTAACGTATAATGCATTACAGGATAATAAATCAGAATTGGGCACATTGAATTATCTTTCATTCATGACCAGTTATTATCTAGCTAAAGGTGGTAATGCGCTTACTAATGCATATAAGTGGATTTACCATAATACGCCATTAGGGATGCATCCAAGTCATGAAGAGCGTATTAAGGCGGTACATAGATATCGTGCGCAAAAAAATTAAAATATCTGAGCTATAATTAAAATAAAAAAGAGACATACATGCGCATGTATGTCTCTTTTTTATTTTTTGGTTATGCTTCCTGTTTGTTGAAAAATGATAGCTGGATTAATACAAGGAGTTTGTAAGTGAAGTTCAAAAAATTGATTTCTGCTCTGCTTATTGTTTTCACAAACACTATTTTTTGTAATTCGTTCGACACCCTCTATCAACAAGGCCTGACTGCTCAGCAAAGTATGAATTGGGATGCTGCCCTGGAATCATACCTGCAAGCATACGCCCTAGCTCCTGAGCGTGTTGAACCATTGGTAATGATTGCCCAATATTATATTGAACAAAAACAACCAGAATTGGCATTTATGTTTGCACGGCGCGCGTGTGAGCAAGAAGCGCCAACGACGAGCACTACACTCGATTTCCAGATCTACGATTTTTATCGCTACAAAGCATTGAGTGAGTGTGCTTCAAGTGTACGGGAGTGGAAATTAGGGTTGTGGGCAACACGGCAGGCATTGCAAGTGCGTCCACAGGATGAACAGGTGCATGAGCGGCTTTGTTACTACCATGAGCAGTTAGTGCTTGAAGCAGGGCGGGCGATACTGGTTAACGAATCTCATGAGTAGTGTATAGAATTTTTACTCTCCACCATGCTAGAGTCATACATACACGATTAGTTTTTAATAAGCGGAGTATGCTATGATTCTTTTACTGTTATTTGCAGGTCTTGCCGGATTAGTAACCGTGCTTTCTCCCTGTATTCTCCCCGTGCTTCCTTTATTGCTTTCAGCAAGCGTAGGTCAGGGACGGTATCGTTCTTTAGGGGTGATTACAGGATTAGTACTGAGCTTTTCATTTTTTACCTTAACATTAACAGCACTCATACAAGCAACCGGAATATCACCAGATTTTTTGCGGTATTGTGCTATTGGATTAATCACATTTTTTGGGTTAACCATGCTGTTTCCCTGGCTTGGTGACCGATTTGCTGCAATGACTTCTGGGTTTGCTCATCTTGGTAGTGTAGTACAAGAACAATCGACCCACGCAGGAACGGGGTTTGTTTCAGGCTGTATTCTTGGTATTGCTCTTGGATTGTTGTGGACGCCGTGCGCTGGTCCTATTTTGGCATCTATCACTACTTTAGTAGCAACACGTGCTGTTACGTGGAATGCGGTACTTGTTACTCTTGCCTATAGCATAGGGGCTGCATTACCCATGTTTGCTATAACGTATGGTGGTAACAAAATTATTAATTCAACACAACGTCTTGCAGGGTATACAGAAATTATACGTAAAATATTTGGTGTATTAATGATTGTAAGTGCACTTGCATTAGCATTTCATGTTGATGTTGTGTTACAACAAATTGCAGCTAATTATTTTCCCATGATCAATATTGAGGATACTGCAGTGGTTAAAAAAGCATTAGAAGAATTACCTGGTGTATCATCTAATTCCGCGTCAACAGAGTCTGGTGCGCCTGCCCCAGATTTAATTGGATTACATGAGTGGATTAATTCAACTCCCCTCACTTTAGAGCAATTGCGCGGCAAAGTAGTACTTATTGATTTCTGGACGTACAGTTGTATTAACTGTGTGCGCACCTTACCCCATGTTAAGCACTGGTACGATAGTTATAAAGATAAAGGCTTTGTGGTTATTGGAGTACACACACCAGAGTTTGCCTTTGAAAAAAGTGTAGGTAATGTACAAGGCGCGATAAAACGCTTTGGTATAACTTATCCCGTGGCTTTAGATAATGAGTATGCAACATGGCAGAATTATAGTAATCATTATTGGCCGGCCCATTATCTTATTGATCAGCACGGCGTTATCCAAGAAAAACATTTTGGAGAAGGCGCTTATTTAGATACTGAAAATGCAATACGCAAACTGCTCGCACTCACACCATTATCAGAGAAAAAAGAACGTGTTCATGCTCGCGAACAAACACCAGAAACCTATCTTGGTTATGAACGTGGTCATAGCTATGGTGCTGAACAGATAATTAAAAAAGATTCTGTAGCTGCATACAATTATACACATCATGTAAAAGATGATCAGGTTGCCCTCAAAGGCATGTGGATTGTAAGAGCAGATCATATTGAATCACATGGCGCAGATACCACAGTGGAACTCAATTTTATTGGAAGTCATGTGTATTTAGTTATGCAATCAGCAACGCCACAACAGGTAAACGTCTTGCTTGATGGCAAAACATTGGATAAGCGTTATTATACTCCAGATATGAACAAACAGGGTGAAGTTATGGTGCATGAAGCACGCATGTACGAGGTTCTTGATTTCAAGGGCGATTATGGTCGCCATCTACTGACGCTCCACGTTCCTGCAGGTGTATGGTTCTATGTATTTACTTTCGGCGTGTAATATAAGTTATCAAAATAAAAAAGGCACGCGGATGCGTGCCTCAAATCTGTATAGAAGTTATGTTACTGGTGCTCTTAGGCGCACTATTTTTTCTTTTTACGTAACATTGGTAAACCAGTGCGATCATTTTCCATAACTTCATAGCCAGCTGGCAATGCATCGATAGAATCTTTACCTGCTTCACCAGCAAAGTAATAAATACGTTGTTTACGACCAGCAGTTAATTGAACTTCTTTTGTGTGCAAGTAATACATCTTGCCGCTTTTTTTAGATTTAACGCTGTAAGCCATTGTTAAAAAACTCCTTATGGAATGCGGTTATTTTATAGTATTTCACCTATCATACAGATAAACGTAATAGATTAAAATGAAAAAAAGCTAGATTTAGTTGCAATCGGATGCACACACCGTACACCCGATTGCCTTTTTATCCTCTGAATATGCGATACCAGGTATTTGCTGCTGAGTTATAGTAATAGGTTACAGCTCCTCCAAGGGTTGTTGCACCAGGAGCGCTACTCGGGTTTAACGTAGTAATAGGATTGACAAAAGCAGCGCCACCAGTACCAGCGGTATTAGTTAACGTTGCTGTAGTAGAGGCTCCTCGTATAATAGTGAACATTTGGCCATCGGTTGGGCTTGGTGGGAAATCAATCGTAAGAGTAGGCGTTGCTCCCGTTAAAATTACAATAGCGGTGGTAGCGGTTGTTGAAATGGTACCCGAGGTTGCCGCTGAAACTACTACCGCTTGGCTGTTATTAATACACATCACGTTTTGTAAGACTAGTTTAGCTAACGCAGTAATAGTCCCCGTTTGTGTTAGATGACCCATGCTTATGTTACCAGTCGTCATAGCTGAACCAATATTTACGGAACCAGCAGTTTGTGCGTTGGCAATATTAAGAGTTGTTGCGCCAGTTCCGTTAGCAATATTGAGTGTATTAGTACCCGAGCTTGAACCAAGTGTCATGGTTCCAGTTTGTGCGGTACCACCAATGGATATTGTACCCGTTGTCATACCAGTACCAACTGCTACAGAACCAGCGGTTTGAGCATTAGCAATTTGCAATGTTGTTGCGCCAGTTCCACCAGCAATTATTTGGGTGTTAGTACCCGAGCTTGAACCGAGTGTCATAGTACCTGTTTGTGCAGTACCACCAATGGCGATCGTTCCGGTGGTGGTTGATGGTGCAAAGGTGTAAGTAGAAGCACCAACACCATCAAGGCTATAATTGCCGGTTCCTACGCGTTCTACAATCCCAGATGCACCCGTGGTGTTGCCAATTGACGTAGTTGAAGCACTTGCGCCAGTAGCGATGTTAACTGCTTGCGTGCCGGCAGTTGCAATGCCCGTTAATATGTTAACGGTTGAATTGGCACCAGCAGCACCGCTTGCAATGTTGATTATTTGTGCAGATGTATTTGCGCCATTGCC
>JBIOKB010000043.1:0-7439 GCA_044451405.1 Candidatus Babeliales bacterium
ACATCAACAGGTACGGCAACATATTCATGAACGCTTCCTTTAAAACGTACATGGGCTGCCGTTTTAAATAGGCAGGGACGATACACTTGTTCTTTCTGGTTGCGTACACACAGCAGGTAGGCGTCTGCCACTTCCCGATCGTCCTGAGCTTGTCGAAGGAGGGCACACAATGCCATAAGTTGTTCAGGGTTATTGAGATACCATTCAGCATCAGGCATCATAATAAAAGGTGTAGCTGCAAAGCGTTTTTCTGCAACTTTTAATGCATTATTCCGTGAAACAGCAAAATCAATAAATGGTTCTTGAATAATCAGTGTGTCAGTCAGATGATGTTCGTTAAAAAATTGTTGCGCGATGTCTATAGTGCCATCAGTTGATCCTGTATCATATATCAAAAATTGAGTTACGCCTGTCTGCACAAACGGCTCTAAGGTTTTTGCGAGTACTGGAGCCTCATTTTTTACCATGATGGCCACTGCAAGAAGGGGATCTGAAGCGCTATTGGCGCTGCAGGTGAAGAGAAAGAGTGTACAGATAAATATATAAAGCTTCATATACCGTTACTCTATACCATCAAATAAATTTTTCAATTTCGTATACAAGATATCCACATCCGTTGAAATGACTTTTGTATTACTGCACACAGGTAAAAAATTAGTATCACCGGTAAATCGGGGTAACACATGCATATGCAGATGATCAGTAACGCTGCCACCCGATTCTTTACCGAGGTTAAGACCCATATTAAAAGCAGGTGGATTAAGGAGTTTTTTGAGTGCCTGCATGCTCATGGTTGCTGCTTCCATGAGTTCAGCGCGTATATCTGGTGAAAGTGCAAAGATATCGCCGCCATGGGCATGGGGAAGTACCAAAATGTGTCCCGCATTATAGGGATATTTATTGAGCATAATGACCGTGCGCTTAAACCGTTTTATGATCCAATTTTTGGTATCGTTGTTTTCATTAAACTGAGTACAAAATACACACGAAGTACCTCCATCAAAATTATTACGTACCAGTTTTGCGTAGTCATCGCGCCAGGGTGCATACAGGTAATGCATGGGGTTCCTTTGATAAGAATTAATTTGCTAACAATGCGTCCTATGGTATGGTAGCGCTCAGTGTATATGATGATTAAAACAGGACAAGGGAGTAGTATGAATATGAGAGTAGTATCACTGCTAGGAATACTCAGCATCTTGATATGTGCATCAATACAAGCAGAAGAACGTCCTATCGTGGTTATTATTCCATCATATAATAACCAAAAATGGTGCGATAAAAATGTACGCTCGGCCCTGAATCAAAAATATAGCAATTTTCGCATTATATACATTGATGATTGTTCAACGGATAATACCGCAAATATGGTGCGGATGCTCAAGCGTAAATTAGATAGTAACAACCGTCTGGTATTACTATGTAACGAAAAACGCTGCGGTGCACTTGCTAATATCTACAAAGCAGTGCATGACTACTGTGCTCCGGGTGAAATTGTATGCACGCTTGATGGTGATGATTGGTGTAAAGATGATCAGGTGCTTGCTACGGTTAATGAAGCATACGCAAATCCGAATGTATGGATGACCTACGGGCAGTTTGAAGGTTTTCCAGGAAAAATAAATGGCTTTTGTCGTGAGTTTCCTTCTTTTATTGTTGAGCATAATGCGTTTCGTGATTTTGATTGGGTTTCCTCTCATTTGCGTACGTTTTATGCGGGGCTGTTTCAAAAAATTCGCTTGCAAGATCTTGTTGATAAGGGGGAATTTTTTGATGTGACGTGGGATCTTGGTTTTATGTATCCAATGCTTGAAATGGCGCGCGAGCGGCATAAATTAATTCCACGCGTATTATATGTGTACAACGTGGATAATCCACAGAGTGATTTTAGAATCAAGTTATTGCGGCAATGGCGCGTTGAACGATTAATACGTTCCTTTGAGCGGTATGAGCGCATTGATTCATATTTCCCAACATCAACGACACAGGCGACAGATCTAATTGTTGTTTCAGACGATAACCCAGAGCGTTTGCAATTAGTGCTTCAATCAGTACGTTCGCTGTGCAACGACGTGCATAAAATGCATGCACTCTATTGCGCATCAACGGATGCACTGAGTTCTGCGTATGACAAAGTGCGTGCGCTCTTTCCGGATGTTTCTTTTACGGTATGCACCAATCAAGCGCAGGTACAGCCTTCTCTTGTTGAGGTATTAAATCACGTTACAACACCGTATGTTGCGTGCCTTCATGATGGCTTGACTATTCATGGAACTATCTCATTTGGTGCGTGTGTTGCGGAGCTTGAAAAAACACGTGCCCATGGTTTTTATTTAAGCCTTGGTGCTGACGTGCAAACAAAGCGTGGGCTTAAACGTGTACAAAAAGTACCGCCACTGGTACTCCTTACTGATACCGTGCGTGCATGGCATTTAAAAGATGGTGAGCATGATTGGCGCAATCCATTAAGTTGTTCGTGTGCAGTGTATCGCACGCCGATGTTGAAAGATCATGTTGCTGCGTGTGTGTGTGATGATTTTGATACGCTGCAGACGATGTTAGCAACAGAAGTTTTTGTCGATGCGCGTGCAATGGGCTTGTGCTATGTGCATGCGCCAGTAGCGGTTGGATGAGGGAGTATGAAGTATACGGGCATTTTTTTAAGTTTATTTCTCTGCATGCCTCTGCATGCAGCAAAAATTGTTGGCCTTGTAGCAGCGCGTAACGAAGCGCTCTTAATTGAACAATGTGTACGTGCTCTTGCCTGCTATGCGGATGAAATTGTGGTGCTTGATGATTGTTCGACTGATACTACCGTATCTATTGTTGAAGGGTTAGCAGAGGAATGTCGCATAAAAACAATTATTAAAAAAGAAGTCTGGGCGCGTGATGAGCTTGCTGATAAAAACCGGTTGTTATCAGCAGGGCGTGCGTTAGGCGGTACCCATTTTATCATGATTGATGCCGATGAGATGTTTGTTGCTACTGCTAAAAATCGCAATTGGTTGCGTCGCTATATTTTATCATTAAAACCTGGTCAGGTGCTCCGCTTTCCTATGATTAATGTGTGGGATGGGATCGAGAAGTATCGTAATGATGAACAGTGCCATCCATTTCATGATCAGTGGAAATCAATCCCGGCAGTATTTTGTGATGATGGTGTTTGTTCCTATGATGACAATACACGCATGGGCCCATCAGGAGCCATTCACGTGTTTCGTTATCCCTATAGTCTTATTAGACATAATCAAAAAAACTTAATTAACGTAACCAATGTTGATTTGGGAATTTTGCATTTTAAGTGTGTAAATTTACCTGATCTTATTATTAAAAAAGTCTGGTACATGTGTTTTGAATATATTCATGCAAACACCCGTGCACATACCCATGAGGATCGCTTACAGCATGCAGCGCAGGTGAATAAATTTTATGGGGAAGAGTTTAGTAGTTTGTTATTAGGGCCTTCAGACATTAAGCTTGCAAAAATAAAACCAGCGTGGCTTAAATACGATTTTTTTACTAAGTTTAACAGCGCATATTACCATACCATGCATCTCGAGCGTCTTAGTGAAATTAAAGCATGGTTTAAAGAATATGGCATTGAGTATTTTAAGCCACTTGCTTTTTGGCAGGTTGATTATGTTAAGCAGTTAGAGAGGGAGTTAGTAACATGCGTATGAAGCTGTATACAAGTATTGTGCTATTTGGGTTAAGTTCGCTGTGCGCGCGCGGCATGGTGCACGATCCTATTGATGTGGTAATTCCTGCTCATGAAAAAGATATCAAAACATTAAATTTAGCAATCCAAGGTATCAAAAAATACGGCAAAAATGTACGTAGAGTGATTGTTGTTTCAGCTAAGCCGTTGACGAATAGGGCGGAGTGGTTTGATGAGGCGCGTTATCCGTTTACCAAAGATGATCTTCTTCGCTTTTTCTTTAATGATGACCGAGAAAAAATTAATGATTATTTAGACCAATCAATCAATAGAATAGGATGGATATATCAACAATTCTTAAAATTATATGCACCCTTTGTAATTCCCGATATCTCATCAAATGTGCTTGTATTGGACGCAGATACTGTTTTTTTGCGGCCTGTTTCATTTATAGATGAGGATGGGCATGCATTATACAATGTAGGAAGAGAATATGCGCCGGATTATTTTGAACATGGTGCACGCTTATTGCCCGGATTTAAGAAAGTTTTTCCACAGTATTCGGGAATTTGTCATCATATGCTCTTTCAGAGACATGTGTTGCAAGATTTTTTTAGTGCTATAACCAAAGTACATGGATGCGAGCCATGGCGAGCTCTATGCAAATGTGTTACTTCTGCCCCATTATTTACAGCGGCTTTTTCAGAATACGAGCTTTATTTTAATTTTGTTTTTGCAGGAGGATACAAGGTTAAAATTAGAGAGCTTTTCTGGATTGATGCAGAAGATGCAACATTTGATAACCGTACTATTGTTAGAAAATATAATAATGGCTATGACTATGTTACTCATCATAAACGGTCACAACAAAAACCAGCTCATGCTGATGCTGATTTTGATGCCTCCATGGAAACAACAACTCATTATCAGCCTGATTATTGCAAGCGTAATTGGTTGTGGCGTCGTATACGGCAACTGTACACCATCTATTTTTTACGATTTCCGGAATATTCCCTTCATCCTCGCATTCCTAAAATAATTCACCAGATTTGGTTAGGCAGCCCATTACCGGAAAAATATAAGTCACTACAAGCAACGTGGATTAAGCATCATCCTGATTGGATCTATATATTATGGACTGATGCAGATATAGAAGTGTTAGGCCTTGAACATAAAAAGCTGTATGATGCCACTACCAATTGGGGCAAAAAATCGGATATTGCACGGCTTGAGATTTTAGATCGTTTTGGTGGATTATATGTAGATACTGATTTTGAATGTCGCCGTCCGTTTGATGTATTTCATCACTGCTGTGATTTTTATGCGGGGCTCAATTGTGGGCCAACGGTACTCATTTTAAATGGATTAATGGGAGCAGCACCGGGGCATCCGGTAATAAAGCGAGCACTTGAGAAATTAAAAGCAAATGAAGGAGTGCCGGATAATTATATGAGCATCATGTATGGTACCGGACCGGGGCTAATTACGGAAAGTTTTAAAGAACTAACTCCAACGTCTAAAAATCGTACCGTTATTTTCCCTTCAACCTACTTCTATCCGTGGCCGTATTATATGCGTGATGAAAAAGATAGAGCGGTGATTGAATCCTGGATAAAGCCAGAAACGTTTGGTATACATCATTGGCATTTGTCGTGGAATGAAGGGAAAATCGGATAGGAGTAGTAGATATGAAGCATATCATAAAACAGTTACTGTATAGCGTCTTGTTATTGGTAATACCAGCGTACTCTGATAATAAAGTCGACGTGGTAATTTTTTCCTATGATCGTCCTTTGCAACTTGAGTTGCTCTTAACCTCGATGGAGCGTTTTGTAGTGGGTACCGGTGAAATTTCAGTGGTGTATCGTGCAAGTGCCCCAGCTTACAAAAAAGCCTATAAACAGTTGCAAAAAGCATACCCTTCAATTCATTTTGTTGTCCAAGGAACGCAGCCGAAGCAAGATTTTAAACCATTAACTGAGCAATGTGCGTTTACAACACCGAGCGAATATATAGTATTTGCCGTTGATGATAATGTAGTTAAAGAGCCGGTAGATGTTAGTGCATGCATTGATTTGCTTGAAAAATATCATGCATATGGCTTTTATTTGCGCATGGGCGCACATTTGACTGACTGTTATACCATGAGCTGCAAGCAACCATTGCCACCACTTCAAGAATGTGAAGCTGGTGTGTATAGCTGGTGCTTTATCCAAGGCTTTGCTGATTGGGGATATCCAAATAACGTTGATATGACGCTCTATCGCAAACGGGATATTAAGCAGGTTATTATGGACTTAACGTATTCAAACCCTAATACGCTTGAACTACAATGGGCAAGAAATCCAGCATCACGTACCAAACTTGGCTTGTGTTTTGCACGAACAAAGATGGTTAATTTACCGCTTAATAAAGTACAAGATTCCTGGAATAATCGTAATGAAAACCTGCTACAACCAGAAGAACAGCTTGCAAAATTTAATAAAGGATTAGCGATTGCTATTGAACCATTATGTGGGATTATCAATAAAAGTGCTCATATGGCATATGTCCCAACATTTGTGAAAAGAAAGAGATAGGACTTTTGTATGGTTAGATTACGTATTGTTCTTGTGCTCGGTATCTGTATGCCCATGTATGCGGAAGAACAACGGCCTATTGTTATTGTAACGTGTAGTTATAATAACAAAGCCTTTTATAAGTGGCATTTAGATTCTATTTTTGCTCAAAACTATGATAATTATCGAGTTATACATATCGAAGATGCATCAACTGATGGATCACCCGAGCTTATTAGAGACTATGTAAAAGCTAAAAACCAAGAGCACCGTTTTACGCTTATTGTTAACTCAACACGTCGTGGTGCAATGGCAAATATGTATAGAGCAATCTCTTCATGTGATGATAAAGCTATTATAGCAATTGCAGATGGGGATGATGGCTTAGCGCATAGTAATGTACTTGCTACACTTAATAAAGCATATGCAGACCCCAACGTCTGGTTAACGTATGGACAATTTAGTGAATATACAACGGGGAATATCGGATTCTGCTGCCAAATACCACCCCACATTGTTACTACTAATAGATTTCGTGAATTTAGCCATCAACCTTCCCATTTACGAACATTCTATGCAAGGTTATTCAAAAAAATTTTATTAGAAGATCTTATGTACGAGGGTAATTTTTATCCCATGACGTGTGATCTTGCTACCATGATGCCAATGATTGAAATGACAGGAGAACGTTTTAAATTTATTCCAGAAGTTTTGTATATTTATAATGATATTAATCCTCTTAATGACCATAAGGTATCTAAAGACTTACAACGCAAAATTGATATACATATACGAAGTAAAAAAAGGTATAAACGATTGGAGCAGTTGTTTTGAGCAGGAAAGGGTATTATGAAGTTTATTAATTATAGCGTAGTTATGATTATATGGGTTGGCATGGTTTATGCTAAACCGCATCATAAGCCAGCAGTTGTGCAAGTAGTTGCAAATCGTATTCAAGAATCTCCTATTCATTATCCTCAGCTTTCTCGATGGAGAAATCTTGGCGAACGGCCGTCTAAGATTTATGTATGTACTGCTGCTGATGAACAATTTTTTAAATATGTAAAAAATTTTATCGCCAGTGTTCAGCACCATAATTTTAATGATCTTGGTGAAATAGCGGTATTCGATTTAGGATTTACCTCTGAGCAACGTGAAGAATTATCCCGTATTGAAAAAGTACGTGTATATGATATTGAACGAACGAATCCTGACATTTTAAC
>JBIOKB010000044.1:0-7402 GCA_044451405.1 Candidatus Babeliales bacterium
ATTCATTACTGAAATCACTACTTGATAATCACTTAATAACTTTTCTTTGATAGCAGCAGAAAATGGCAATCTATGAAACACGGGGCCAAATTTTTCTTCATCATCCATGGAAGCAATTTCATATCCAAATTCTTGAGTTTTACTCTTTACATTATCAGAAAAGATTTTTGGTGTTGCTGTCATGAACAACTTGTGCTTAGCTCTGATAGCATCTTTATTCACCACCGTTGCAAAATCACTTGTAGCTTGCCCTGCACAACGATGTGCCTCATCAGCTATAACAAGATCAAAAGTAAGGGATGCATCTTGCTCACATGCCTTTTTAATTACTGGTGATGAATGGTATGTAGAAAATATTACTTTATGGCCAGCACCAGAAGAAAGTTCATTGAGTAATTCCATAGAACATGTAGTTACTGGAAAACCAAGATTGATATTCTCATCTAAATGATAATCAGTATTTTCTTCTTTATCCCCTACCGTTTGGTCAGAACAAACAAAGATGGGGTAAAAATTAAATAGATTGCTATGATTATTAGCCCACTCCAAATAAAGCTGAGAAACGAGAGATATAGAAGGTACCAATACAAGCGTTGTATTACTTTGCAATCTTTCAGCGAGCCATAACCCAACTAATGTTTTTCCTGTCCCACAGGCCATATATAATTGCCCGTGATCAGAATTCTTAAAACCAGCCAAAATATCCAGCAAAGCTCTTTCTTGATGAGGATAAGGAACAAATGCTTTTTTTTTGTAAGACGCAGAAGAATTGGTTAGTACACAATCCCAATCTAACACAGATGTTTCTAGTTGATTCAAAAGACATATGCCCATAAGTTTTTCTTGTGCAAGAATCACTTCCTGAGCATTTGGACCAAGGTTATTTGTGGTAGCAATTAAAAGCCTAAAGGAGATTTCTTTTCGTGAAGATTCGCTAATAAATTTATCGACGTCTTCTTTGGTGATATAATACGCTTCATCATATGCTTTAACTTGAATAGCCCATAGCTTGCCACATCGAGTTTCGGCTATTAGATCAATACCTTTATCCCGTCCCCAATTTTCGGGCCAATCCTGCCAAAGCCAAACTTTTTTAAGTTGTATCGCATACCGAGGGTCATTTTCTAAGAACCACTTACAATAACGTTCAAAAATCTTTCCTCGTTGATGAGAAGAAAGAGTTGAAAGATAATCTATAACCTTTGAGAAATTAGACATGAAACTGTATGCCTCCATATTAGAATAATGTCTTTAAGGAGTTCGTTATCCTTCGTCAAGCTCAGGACGAACGGACTTTATAAATTTATTTGACTTACAAGTCCTGAGCGCGCGTTTACTACTGAGTAGCGCAAGCGTATCGAAGTATCAGGACGAACGGGATTTATTGATTTTTTGTGTGCTTACGTTCTGAGTGTGCGGGCAGGTGTTTATCGCAAAGTCACGTTCGTTGAGCAATCGCGCGCCTTAAAAAATTTTTTAGTAGCTTCAGCTATTTCATACGGATCAAATGCTTTTTTGCTTGATATGGTCAAGTAAATAGTATTGGTCATGTTCACAAAGCGGGCAGTAAAATGTGCTTGTGAAGTGGGTAACATAAGCAAGAACCCATTTGTTTGTTTGTTGCCGCCATAATACGTTATGGTCGGTTCATTGCCTATGATTTCATGGTTCAAGCTAAGAAGGGCGCAAAGTCGCTTTGCATAGGCGCGAATGGTATCTTCTGAGCGAATATCATTGGGGTCACAGGAATTTACATCAATGTGCGCTTCCATCCATGCATCGGTTTCTTGGCATGCACGCACAATTTTTTCGACTTCTTTTTTGCTACTAATAGGTTTTGCGCAGGTGTATGATCCGAAGCATATGCTCATGAGGGCGAGTATTACATAGGTGAACATGGTGATGTTCCTTTCGATATAAAAAATGGGTTACAGCTGAGTAACCGTGTGCCAATAGCCCATAGGGCTTTATGAAGTGGTAGGCTTTCTAATTGTATCACCGCAAATTGGGTGCAGCCTATGTCATATCTGCATGCGGCTGGGCCTAACAATGGACGCAGGCCAACTAAAATTGTTATCAAGCTATAGGCAACTAACGAGCTTACCATGATGCGTGCTTTATGAAGAAGGGTTGCCATCGCTAGCCCCTCATAGCCAAGTTACTCTTCATGGATATTCCTGACGAAGGCGACGAGCGGGGGTATAGCCTGCATAAGTAATAATTTTAACTCATCAAATGATAACAGTATACCTGCTTTTTTAACGAGCACGATGCAATTATAACCGCGGGAACCTAATTTCTCTTCATGAAAAATTGCCTTTAAACGGCGTCGAATTAAGTTACGCTTGGCAGCGTTGCCGACGCGCCCCGGGGTAACCACGAGGATTTTGCCAAGATCTTGGCCCTTGGCCAATAAAATATCAAGACCCGGATGTTTAAGAACACGCCGGGCCGTTTTAAAACTGAGAGCTATTTCTTGTTTGGTCAATTTTGGCATGAATTATGCACGAACTGCTAGACGTTTTCTGCCTTTGGCACGACGGCGGTTGATAATTTTGCGGCCATCGTGGGTAGCCATTCTTTTACGGAATCCGTGTTTTTTATTTCTTTTTTTATGGCTTATTCTAAAAAAGGTTACTGACATGGTCAATTCCTAAGGGTAATTTTTACTGATTTTTATACACAAATAAGTATTGCTTATTATACGGGAAAAGAAGGGTTTTTCAATACTTTAGAAGCAGCAAAGGGCTTGCTTAACGCAAGACCCCTTTGCTGGCTAGAAATCTTAGTTATCTTATTTCTAACACAGATGGGAGTAGGTTATAAAGGGTTTTCTCGTAAGTACCGTTCGATATCCAATGCCGCCATGCACCCAGCACCAGCAGAGGTGATTGCCTGGCGATAGCGATCATCAGCCACATCACCAGCTACAAATACCCCTGGTACGGAGGTTTTTGTATGATCAGTTACGGTAATATACCCATAGGAGGTTAGATCAAGCTGCCCTTTAAATGGCTGGGTGTTGGGAGTTAATCCAATAGCAACAAAAATGGCATCCACGGGCTGTGTGGTTTGTTCTCCTGTTTTTTTGTTGGTAATCGTTGCCTTGGTAACATGGGATCCATCGCCTTCAACAGCAGTCAGCGTACTTGAGTAGATGATTTTAATAGCAGGATTATTAAGAACCGGTTCTTGCATAGCATAGCTCGCGGTGAGTTTATCCAAAATATGCACAATGGTGATATCGGAGGTGAACTTGGTCATAAATGACGCATCTTCCATGGCAGTATCGCCACCCCCAACAATCATGACCTTTTTATTGGGATAAAAGGCGCCATCACATACGGCGCAGGTAGTAACCCCTTTGCCCCAGTAGGTATCTTCCCCAGGAATGCCTAATCTGCGCGGTTGAGCGCCGGAAGCAATAATAACACTCTGTGCTTTTAATTCAGTATTTTTATTGGTGAACAGGGTAAATGGCCGCTTGCTAAAATCAACGCGTACCACTTCCTGTGCAAGAAATGTTGCGCCAAAGCGCTTTACATGTTCACGCATATTCATCATTAATTCAGGTCCTAAAATGCGTGGGGTTCCTGGCCAATTTTCTATGTAGCTGGTACCCATTAATTGTCCGCCGGGATTTTTGCCTTCAATAATCAGTGGTGCAAGGTTAGCGCGCCCTAAATAGAGGCCGGCAGTCAGACCTGCTGGACCAGAGCCGATAATAATGACGTTATGTATGGTAGCCATGATTTATTTCTGTGTTAGATGGAAAATAATGTGATTTAGTGTTTTTTCTCGTGAACAGGCAATACGCAACTCTTCCGTTGATAGTGGTGCTTCTTGACCACGAAGTTTAGAGAGTGGCGGTGTAAAATAGATAAATTCTTTAGTGCGAGGCCGTTTAATAAGATTTAAGTAGGTTTTAATGTCCTGATGATTGGCAACAATGTGTTCTTGGTAGGCTATTTGATCGATAATAATTTCTTCACGCGCCTGCTTTTCTGCAAGTTGCCGTGCTCGTTCTTTAAAATCTTTTTGCATGCGATATACATGGTAATCGGGATTTGATTGAATGGCGCGCATAACTTTATCCAGTTGACGTAATATTAAGTGATTAGGCACACTAAAACGATGTTTGCTCAGTAATACTTTAAATGCTTCTTCAACCATAGAGCGACGCTGTGATAGATCATTGCGGAATGAAAATACTTCAATAAGTTTTTGGTATATATCCTTATTGTTTTTTAATTTAAAGTATTTCTTGAAACTTTCTAGACAAAAATAGGCATTGTGCACAATATCAACAACGGAAATACAAAAAGCGTATGAATGTTCTAAATGAGGACTAAAGTAATCATGTAATCCTTTGTTTGAACTGCAAAATGTATCGCCTATTTTTTTCCCAGCAAACAATTCACGTAACGTACTATCAGCTTCTTCATCACCAATTTTTACCCATAAATTTTGAGTATGCTCAGTAAAGAGTGGACACTGTTTTTCATCAACCAGTACCACATCAAAACTTACCCAGTCACCAATCCGAACATCTGATGATGCTCCATGATGGTCAAAATTATCTTTTTCTTCTTTAATAAATGCATCAACTTGGCGATCAAGATCTTTATATTTTTTCCGCTTTGGTGCTTTAAAAGGGAAGTATTTCCATTCTTGGAGTTCAATAGGGGTAAATAAGGTAAGTGCAAAGGTGAAATGGGCATCGTGTTCAGGATCCATATCAATAGAGAGAACACGTGGATCTCCAGCTACTAAAAGCTTACGATTACGGATTTCATGATATAAAAAATTGAGAACAAAATAATTAAATAAAAATTCTTGTACATGTTCTACTAACGCAGCCTTAAAATTGTGCTCAATGTAATTAAGGGGAACTTCCCCTTTTGCAAAACCATGCGTCACAATAGTTTGTTGTTGCGATCGTGCTGCTTGTTTATAAATGGCAGCAACACAGTGCTGGGGAACGGTAACAACTGCGTTATATAACGAATCATTAACGACATTGAGTTCAAGCCGTAATGCATGAACATTGTTAGGATTAGGATTGTGTGCTTCCATTACCTGCTTCCTTTTTTATTAGAAGCGTGTTTTTTATAGTATCTCGTATGCTTCGGTACGAGATACTTGGGTCTTTAGGACTGGCGTAGCCAGGCGTAGCTTCTAACTTCTATTGTAAATCTTCGTAGACGAAGCGAAGACTGGTGCAAGAGGAGGGACTCGAACCCCCACTCCCTTTCGGGAACTGGATCCTAAGTCCAGGGCGTCTGCCAATTCCGCCACTCTTGCGCTTTATTTGGTGCGCTTTTGCGCACTATTTTGTATATTTCAAATTTAGGACTTCTATTAATGGCGTAGCCAGCCCCTCTACGCTCTTACTATCGAAGTAAGACCTCAGGAAGTGTTAAGCTTCGCCGGGTTTCAACGGAGCTTGCCGAGCCTGCAGGCCCGGATAAGCGTAGACTGGTGGGCTGCCTTGGAGTCGAACCAAGAACCTGCAGATTAAGAGTCTGTTGCTCTACCATTGAGCTAGCAACCCGATCGTATATGGTGCACCTTAGCGCACTAATTTCAAAATTTTACCTATTCTAACAAAAGAAGGTATGAAAATGAAGGTGTTAGAACGAGGTTATTTCTTTTTCCTTCTTAGCGGCTAATTGTTCTGCTTGTGCGATGAACTTATCAGTAACTTCTTGCAGTATATCCGATAAGCGAGAAAAGAAATTTTCTGAAATTACTTTATCTTTTTTGCCATCACGCAGGAGGTTGTTAAAATCTCTGCGCACGTTACGTACTGCTATGCGGCATTCTTCGAGCTTTTTATGCAAAATTTTAACCAACTCATCACGGCGATTTGTGCTCATTTCAGGTAACGTGAGGCGAATAATTTTACCATCGTTAATAGGGGTAAGCCCTACATCAGATGCTAAAATAGCTTTTTCAATATCCTGCATAACATTGGCATCCCACGGTTGTACTACCAACAGACGCGGTTCAGGCGCCGTAATTGATGCAATTTGCTTTAATGGCATTGGGCTGCCACCATAACACGCTACGGCAATGTCATCAACGAGTGATGCATGGGCACGGCCGGTACGAATTTTAATGAGCTCGCCTTCAAAATGTTTGATGGCTTTGTTCATTTCAGTTTCCATACCAGTTTTAAATGGTTTTGGATCGTTTTCTACGAGGGTAATGTTAATCATAAAGACCTCTTAATGAGAATTAGTAGGTACCAATTTCAAAACGGGCAAAGCGCTTAATACGAATATTTTCACCTGTTTTTGCAGACAATTCCTGCATCAGCTGATCAATAGTTAATTGGTCATTTTTAACAAATGGTTGTTGCATAAGGCAGATTTCGCTATAGAGCTTTTTCATCTTACCTTCAACGATTTGTGTAATAATATTTTGAGGCTTGCCAGAATCTTTCATCTGTTCTTTAAAAAGATCCATTTCTCGTTCAATGAACTTAGGATCAACGCTTTCTGGATTTAAATAGAGAGGTTTTATGGCAGCAATGTGCATGCACACGTCTTGGGCAAATTTTTGCATTTCAGTGGTTTTAGCAACAAAATCGGTCTCGCAATTAACTTCAATAAGAACCCCGATACGGCTTCCCGGGTGGATGTAGGCATGCACGACACCTTCAGCGGTTTCTTTACCAGCCCGTTTAACGGCTAATGCAGCGCCACGCTTGCGTAACAATTCAATGGCTAGTTCAATATTGCCGTTTGCTTCTTCAAGAGCTTTGCGGCAATCCATCATGCCAAGGCCAGTACGTTCACGAAGTTGGGATAACAGTGCGGGATCGATTTTTGCCATAGTAGTTCCTCATAAAAATTTATATATATGTATCAGTTATTGTGCCACAACTATGGTTTTTATCAATGATAGGTAAGAAAGGGTCGTCCTGGCATTTCTACCAGGACGGGTACCATCAGCTTTACATTGGTTTACTTGAGGCGAATACTGTTTGAAGTGATTGAGATAGTTACCGTGCCGCCATGATCAGCATTATCAAGATCTTGCTCCCAAAATTCTTTTGAGATGGGTGATGTAAAGTAGATTTTTGCTCTTGTATTGTAGTCCCCATCATCGTAGGGGAAATCAACCAGCGTATTCTTGCCCGTATTTAAGGTAACATTTTCTCTTCTACTTACGTTACCGCCAGCATTAATATATATCACAGTCATGGTTAACTTTTTCCCCGAACCATTTTCTACTACTATGGTGTTAGGTTGTCCTGCATACGCAGATGCGCTGGTAATTAATAGGGTAAGTAGTGCTACTTTGTTCATATAATCTCCCGTCTTATACAAGATCAACATCAAAATCTTGCATATCGATCACAAAATATCCGGTGTATCTATCCCCGCTGCTCTTC
>JBIOKB010000045.1:0-7074 GCA_044451405.1 Candidatus Babeliales bacterium
GGGGAAGCAAGGATCCTAATGAGCTTTTACGCAACTTCCTGGGCAGAGAGCCGAACCAAGAGGCTTTCCTCAAAGATATGGGTTTTTGATACCTAATTTTACACTGATGATCGATTAGCAGCCCCTTTTCTTGGGGCTGTTGCCGTTTATTCTCCTTAGGGTATGGTTATATATAATGAGGTTTATATAAATGGTCCTATCCTACTACGCTTATCCGGGCATCCAAGCTCGGCAAGCTACGAAGGACAAAGATGGAAGGTTTTTTAGATGAAGGTTATATCTCGTATTTTTATCTTATTCGTGAGCTTGAGCTCATTATTCTGTACTACCGGGTTTTTAAGGGCTATGGGCGGGCAGTATGTACCAGTTGCTGTACCAAATCAACCCGTTGTAAATCAACGCGAATGTAGTATTTGTGCGGAAAATAAACCTGTCGATGATTTTACACGATTAACGTGTTGTAACCAGGAAATTTATTGTAATGATTGCTTAGCCAAAACAAGAGATAAAAGATGTCCCAATTGTAGAGCTCCATTTGATGGCAATGGTATGAAAGCTACCATTCAGAATAAATATAAGGCAAAGCATTTCCCTAATCAGCAAAGACGACTTTATCTAGCAAGAGGTGTGGCAGCATGTATGGTTATTGGTGGATTGTATTACACCTACAGGATTGGTAAAAAGATATATGCATATAACCCTGATAATTATGAAATAAAAACATTTACACAAAAAATTGAGCATACGTTTATATCTGGTTCAAAAAGCCTTTTTTCACTTTTGTTTTCATGGTTCCCAGAAAGAGTATTTAGATTGCTTGATGAGGGAGATTACCAAATTCACCGAATTTGGAACCCTGCTATGCAGTATCCTGGTGGAGCTGGATCATGGCAAAGATATAAAAATTTTACTGCTTTGTTGGGATATGTAGCATGTAATGCTTTTGGTTACGCTGGTCTTACAACAGCGGTGTATAAAAAAGTAGTAGGGCCTCAATTAACAGACTTACCGGCAATATTTAACTAATAACCTAAAACTTTGCTTCCAATCTCTTTGAAATACATGCTCCAAACCCCCTTATTCTAAGGGCTGTTGAGGTTAGTATCTCAATAGGGTAATCTTAGGTATAAGAGGTTATTAAAAATGTTCTTTGAATGGAGGCATTCTCATGGAAAATGTTGGGGTTGTAGGTTTACTCTGTTGTATAGTCATTTCTTTATCTGCTATGCAAGAGACTCAAAATTTACGAGATATGGCGGCAAGCCATGGTCGAAGCTTAGGTCAAGAGCAAAAAAAACCAGCAGAAGAAGATATTGAAAAGTGTCCGATATGTCTCCAAAAGTTGTTATCAAAGAAAAAAATTATACATACACAGTGTACTGAAGTTCATCATAAATTTCATAAGAGTTGCGTGTTGCCATGGTTTGCTAAAAAAGAACAGTGTCCAATATGCCGTGAACCATTAAAACCCGCTATAAAAAAGATATTAGAAAAAGAGAAAGAAAAAATTATAGAAAAAAGAAAAAGAATGAGAAGAGCCGAAGAAGCACTTAATCCAGAGTTGTGGCAGGCGCGAGAACGTAGGGAATTTTGGGCTAAATTTGCCCATTTTACTGCACTAGGATTAGGAATAGCTACATTGGCGCTAGCACCAGGGGTAATTAAAGAATATTTCGCTGGCCCGGGAGCAGGGCGCCCCGTATTTGCTGAGGCAGCACAGATTATAATACCAACAACCGTTACGCTCGCACTGCCTTTAGAACAGCAGGCGCGGAGATTAGAGCAGGAAGAAGAATTAGATTAAATGTAAAAAACCAGAAAACCTAATGGAGGATTTTATGGTTCGTACACTACGATTATTGATTATGGCAAGCATGGTGCTTGCTGGTACATATATGAGCCCGGTGATGGCTGAGAGTACTCAGCAAAATGCATATAATTTGGTTGAATTGCATGCTACGAGTACATGTACTCTGTGTAATGACCCAATAGCAGAAGATGATTGTTGGCCAAAAGTAATTCTTATACAGTGTGCCGGTGATCAGGATGCTAACAACCAACATCCTAAACTTGTTCATACTACATGTGCCCAAGCGCATAGAGAAAAGTATGTGTGTGTGTGTGAAAAAAAGATGTCCGAGGCAAGCGCAATCTTAATAGAACGAGCACGTAGAATTAACCAAGACGCATGTACTGATTCAACACATTCTTTGTATCAATGGTATACACCAACAATTAAAGCGAACTATAGAGCTATTGAACATGATATAGATCAAAGAGAATGTTCTATTTGCAAAAATAAACTGACAACATGGCCAGATACCATTATTCTACACGCTAACCATGCACATCGGGCAGTTCATGCGTTTCATAGACATTGTATTCAAGGATGGCAACAAGGACATGGGCATGATAGTTGTCCTATATGTAGAGAGAATATTGCTGCAGAAAGAGATATCATAGATGTTATAAATGATAAAGCGCCATTTTCACTTGCTGATCTACAAAAATATGAATCTGTAAAAAAACCAGTTAAATCGCCATCAAGAATTGCTGCATTTATTACTGCAGCACGTAAATACCGCATTCTCGGGTACCCATCTCTTTTTGCCGCATGCGCCTTAGCGCTTCATTGTGCCTATGTATATAGCAATGCGGAGCGTTTAACCGTGAGTAAAGCAGTTAATGGCATATTTAAATCTACACTCAAAGGTGCTGGTCTTGGATTAGTTGCAGCAGCTTTTCATCATGCTTATGAATGGGGTAATGAGTAGTACGATACACATATGAATTTTTTATGAGGCGGGTTCTATGACTCGCCTCTTTTTTGGTGTGCTTGGCACACTATTTTATGTACACTAATGTCCGTCACTTAAAAAGTAGTTAGTAATTGATGGATACCCATGATAGATATGAAAAAAACAGGTCTGGTACTCAAGACCCATTTTCCCAAAAAACGAACCATTACTGTACTTGAAAAAGGGGGAGGGCTTGCCCATTATATTACTAAAACAGAAGATATCTGTGCCGGCACCCTTATTCAGTACCTGATAGATACCGGCCTTGCGCTACCCTGTCTGCGTGCCATGGAAAAAATAGCGCTTCCCCTTGTACGAGCACGAGAGGATATCCTTTTTTTTCATCACATTTTGGAGTTGTGCTATTACTTTGTGCCGGTAGCAAGCCATATGCCTGAGGTATATATGCTTATTGAGCCCTTTGTTATGCAGGAGCATACCTTAAAAAACGTGGCAGAAAAGAAGTTTTTTTTGGTTAATTTATTCCGTGCTTTTGGGATTACCCCAGAACATGAAAATACCCATGCCGCATTATATGCCTATCAATATGGAATATCGGTTGACAGTACGGGGTCTAACACCCTAGAGTTAGATATCGAACGTGTAGTGGATGCATGGCTGTTGCAATGCCTTTCATTACATCCGTATGCAGATCAATTTAAAACGATGCATTTTTTAGCGGTGAATAGGAATTTATGAAACGTTATATGATACTGGTATGGATGGCTATACTTACAAGCACCCTGAGAGGATCGCTTGTTGATTTTGATGTAACTAAAAAACTGATGCCATCAGAATCAAGCCAGAAAATTTTTACCACTATTATTGAAGAACGCCAGAACAGGTTAGCAGAACTCCAAGAAGAACAGGCAAAGCTTACCCAAGCTCATGCAGCTGTTACTAGTAAAATTAAAGATGCGTTGGCAGAAGTTTCAAGTCAGTTGGGCTTAATTAAAGATGCATTACGGAATAAGCCAGATGATGGCTTTTTAAATAAAAAATTGGTGCCATTAAATGAAGATTATCAGGTACTTAAAGATTTGCAGAGAACGCGGGAACAGCTCAGTGCTGTTATAGATCAGCATATAAAACTGCTGCAAGATTACTTAAAAGATCCAGAATTCAAACACTTCAAAAAAGAACTCAAAATTGGTCAGCAGACCGGGTACACCTTTGAAGATTTACAGGTTGTGAGTCGTCTTATTAATGAACAACAAAAAACAATGCAGCAGCTTGCTGAACAAGAAAAGAATGCGCATGTTGAATTTGAAAATCGTAAACGGACGGTGACTGCAACGAGTGAATTTTATAAAAAGAAGCAGGCCCAGACAGAAACGTATCATGATTCATTTGATATGAACGTGCAGCAACGTATGGAGCTTGCGCAGTTTGAAGAACGTTTATTTAATGATAAAAGAGAGCGTGACGCATTACTCTTAAAAGAAATTGAATATAAGCGGGCCTTTATTCGTACAGAGCTTTTTATTGCTCGATTACAGCTTGATATTTTACGTGAGTGTTTTAAAGCTATTAAACCTGCTATTAAGGTAAGTGAAGCCGATGTTTCATATGCTAAGGATGAACTTGCAAAAAAAAGACAGCAAGCATTTGAAACCAAAGAAGCGTATAGAAAAGAAGTTGAGATTATTAGCGAAGAAAAAAAAGAAAAGGAACATAAGCTTGAAGAGTTAAGCAAGCGTAATAGCATTGCGGTAGGGCTTGATATTGATGAATGGACGCGCGAGCCCATTAAAACGATATCAGGGCATGTAAGTTTTTTTGAAGTTGCTGATTTAAATGATCATATCTTATTGATACAGCGCAAAAAAGATTTGTTTGAAGCGCAAATGTCTTTGGAAGATGAAAAGATCAGACAAGAAACTATTCACATAGGAGTTAAGCATTCATTTTATAAAATCGTTGCACGCAAATTTAGTGTCGATGATGAAATTAAACAGGAAGTAAAATCCTATGATGCACCAAAGGCTGAAACAAAAGCAAATTTATCATTGTTTAAGGAACGAAAAAATGGCGCTCAGCATCATCTTAATCAGCAGAAAAAAGCGTTAGAAAATGTATTGGAGCGTCGCAGAAATTTGCACGATCAGCGTAACGGCCTTTTTAAGGGACATGTAAAAGAGTATATGTATTGCATAGAACTCTTAAATAATGCAGAAGCTACTATTAAGCAACAAATTGATATTTTAAATAAGATAATCAATATCTACGCTGATATTATCGTCATGCTTAAAAAGACTGCAAAACAGATAGATTTTATTCGTTCAGAACTTGAATCAATTACCATTTGGTATCGCCCAGAGCATGCCATTTCATGGGAAGGTGTACAAGGGATTATTCCAAGTGTCGTAACATTTGGTAATGATCTCATGACATATCTAAAAAATATTGATTTCTATGCGCTTATTGAGCGTGCACGAACTACTATTCAGTATCCATGGGTATTGCTGCTGTTTCTCTTCAATTGTCTGTTGTTTATGGTTGGCGCAGGCATTGTCAAACGAATGCTTCCTCATCTTATTAAAACAATGCATCAACTTCGTACACGATACCCACATCTTACCATACCGCTCTTAATAGGAACGTTGGTATGTGGATATCTTCTTACCTATTATGATGCATGGGTCATATGGGTTGGCGTATGGCTCTTTTTGCGGGTATATGAATTTGCTGATCCATACCCGTATATTGTGTTCTATTTAGCTTCTATTCCCTATCTGCTGTATTTAGCCCAAAGTTTCTTTGCCTATGTTGAGGAATTTAATGCCCAACATAACTCTTTTTTGATGCGTACTGATTTTCATCGTCGTCTGGTAGTAGTAGGGGCAACATTAGTCTATACAACATTAGTGCTTTCACTCTTTAGAGAAGCATTTATATTGGCTTCGTACCATAAATCAGAAGTGCCCACTATTTTATTAGCGCTTAATTTTATTATTTTCCAAATTGCGCTTATCTGTTTAATTGATAAAAAACAGGTGCTGAGCCTTATTCCACGTTCATATGATCTTGGTAATTGGTTACATATGCAAATTGATAAGTACTATTACCCAATTACCGCATTAGTTATTGCGATTATTGTGCTCAGTAATCCGTATATTGGATTTGGTAAACTTGTGCTTTTCATTATTTCACGATTAATGTACACCGCATTAGTGTTACCACTCCTTTTTTGGATTCATAAACTTTTAAAGAAAAGTGCATCCTACATCTTTTTCTATGGAGAAGAAGGGGTTATGCGGGAGCGTTTTGATTATGCAAAAACACTGTACGGTATTTTTGTTATCGGTATTTTCCTTTCGTTTATGATGGGTGGCGGTATATTTTTAGCCAAAATTTGGGGATGGCCTGATAAAGTTGCACATATTAGTCACTGGTCGGATATTGTTGAATGGTTAAAAACTCCCATTATTCTTGAGCGTACAGAACATCCAATTTCAGTCTATTCTTTGCTTAAAATTGTTACCTTTATTATGGCAGGATTTGGGATATCGTATGTATTAAATAGGGTTATTTTAAGCCGTATATTTGATGTGTTACTTGTTGATTCAGGCGTGCAAAATACGGTAGCAAGTTTAACCCGCTATCTCATTATTATTACCACCGTTATCCTTGGATTCCAATCAGTAGGTCTTGGTGAATTGGTAGTATACCTTCTGGGTGCTTTAATTGTGGGTATTGGTTGGGTAATTAAAGATCCAATAGGAGATTTTATAGCCTATTTTGTTATTTTAGTGCAGCGTCCGGTAAAAATAGGGGATTATATTACGTTAGATGAGGAAACCAAAGGTGTAGTACGTAAAATTACTGCACGTTCTGTTGTTATTAGACGTAAAAATAGCACTACGGTCATCGTACCTAACTCTACCATTATCAAAAAGCCGCTTGCTAACTGGAATTATGCACGAGGATTTATTGCATTTGATGATATTATCGTAACAGTAACGTATCAAGCGGATCCTGCTCATGTTAAAAGTTTGCTTGAAAAGGTAGTGGAATCCAGCCCATTTGTACTTAAGAGTCCTAAGCCAATTGTACGGCTTGATAATTTTAGTGACCTTGGTTTTGTGTTTATGGTTCGAGGTTTTTTAAGTGCGAATTATACACTTGATCAGTGGGATATTGCCAGTGATATTAGATTAGAAATTGTTAAAGTCTTGCGTGCCAATAACATCCAATTAGCAGTGCCGGTACGTATTATGGTAAGTAAAAATAATTCTAGCCAGCACTATACAGGTACCATTGATGA
Source organism: Candidatus Babeliales bacterium (assembly GCA_044451405.1). Classification (GTDB taxonomy): domain Bacteria; phylum Babelota; class Babeliae; order Babelales; family Vermiphilaceae; genus JBIOKB01. The sequence continues at coordinate 7,066 of JBIOKB010000045.1, forward strand.
ACCATCTAC
>JBIOKB010000046.1:0-6965 GCA_044451405.1 Candidatus Babeliales bacterium
ACATCACTGGGAATTGGGACTTGGTTTTTCTGGTCATGGAATCGTGTGGGAAAAAGATGCAGAACAAGAAATTAATTTTGTTGTTGATTTCCATGTCACCCATCTTTTTAAATCACGGCAGCGGCGCTCGTTTGATGTATTACCAAACGGACTTAACAGCCGCTATATTTTGGCAAAACAGTTTGATGATACCCAAGCATATATAAACAGCACCACACCGCTCATCAATGCCACCACGTTATGCTGTAATGTGGAAATGCACTACCAAGCAGAAGGTATTGCTATGTTTGCATATCAACATAAAAATTTTGGCTTTGATATTGGCTATAACGCCTGGATACGATCACCAGAAAAAATAAGTGATATTCAACAACTTCCCTATAATACCTACGGACTTAAAGGTATTCAAAATGTGAGCATTGGTGATATACCAAGTAATGCCACCCAACATCTTGCAACCATTCAAGGTAATGAGTTTACTGATCAAGCACTGGTAGCTGATCCAAATCCACCCCTATTTACCAATGCCGGAAATATTTTCCCAAAATCAGGGGCAAACTCATCCACCGTCACGCACAAACTTTTCTGGCATTTTAATTTCCTGCACACTTTAGCAAACCATCCATCAAAACAAGCGTATGTTGGCCTTGGTGCTGAAGTAGAATTTGAAGGCCGCTGGCTGCCACCATTACAACAATGCAACACGCATCCTAATGATATTGCAATGTCCCAATGGGGTATTTGGATTAAAGGCGGGATTGGGTTTTAACTCTTACTTGGTTCTTCTGGCATTAACATAATTAACGGCATCAGCAAGCTTTTCCATTTTTTCAGCATCCGCATCATTAATCTCAATGCCAAACTGCTCTTCAAGTTTCATGATAATTTGTACCATATCAAGTGAATCGGCACCCAAATCTTTAAACGTTGATTCTGGCTTTATGGTTGCACGGTCAACACGCAATTGATCAGCAATAATGGTAGCCATTTTATTGAATGTGTCATGAATATCAAAAGTACTCATTTAAATCTCCACGATCTCTGTCTTATCTGTTTTTTCTGCTATTAATGCTTTTATTGTATCAATATCTGCTTGTTTAGTAACGGTGATACAGGTTTTTTCAGGATATAACGCACTGATCATCTGCGGTAATTTTCCGCCTGGTCCACCAATAATGATGAGATCATAGGCTGCATACTGTGCACAAATTTCTGCCCAAAGTACCGGTACATGCACCTGCTTAATAACAGCCGTTTTAAGCTCTGATCCTTGGGTAACCAATTTTGCATCCGCATTGGTATATAACGGTATACTTAAATCTCTAAAATCAACTTTTTCTAAATACATTTTTAAATTAGCTACAACCGGATCCATGAGCATGGAATGCAAGCCCATTTCTATAGCAGCAGTATCAACATGAATATCAGGGAATTCTTGCACTAATGTACGCACCCGTTCAATAGCATCCTCATCGCCAAACACAAGTTGGGTGTTTGCTGTTTCATGTGCGCCTACATACACACGTGCATCTTGGTTACTTGCTTGTGCGCACAGCTCTTGTGCTTGGAGTAGATCAACACCGTCAAGCCGTAATCCTGCAACTGACACCGTTGATAACAGTGTTTCATAAAACGACGCATACTTTGCAAGAAGATACAACCCATCAGGTAAGCTCAACCCTGATGCTGCATGAATAGCCCCATATTCACCAAGGTTATAACCCGCTACTGCATCGATTGTAATACCTTGATCTTTAAGCACCGCTGCAATACCAGATGTTACTAAAAAAAGAGCTGGGTAAGCATTTTCTATGCGTGCAAGTTCTGAGTCAGATGAAGCGAAACATAATTTAACAAAGTTTTTATCAAGACAACTTGCTGCTTCTTCAAAGTATTCTTGCATAATGCGTGATTCATCATACAATTCTTTGGCCATACCAACAAATTGACTTCCGTATCCCGGAAATAAAACGCCGATTTTCATAACTACCCTTTGGCGATAGGTTGTATGCCTTTGGCTTTCTACCGTACTTGGGCAAGCAACGCCGTTAATCGCGCAAGGCTTGCTTCTTTGCCAAGAAGTGCAAGGAGTTCAAATACTCCTGGGCTTGATGTTTTACCCACTAAGGCAAGACGTATCGGTTGTGCAACGGTCACCAACTTAATGCCACATTCTGCACATACCTGTTTAATAACGTCTGTTATTGTATCTACCGTAAAAGTAGGTAATGCTGCAAGCTTTTGTACCACAAGATCAAGATATCCCGCACTCGGCGGATTGACCCACTGCTGTACATCACTTGAGCTATATTCAGATGGCCCTTGATATAACAAGGTCATTTCGGCAATAAGGTCACGTATTGTTTTTACACGCTCTTTATACAACGTGATAGCATGCATTACCTGCTCACGCGTCCATTGCGGGAATAACGATGGCAGGTCATATGCGCACACATCCTGCATATACGTATATAACGTCCCACTTGATTGCTCTTTAAGATAGACGGTATTAACCCAATCTAATTTTGCCTGATCAAAAATAGAACCTTTTTTCCCTACCTGTTCAAGAGCGAAATAGGTAATAAGTTCTTCGCGCGTAAAAATTTCTTGATCGCCATGGGACCAGCCAAGACGCACTAAATAATTAACGAGCGCTTCTGGCAAAAAACCCATCTGCTTATATTCAAGCACTGATGTAGCGCCGTCACGCTTGCTGAGCTTTTCTCCACTTGGTCCTAAAATCATGGGTAAATGGGCAAAAAGCGGCATCGGGTAATCACAGGCCTGGTACAGTAACATCTGTTTTGGCGTATTAGAAAGATGCTCTTCTCCACGAATAACATGGCTAATGCGCATAAACGCATCATCAAGCACTACTACAAAATTATATACGGGAATCCCATCGGAACGCACAATAATAAAATCATCTAATTGATCACGATTAAATGTCACCGTACCACGAATAAGATCATGAAAGGCAACTTGCGCAACATCTTCAGGAATAGCAAAGCGAATGACATGGGATTTAGTAATATCGTGGTGCGTACGACCACGACAAAATTCATCGTATTTACTATATAACACATCACCAACTTCTATTTTTTGCCGCTCAACAATTTCTTCTGGTGTGCAGTAACAACGATATGCTTTGCCCTGTGTAATAAGTTCGTGCGCTATAGCACGATGCTGGGAAATACGTGTTGATTGAATGAGAATTGGTTCATCAGGCTGAATATCTGCCCATGTTAATGAGCCAAGAATGGATTCCGTGTATTCCTGTTTTGAACGTTCAAGATCAGTATCTTCTATGCGCAGCACAAAAGTGCCATTATGGTGACGCGCAAATAACCAGTTAAAAATAGCGGTACGCAAACCACCAATATGTAAGTGGCCCGTTGGCGATGGGGCAAAACGTACACGAACAGAAGTTGAATTCATAATAATCACAGTAACTAAAAAAGGGGGAGTTTATGCGGTCTTGGAAGGCATTTTATCAGACACACGTGCTGCCCATGGCGAGCGGGATTCATCCTGCTTACTATCAAGGGCAATCAGATTTTCCCAAATTCCCTGCGCTTGTTTAACATCCTGCGCAGTCCAATAATAAAGGCCTAAATAATAGAGCGCTCTATCACGATGCGCGTTCTGTTGATCATTTGCTAAGCGGGTTAATTCTTCAAGACCGGTTTTTTGTATTTGGGTATCAACACTATCCATTTTTACCAACGCACGTTTGGTCATATATGGTGCATACACCGGTGATGAGGTCGGCAGTACAGATGCCATAGTATCTAGCGTTGCTACCGCTTCATCATGTTTATTCTGTTGTAACAGCACGTCTGCTTTATAGGCTAAAAAATAGGGTGCCAAACTACTGCGTGCATGCTTTTGGTAGCCAAGCGTAAGTGCTTGTTCAACATCAGACCACAATGCAGTGTTTTCTGCCGCTTTTTCATATTCACGCACACAATCAGCAAATACTTTATATGCACGCTGCTCTTGAGAGTGTGCATACCAGCGGTACCCTAAGCCAGCTGCTCCTATACAGAGTGCTATGCCAAGCGCAAACCATAATTCACGCGCATAGATGATTGCAGTACCATGTTCAGAGATAGAAGAAAGCCAGAGTGAAAGTTTTTGACGTGATGTCATACACGTGCTCCATAGATTTTCGTAGTTTTAATAAAGAATTATCAGTTACGGCAACATATCATAGGTGGGTAAAAAGATCTAGGAGCGTAACATGAAAATATGATTAATTATACCCTATGCTTTGATTTCTGTGATCGTCAATTGCAGCGAGAATCTCTTCAAGCGATTTATTCATCACCGCTATTTTTTGGTACTCTTCATGTGATACAGGAGATCGTCCAATGCGACGGGCTGCATCTTGCATGAGACCAATCAATACCATACGAACCGCCTCTTCTTCAGTTAGTCCTTTATCTTTTTCTAAGGGTACGATTAACCCAGTAAAGTCACATTCACTCCCATGATTCAGCCTTCGCATTGCAAACATGAGAGGAAACCATTTAAGATTGAAATAAGCAAAACTTTCGTCGGAATACTTCAGCGCTGCTGGTGTTAACATCCCCATTGCATGATACCCTGCTACTACTGCAAGCAAACCCATTATTGTTCCTTGAGACAATATAGCGATATCTTGTCTTACGCGATCTAGTGATTCGACAATAGTTGCATCTGGCTGAATGTTATTAGCAGCACATTCTTTAAGCTGAACTGTTAAAAGATACTCACTGTTCTTAAGCAGTATTATTTGTTTAATAGAATAAAAGAAATGATGCAACATAGTAACATCTTCATAAGTAAGATATTTAAGTGGCAACACTATATTATTCGCATCTGCACTCTCACCTTTTCCTGCCTCAATATCATTCATTAATGACATTACTCCTTTAACATATTCTGGCCGACTCACTGCAGCAACCAAATGTTCCACGAATGCTTCTACTTGTTGCGGAGTATATGGATACCCATGCGCATTCCACTCTTGCTCAAACTTACCTGAGGCAAAATGATCGATCTCTTCCAGAGCAAATAAGGTTTTAAAGAAGGATGCATTAAGATATAAAGGGGAACCTATTACCAGCCCCATAACAATGAATAATTTTTTCATGAATATCCCTAAAGAAAAGTATTATTATGTCCCATATGAATTACTGTAATGAATATAGAATTATTGTCAAAATGACAGAGGAGTTCGTATCCTTCGTCAAGCTCAGGACGAACGGGATGTTACAGATTTGTTTCTGATTGAATATTAGATTCTGCAGATGTGGTGCTAGCGAGGGAGATTAACTCACCCAACTCAGCATTAAACCGGGCAAGAAACCCGTTATACGTCACCTCATGAGCAAATACAATCGCCCGTTCAATAGCAGCCGCACTTGCACATCCATGGGCAACAATAAGCGGGTGATTAAGGCCAAGTAAAAGTGCGCCCCCTTTATCAGCATAGTTAATTTTATGTTTTACTTGAGAAAATGCGGGTTTGAGCAAAGCAGCGCCAATTTTACGGTACCAGGGTAAGCGTCCAATTTCATGGCCAATCCATGAGGAAACCGTTTTTGCTGCCCCTTGCACTGCTTTGAGCATGATATTACCGGTAAATCCATCACACACGAGTACATCAGCATGCCCATCAAAAATATCGCGTGATTCAAGGTTACCCACAAAATTAATTGGCATACGGGATAAAAGATCGAATGTTTCTTGTATGAGTTGCGAGCCTTTATACGGCTCAGCACCGTTTGATAGCAATGCGATGCGTGGGTTATCAACACCCTGCATCTTAACGTACACATAACCCATAAGGGCAAATTGGGATAAAAATTCTGGTTTGCAATCAGCGTTGGCGCCCAAATCGATGCAAAATAAAGAACCCGTAGTTGTAGGAATAGAATTACCTAATGCAGGGCGATGCACGCCAGGAACGCGGCCTAAACCAAGAATGCCGCCAACTAAGGCAGCACCTGAATTACCGGCAGATACCACTGCGGTTGCCTGCCCTTGGGCAACAGCATGGAGTGCACGAACTAATGAAGCATCCGTTTTTTTGAGAATAGAACGGGTAGGCTCATCACCCATAGCAATAGTTTCAGAACAATGGAAAATAGAAATGGGGTATGAACGCCACTGACTATCTGCTGCATTAAGCAACGGATACAGCTGGGATTCATCCCCAAATAATCCTACAGGAATTCCTTTTTTGGCCGCATGTATGGCACCGTGAACGGTAACGGATGGCCCATAATCACCACCCATGGCATCCAGTGCTATCATGGTACCTCAAACTTTTATTTTTTTGGTTCAGCAGAATTGGTTTCAGATTGCTGGCGTGCTGCTTTTGCTTGTTGTACTTGACCACGCTTAAGGGCGCGTTCAGATTTGGTGCTCATTACTTTAACCCCTTTGTAAAAACCGCACTGCGTGCATGCTGCATGGGTCAAAAGCGGATTGTTACAGTTTTTGCAGCTGGTAATCGCTTTTACTTTAATGCCTTTATTGGCAAAACGTGAATCTCTACGCGCTCGGGAACGCTTTCTCTTAGGTACACCCATCGTTATTCCTGGATAATAACACTCGTTAATTTTTTACTTACTAAAGCTTTTAAAACATATATGAAATTAATAAAAAAGGCAAAAATAACCAGTTCTTCATGAACTAGGAGCTGAAGACGTAGTTGAAGAAGCTGGTGTCTGTGGTGCTAGAGCTCGGTCAACTTGTTTCACTAAATCACCAAAGTCTCCAACAACTGGACGATGAAACTGCTCATGGTGTACACCTACAACGGGGCGATAGATCCGTGCATGCCATACGGTTGGTGCTGCTTGAACAAATGGATCTCGGGGTTCATCACCATCGGGCCTGCCAACGCGTCTGCCTGCAAGCTGATCTACATCCATTGGTACAGGGCCTCTTGTGCGTTGTTGCCGTTGCTGTAT
>JBIOKB010000047.1:0-6768 GCA_044451405.1 Candidatus Babeliales bacterium
ACGCACGCCTTGTGCTTGACGTCCCATGGTACGAATTTCAGCTGGTGATAGGCGAATAATTTTGCCCGCAAGATCAATGAGCAAGATGTGTGAATTTTCATACACGATCGCTAATCCTATTACTTGGCCATTACGCCCAGACGTAGGAATGGTACGCACGCCCATACCGCCACGATGAGCAACACGGAAATCAGCAACGCTCACACGCTTACCGTACCCATTTTCAGTTGCAAAGAGTAGATCGCCGCCATCAGAAATTATTTCCATGCCAATCACTGCATCGCCCTTCTTCAAGCGGATGCCAATAACGCCTGCTGCTTGGCGTCCCATAGAACGTACTTCATCTTCTTTAAAGCGAATACCTTGTCCATGCGTCGTTGCAAGAACAATAGAATCATTGCCAGTACTTACCGCACAAAATACGAGTTCATCACCCTCATTAAGCGTTACGGCACGGATACCTGTTGAACGAATTTTTGCAAATGCCATAGCATCAGTACGTTTGATGGTACCGTTTTTGGTAACCATCACGAGGAACTTGTTTTCCATATCACGCATGCATACTAATTTAACTACTTTTTCATCTGGCATCAGTGGCAAGAGATTAATAACTGCACGTCCTTTTGCAATACGTGATGCTTCTGGTACTTCAAATACCTGCATGCTATAGACACGACCAAGATTGGTGAAAAAGAGTAACTCATCATGATTCCTAGCTACAAATATATCTTGTACCGCATCATCTGAGCCTTCGAGTGTTGTCATACCCATCTTGCCTTTGCCACCACGATGTTGTACGCCATAAGTTTCAAGAAGTACCCGTTTTATGTACCCCTTCATGGTAAGGGTGACGACAACATCTTCATCCGGAATAAGATCAACTTCTGTTAATATATCGATGGCACCTTCAATTTTGGTGCGACGCGCATCAGCATATTTCTCTTTAACTTCATTAAGCTCTTTTACAATCTCTGCTTTTAAGATGCCTTCATCTTCAATAATTGATTTTAAGTACACAATAAGCTTTTTAAGCTCATCCATTTCTTGATGAATTTTTTCTTGCTCAAGCCCCGTTAAACGTTGCAAACGCATTTCTAAAATTGCTTTGCCTTGTTCTGCGGATAACAAGAACCGCTTATTTAACTTGGTAATCGCTTCTTCTACTGTTTTTGATTGTTTAATAAGCGCCACCACTTCATCAACATTAGAAAGCGCAATAATAAAGCCCGCTAAAATATGTTCCCGCTCTTGTGCTTTTTTTAAATCATATTGGGTACGCTTATATACCACTTCTTTGCGATGAAATAAAAAGTGGCTAATTAATTGACGGAGCGTAAAGACAAGCGGACGATTATCCAATAATCCAAGCATCAAGATAGAAACAGATGTTTGTAAATTAGTGTGTTTATAGAGCTGATTCAGCACTACTTGTGGTGTTTCACCGCGTTTGAGCTCAATTAAAAGCCGCATACCTTTTTTATCTGATTCATCTCTAATATTGGAGATACCATCAATAATTTTGTTACGCGCAAGTTCAGCAATATGAATGGTAAGATCAGCTTTATTTACTAAATAGGGAAGTTCCGAAATTAAAATGTGGGAGCCCTTTTTTGTCTCTTCAATGTCAGCAACGCCACGTAATATAAGATTGCCACGCCCTGTTTTGTATGCTTTAACAATACCTGAACGCCCACAAATAATACCACCCGTAGGAAAATCTGGTGCTGGCATTAATGAAAAAAGCTCATCATCGGAAAGGGCTTCATTTTTTAACAGCGCAAGACACGCATCAATTGTTTCACCCAAATTGTGAGGAGGAAGCGCGGTGGCCATACCAACAGCAATACCGGTCGTACCATTTACCAGGAGATGCGGAATTTTACTCGGCAATAAGGTTGGCTCAACGGTAGATTCATCAAAGTTAGGTACAAAATTGACCGTTTCTTTATCAAGATCAGCAAGCAACTCCTGGGCAATTTTTTCCATACGAACTTCGGTATAACGCATTGCCGCTGCATTATCACCATCAACTGAACCCCAGTTACCTTGCCCATCCAAGAGCGGATAACGCTTTGAGAAATCTTGCACCATACCAACCATGGTTTGGTACACCGCCTGATCGCCATGGGGATGGTACTTACCAAGCACTTCACCCACCACGCGTACTGATTTGTGATATGGTTTATTATAATAGAAGCCGAGTTGCTGCATCGTATAAAGAACACGGCGATGCACTGGTTTGAGTCCATCACGTATGTCAGGAATAGCACGACTTACAACAACAGACATTGCATAATCAAGAAACGATTCTTTTAATTCGTCTTCGATTAATATCGGCCTAATCCCAAGATTAATCTCATCCTGATTTTTGATCGGTTCCATAGACAATCGCCTCCTAGGCTTCCTTATTTATTTCATATAGATGATGGTTATTTATGATACCCTGAACCCTGCTATAACACAAGATACTCAATATATTGATTTTTATGCGCTATTCAGTATGTTGGTATGTATAATGGATATCAAAAAAACACCTGTTTCTCACCCTCATTTTCGTTCACACAGAGCACAGCTTACCCGCCTACCTTTAGGTTTTGCAATTACTCTCATTATTTCATACAGCGTCCCGCTCTATGCGCAGCAATCAGGATGTAACGCCCCCGCTCCTACCTACCTGGATCTGACAACGCTGCCTAAACCTACCGATCCCACCTATGCCACAATCGCCGAGCGCCTACTGCAAGAACTTGGACTCCCCAAATCGGGAGATTCGATTTTTATCGTCGCATCAAAAAAAACCAATTTTATGATAACCCATGCATACGATTTTTGGTTCAGCTCTAAACATCATTATTTTATCTGTATTAATGAGCACGCGTGTGCGCACCTCACGTCAGCTGAACGGGAATTTTTAATCGCTCATGAACTTATGCATATTAAGTTGGGTCACCTTATTGCACGAGAACAAAACGTATCATCACAAACGTTACATGCACACGAATATGAAGCTGATACAACTGCAGCACAGCTCCTTAAAACATCTGCTGGCGGCATAGCGTTTTTTGACAAATATGTAGTACCTGAAGAAACAACGCACCCTGCGTTTGATAAGCGAAGCAAACAGTTACAAGAGTTGGCGCTATAAGCCCCCACTTCATTTACAAAGCAGCTATATTGGCCTAAGCTATGATACTTTAAGTACTAAACTCTTACTGGCTGATTGCATGGATATAAAAAATATTTCTCTACAGACTTTTACCCCCGATAAAGTACGCAATTTCTCTATTATTGCGCATATCGATCATGGCAAATCAACCTTATCTGATCGCCTACTTGAGTTTACCGGTACTATTTCAAATCGGGTTAAGAATGAACAGTTTCTTGATAAACTCCAAGTAGAAAAAGAGCGCGGTATTACCGTTAAAGCACAAACGGCGTCCATGTTTTATACATATAACGGCCAAACCTACTTGCTCAACTTGATTGATACTCCCGGACACGTTGATTTTAGCTATGAAGTTTCTCGCTCATTGTATGCCTGCCAAGGCGCATTATTGCTAACCGATGCAGCACAAGGGGTAGAAGCACAAACCATGGCAAACTTTTATTTAGCATTTGAGCAAGATCTTCATATTATTCCCGTCATAAATAAAATCGACATGGCAAATGCTGATCCTGAACGAACCGCAGAGCAGCTCCATAAATTGTTTGATTTTAAACGCGATCAAATGGTACTTGCATCAGGTAAAGCAGGGCTTGGCATCACCGATATTTTAAATGCGATCATTGAACAAATACCAGCTCCTGCCGGAACTACTAACAATCCTCTCAAAGCACTGCTTTTTGATTCCTGGTTTGATGAATATCGCGGTGTCATCTGTTTAGTAGCACTCCATGATGGTGTTCTTACTAAAGGTGATAACATCACCCTTGCACAAACAAATCATACGTATGAAGTACTTGAAGTTGGGTTAATGTATCCTGAGCTTACACCCATGAATGCGCTGTACGCAGGCCAAGTTGGTTATTTAATCGCAGGCATGAAAACGGTAAAAGAAGCACGGGTTGGTGATACTATTTACCATCAACGCAAACCGGTCACCCCGTTTCCTGGCTTTAAACCAGCAAAGCCCATGGTATTTGCCGGCATATTTCCCGTTGATAATACTGATTTTGATTTAGTACGTGATGCTATTGAAAAACTTACTCTTAATGATGCAAGTGTTTCAGTTGAAAAAAACAGCTCGCCTGCTCTTGGTCTTGGATTTCGCTGCGGCTTTTTAGGTCTGCTCCACATGGATGTATTTAGGCAGCGTATTGAACAAGAATACAACGTATCGGTTATTGCAACCGCACCAAGCGTACTGTATAAAGTCACCATGAAACATGGGGAAGTGGTTGATATTGATAACCCATCGGAATTCCCTGAAGCAAATCTTATGGAACATGTTGAAGAACCGATCATTAAAGGTACCATCATTGTACCTAAAGAATATCTCGGCAACATGATCACCTTGTGTGAAGAAAAACGGGGACAGCAAGTTGAGTTGAATTATATCGATGATACACGCGTTATTTTAAAATATCTTTTACCATTAAATGAAGTGGCAACCGATTTTTATGATCAGCTCAAATCATTAAGCTCAGGATACGCGAGCTTTGATTATGAAGAAGCGGGGTTTAAAAAATCTGATTTAGTAAAAATGGATATTCTCCTTAATAAAAAACCTATCGACGCCCTATCCTGCATTGTGCATGAAGAAAAGGCCTACTATATAGGAAAAGCGCTCGTTGAACGATTAAAAGAAGCTATTCCACGGCAACTGTTTGAAGTTGCTATTCAAGCTGCTATCGGTGCTAAAATTATTGCACGCGAATCTATATCTGCACTCAGAAAAGATGTAACTGCTAAATGTTACGGCGGTGATATTTCACGTAAGCGTAAACTGCTTGAAAAGCAAAAAGAGGGTAAGAAGAAGATGAAGCAGGTTGGCAACGTGGAAGTGCCGCAAGAAGCGTTCTTGGCAATCTTAAAACGATGACCCGTCGATTAATCAGCATCACGAGCCTCTGCATCTTTCTAGGCATAGGCGCATATTGGTACACACGTACTTCTGTTCCCCCATCACCTTCTCACACCATCAACATCGTGTGCACCACGAGCATTATTGCTGATACGGTTAAAACAATTGGTGGCGAGCATATTTCTGTTAACTGCCTCATGGGGCCTGGCATCGATCCGCACGTCTACCGTGCACGGGAACGTGATGTACATACGTTAGCAAACGCTGATATCATTTTTTATCATGGCTTGCATCTTGAAGGGAAGATGGCACACGTGTTATCCAATATGCAAAACTACACCACTTCGGTTGCGGTTGCTGATGCGGTGCCTCAAGAATTACTCATTATCCCTCCCGATAGTGGCGATCAGCATGATCCTCATATCTGGTTTGATGTCTCACTATGGATCTACGTAGCACAGCATATTGGCAATACACTTGCAGCGTATGACCCAACACATGCAGCTGAATATAGGAATCGAACGCAGGAATACATCGAGCAATTACAGAAATTACACACCTCTATTAAAGATGCTATGCACCGCATACCTGCCAACAAACGCATTATCGTAACCGCTCATGATGCCTTCAGTTATTTTGGTAAAGCATATGGATGCAGCGTGGTAGGATTACAAGGCATAAGCACCGAATCTGAAGCAGGCATTGCCGATATTACCAATCTTGTTGATTACATTATCAACCACCAAGTGCCCGTTGTATTTGTTGAATCGTCCGTATCACCTAAAGCAGTGCACGCACTTTCTGATGCCTGTGCAGCTCGCGGCTGGCAGCTTAACCTTGGGCCAACACTCTACACTGACGCATTGGGAGAAATAAATTCTCCGGCTGGCACCTATCTTGCTATGATGCGGTATACGCTCACGGTATTTGTGCAGGAATTGAGCACATAACTCTCTTTTTTGCGTGATTATGCAGGCATAGTATACTAAACACTCTTATATAAATATCTCTGTGTAGGTAAGACTATGAGTATCGCACTTGCCATTAACAATCTAACTGTTGTCTACAATAGTAAACCGGTGTTGTGGAACGTTTCAGCAGCAATCCCATCCGGGATTTTACTTGCTATTGTAGGTCCCAATGGTGCTGGTAAATCAACGCTTATAAAATCAATTGTTGAACTGGTTAAACCTACACACGGCACCATTACTATTTTTGGCCAATCATACGCCCATCAGCGCAATCATATTGCCTACGTACCGCAGCGCATGTCTATTGATTGGGATTTCCCTATCACCGTATTTGATGCAGTACTCATGGGCCGCTATGGCCATTTATCATTGATGGCGCGCCCAACTGCACATGATAAAGAAATAGCATGGAATGCACTTAATGCAGTCGATATGCTTGCGTATGCGTACACACCAATTAATGCACTATCGGGTGGCCAGCAGCAACGAGTATTTTTAGCGCGCGCCTTAACGCAAGAAGCTGAATTATATTTAATGGATGAACCATTTGTTGGTCTTGATGAACCAACGGAAAAAGCTACAATCGCCCTATTAAAAAAGCTGCGCTCACAAGGGAAAACTATCATCATTGTACATCATGATTTACATACCATGCATGACTATTTTGATTGGGCGCTCGTGCTGAATGGAAAAGCATTAGCCTGTGGCCCGCTTGACACCATAGGAAACAAAGAACAAATACGTGCTGCATATCGCGCACAATCATATGAGCA
>JBIOKB010000048.1:0-6650 GCA_044451405.1 Candidatus Babeliales bacterium
AACGATAGTAATGAAAATATGCGATGCTAACCATGTCCCTCTCCCCTGTTTGGCTGTGCATATATCCCTAGATTAAAAAATGTAGGTACGCGTAATCAATAGTTTGGGGATTTTTGTTTAAGATGGGAAAAGAGTGCAAGTGCACAGGTAAGACCAAAACTAAGTTGAAAATCAAGAAAAAAGATCTGCAAAGGATTGTGTATGATCACCGCTAAACAGACAACGGTAACCGTGTGTAAAAAATGGGTAGGTGTACGTAAAAAATCACATAACTTATAGAGAATAAAACTAATAAGAGCCCGATTAAACGATATAGTAGGCCAACTGAGCAATCCGTACACAATGCTCAATAGAATAAGAAGTAGCGTTCGCACTGCGTATGAAAGTGGCAAAAAGCTTACCAGCATGTGCCACACCATACCAATAATAATCATGTGTAATCCTGAGCGCGCTAAATAATGGGAAACGCCCCACGTATTAAAATGTTCTTTAGTAAGCTCAAGTGTTTTTTTAGGTATTGGCTTGTTACCTAAAAAGAGTGAAGCAAAAAGATGATATGGTTGTGCAGCCATTTTATAGGCAAGAGACTGAAGCGTATTATTTTTGAGTGCATGGAGCCAGCGAGTATAGGAATAGTGCGGGCGATATACGCATGTGTAATCAATCTCAGCAGTAAATATGGTTGCTAATACTCCTTCTTTGAGTAAGTACTGATGATATGAAGGGGATGATGGCTGTTTTATGGTAATGTTACGGATAATAAGGGTATCATCAACATGAATAGAAGGGCATGCTTTGGTATATAGAAAAATAGGATTGGCGCACGTGCGCAGAAAGAGAGTAAGGCGCTGTTTATACAGAGGATGATCAACTGTTTGCTGATCGGTGACTGTTGCTACAATGTCGGCAGGACCTGTTTGCAATTGTGATATCCAATGTGTGTGTGTTGCATGCACTGCATAATGGCGGTATGCGCCAAGAAAAAAACTGATAATCATGCATATAATGATTATTGGCTTTCTATATAAGCGTGTACAGTATAGTGCAGTGATAATGCATGCACCTAATGCAATAAACAGCACATGTGCTTGCGTATAGTGCCATGCAATACCTATAATACATGCATGCGTAATAAAAAAGAGTGGATGAAAAACTATTTGGTTAAATGTGAGCGGGATTGTTACCATAGATGATCGAGCCTTATTTTTGTATAGTATAAGATATCGTAAATCAACCACTTTTTAAAGGTAGATATATGAAGTTACTGCAGAGTGTTAAATATCTTGCTACATTACTTATTCTTACTACACATGTGCAGGGTATGAACTATAACTCTAACCAACAGAATGATATGAAGTACGAAAATAACTTACACGCTGATAATGATACATCAAACAACCTATCCCATGTATTTAAAGATACACTTGATAATGGTATGACGGTGCTGGTGCGTCCCGTGCATTCTATTCCTCACGTAGCAATACAACTCTGGTATAACGTGGGATCAAAAGATGAAAAAACAGGTGAAAAGGGGATAGCGCATTTAATTGAGCATATGATTTTTAAAGGTACAGCAGGCAAAAAATCACTCAATCTTGCTGAATCAGATATTAATATTATTACTCACATGCTCTCAGGTTCATGTAACGCGTTTACCTTTTACGATTACACTGGGTATGAATTTAATTTTCCGGTGCATAATTGGAAATATGCGTTGCCCATCATGGCTGATTGCATGAAGCATGCAGCATTTAAAGAAGATCACTTAAGTTCTGAAATGAAAGCAGTGATTCAAGAACTTAAAATGCGCAAAGACAATTATACGTTATCGCTTGTTGAATCCCTGATCACGGCTATTTTTACTGATCATCCATATCATTATCCTATTATTGGCTATAAACAAGATTTGTGGAGTGTGCATAGTGATGATTTGCATGCATTTTATAAAAAACATTATGTTCCAAATAATGCAACATTAGTGGTGGTGGGTGATGTTGATCCTGAAGAAGTATTTGCATTAGCACACAAATCATTTGGCCATATTCCTGAGGATACTTCGTATACACGCCCTACTTTTTTATTACACAAAGATATTATTGCAAAATCAGTCACCCTGTATCGTGATGTGCAGCAGCCGGTGGTTGTTCTTGGGTACGTTATTCCTGGTTCTCAGGATAACAAAGATTATCTTATTGATATTGTTGCCCGTATTGTTGGTGATGGTAAGGGATCACGACTCTATAAATTATTGGTTGATGAACTTCAGTTAGTAACATCATTATTTACGGGAACCTGGAATTTGTTTGAGCATAGTCTATTGTTTATCGGCTTTGAACCCAAAAAATTAGATGATGCTGATGTTATTATCAAAATTATCCAAAAAGAGCTTGATGTATTAATAGCTGAAGGGCCCACTGATACGGAGATAATGCGTGCAGTAAAAACAACCCGTATGGGTTATTTCAGGCTTCTTGAAAGCAGTCATGATCAAGCGTATGAGATTGGTAAATATTTCCTAGCTACCGGTGATGAAAATTATATTGATATCTATTTACAAGAACCACCGGCAACGATAAAAACTGATATACAGCAGTTTTTAAAGAATTATGTGCGCCCAGCAGTTACGCATAAAGGTATGGTACTGCCGCTACCTGAATCAGAGCAGGATGCTTGGAAAAAATTGCAGCACGAATCAGATGAACTTGATACCAAAATTTTATCAGCGCGCGTACGAACCACTCCGCTTGAAGCGCCCCACTATGCACATAAAATAAAACCACATGCTGCAGGAACGTTTAATTTCCCTAAAGCACAGACTGCAACATTATCTAATGGTATGAAAGTTATGTATTACGATAACGATAATACCAAAAAGATAGATGTGATTATTGAATTAAAAGCCAAAGGGTATGATGACCCACAGGATAAGCAGGGGCTCTATAATTTTGTTACCAGTTTAATGACCGAAGGTACTAAGCATTACAGTGCAACTGAATTGGCGCAGGAATTTGAATCTCGCGGTATGAGCTTTTCTGTCACACCGGGTGCCATCTCATTGAGCATGTTAAGTTGTGATTTAACAAAAGGTCTTGAATTATTACGTGAAATTGTTGAACGGGCAACATTTAACCCTGCAGAAATTGAAAAAATTCGTACACAATTGTTAACTGATCTTGCTAATTTCTGGGACAACCCAAAATCATTTTCGGGGCAGTTAATTCGGGAAACTATTTATAAAGGGCATCCATATAGCAAAAATGAGTTGGGAACTAAAGAATCGATACATGCTATTACGCGTGACCAACTGATTGAGGGATATAAAAAATATATCACCCCATCAGGAGTAAAAATTGCTATTGTCGGTGATTTAGCCGGCTGTGACATTATTCAGGTGCTTGAGCAAACAGTTGGTTCTTGGAAGGGAGCTCCTGCGGTTGCTACCAATTTCCCTCCCGTATTACCCGCACATGCTGCCACAGTTAATTACCCTATTAATAGAGATCAAGTAACCCTTTGTTTTGCTGCTCCTTCAGTTGATCGTAAAGATTCGCTCTATGATAGATTACTCATTTTTGATCAGATTTTGGGTGGTGGCATGTTAGGATCCATGAACTCTCGTTTATTTAAATTACGTGAACAAACGGGTCTTTTTTATACCATCAATGGATCATTAATAGCGCAAGCTGGTGAACAACCGGGTATGGTGCTGGTAAAAACGTTAGTTTCAACTGATAGGCTTAAAGAAGCAGAAGACGCTATTAAACATACGCTACGCATGGCTGCTGCTACTATTACTGAGCAGGAATTTGAAGAAGCAAAAAATGCGATTATTAATGCAGCTATGTTGAATTTTGAATCGAACATGGGCATAGCGCAGGTATTTTTATTCTTAGATAAATATGGATTATCCGCTACTTATTTTGATAACCGTGCTCAGTCACTGGCAGCGATTACCATTACTGATGTACAAGATGCGGTTAAAAAAGTGTTAAAGGTTGATGATTTAGTAACGCTTACCATTGGTCGGGTGCCAGCAGAAGAAAAGGCATGAACCCCACGCAGCACGATATCGCCTCATTCCAATCATTCATTTGGGATTTTTATGCACGGGAAGGCCGCACCTTCCCGTGGCGGAATGTAGATGATCCGTATCGGGTAGTGGTTTCTGAAATCATGCTCCAACAAACACAAACGTATCGTGTTGAGCCAAAATACGAACGCTTTATACTTGCATTCCCCTCTTTTGAATTGCTTGCGCAAGCAACGTTGCGTGATGTGTTAACCCTCTGGCAAGGCTTAGGGTATAATCGGCGCGGCATGTATCTGCATCAATGTACACAGAAAGTTATGGCTGAATATAATGGGCAGCTACCTGCTGATCCTGTCGTGTTAGAAACATTTCCCGGTATTGGCAAAAACACTGCAGGTTCAGTTTGTGCATTTGCATTTAATAAGCCGGTGGTATTTATTGAAACAAATATTCGCTCGGTTTTTATCCACAGTTTTTTTAAAGATCAAACAGACGTCACTGACAAACAATTATACCCCCTCATTGAACAAACAATAGATCACACTAATCCGCGTGAGTGGTACTATGCACTTATGGATTATGGGGTGTTTTTAAAAAAGAAGCTGAGCAACCCTTCACGTCGGAGTGCGCATCACGCAACACAATCACGCTTTGAGGGGTCTGACCGCCAAATTCGGGGCATGGTGTTGCGGTATCTTACAAACGTGCCGCAGGCACCATTGGATACGGTGATTGCAAGTACTAAAAAAGATCCGGAGCGGGTTAAAAGAATCATTGATCAGCTGTGTGCGGAGAAGTTGATAGCTGTGTCTGGTGACATAGTGTTGATTGCATAACCAAATATATTGTAGCTTTTTACTGCTCCTGTTTATCATTTAAATATTATTGTGCATGATTTGGAACTTTTATTAAAAGGAAGAGATAATGAAGCATAAAATATTTGTGCAAACTGTCATTGCTATAAACTGTATAACTATGCAGTTACATGCAGGGGAAAGGATACAGCTTTCAAGAGATTGTTTTGCACATGGATCTCCTGATTATTATTTTAGCATTGAACACGGTTCTAAAGAATTAGGAATTTATAAAGGTACAAAAGAAAAAACCTTTATACTAGATTTTTATATGCAATACATTTGGGCTAGCTTTGGTGAAGCTATTATCGTAGGTGATGGGAAAATTGAAATTTATACATACAAAGCATCTAATCCAACAAAAAAAGATCTAAAACTTATTAAAATTATTCCCATTAAAAAAGGACTAGTAAGAAGAGCTTATAAGGATCTAAGTTCTTCTGATATTATTCTTCAATACTTGGATGGAGAAGAAATTGTTTACAATCCTAATAAAGACTCAGAGTCGGGCAGCAAGAAAAAGGAGTCTGAGGGGAGTAAATATTCTCAAATGACTTATTCTATTCTTGGACTTCCTCAAGGGGCTTCTGATGCGCAAATACTTGGACTTTCAGAGGCTCAATTAAATGATAAAAAAACAGTAAGAAAAGCATATCTTGCTCTTGTACTTATCTGGCACCCTGATCATATGACTGATAATGATACAGCAAAAGCTCGTTATGCGAAAGAAGATGTAAGCAAATTATCTGAAGACGAAAAAACAAAATTAGCAAATGACGTTTTCAAGCTTATTGACGATGCATATAATCGCCATAAATAAGAGGAGACAAGATGATAATAAAAATGTTATTTTTTGTTCTGGCTACAGCAAGTTCGCTACATGCAGCTGACAATCGTGATACTGCTAAGCTTGAAGATATTCGCACTCATTTTGATAAACACATTGTAAAAGCATCAAATCATCATGAACGAGCAGTTATTTTTAATAATGCGGTAAAAGACATAGAGCCTTTGAAAATAGATGAAAACTTAAAAAACGAAACATTTAAGCATTGTGTTACAACTATTACCACAATAGAAGAAAGAATTCTTGATACGATAGTAGATTCTACTCCTAAAATTGCAGAATCTGTTAAGCGTGTTGAACATGTAGAAGCTGAAAAACATAAGCTTCTTGCGCAGGTTGATGATTTACAAAACGCACCACATCGTGCGCGTATATCAGCAAAAATATATATTGCAGAGATTTTTGACAATAGGAAAACGGCATTAGCTGGTGGTGTGGGTGCCGGAGTAATTGTTGCGCCTGAAGAAGTAAAACATCATGCGCATGAACAGGTAGTATCGGTGCACAAACAGCACGATAAACTTGATACGCTCGTAACTGAATTTTACACAGATATTTACAATAAAAAATTGAATTCTCAACAGATGCAACATAAATTAGATGCTCTTATTAATAAGATTACGGATCTTTCTGGTGTAGAAGCTACTGATAAAGAAAAAGCAATTCATAATGCTACTCAAGCAGCGCAAGCGCGATTACAAGAACACGGTGAAAGATTGCCAGCACGCGGCGCTGAAAAAAAGCCAACAAGACGTTTAAAAGGTAGAGTTGTGCATACTGAAGAAGAAGAGAGGGGTCGTCGTTATGCACCATCACGTAAGCCTGCACCAAAAGGCGAAACAAAAAAAGAATCAGTTACTCAAGAAGCAGCTCGATTAAGAAGAGAGCGCGCGGCTAAACGGGAAGCAGAGTAATATAA
>JBIOKB010000049.1:0-6134 GCA_044451405.1 Candidatus Babeliales bacterium
AAATAATAGAAGAAGCATTAAGTGATAAAGGTATTAAGCAACTTGCAATAAAAACAATTTTGCCGGGACTTAATGGCAAAATATACCTCTCACCGTAAACCGGGACAAAGCAGCGTCAAAGATTTTTTTGGACCAAAAGGTGGAGGCAACTCTGGCAGAGGCTCCCGTTTTGGCGGCAGGCATCGTTCAAAAGCTCCAGTTAAAAAATTTGATCCTTCAATTTTTATTAAAAAAGTTGAAGAGCAAACAGAAACTCCTGCGTATATACCTAAAAATCTCTTTACCGACTTTGTCATTGAACAGCAGATTAAAGATAATATTGCTCGTAAAGGTTATACCACGCCCACGCCCATCCAAGATCAGGTGATTCCCCTTATTTTAGAAGGTAAAGATGTTATTGCTACGGCAAACACAGGTACCGGTAAAACTGCAGCATTCTTAATCCCTTTAATTAATAACGTATTAACTAAAAAAATAGCCCGTGTATTAGTTATTGCTCCCACGCGCGAATTGGCAGATCAAATTCATGCGGAGCTTAAGAGTTTTAAAGATAAAACAGGCATGTTCTCAGCGTTGTGTATCGGTGGTGTCAATATTAATGCACAGATCCAGAACCTGAAAAAAGATCCAGAATTTGTTATAGGGACTCCAGGGCGATTAATAGATTTAGAGCAAAATAACAAGGTTATTAACTTCAATAGATTTGATGCCGTTGTTCTTGATGAAGTAGATACCATGCTTGATATGGGCTTTTTAAGGGATATTAAATACATTCTTTCTAAATTGCCTAAAAAGCGCCACTCCTTATTTTTCTCTGCAACTATTCCGCCTACCCTTAAAGACTTAATGAATAGTTTTTTACATAGCCCTATATCGGTAAGTGTAAAAACACGTCAATCAGCAGAGAATGTAAATCAGGATGTCATGAAGGTTGATGCTCATACTAGAATTGATACTTTGCATGAATTGCTCATTAAACCTGTATTTAGCAAAGTTATTATCTTTGTACGAACAAAACGATCAGCTGATAAATTATCAAAAATATTGCGCGAACGGGGCTTTAAGCTCGCTACCATTCATGGTGATAAAACACAATCACAGCGTAAAAAGGCATTGGAGTTATTTAAGGATGATCAGGTGAAAATTCTTATAGCTACTGATGTTGTTGCGCGTGGCATAGATATTGATGATGTATCACATGTTATTAACTTTGATTTACCACAAACGTATGAAGATTACATACACAGAATTGGTAGAACGGGTCGCGCTAATAAAGTTGGCCAAGCGATAACCTTTGTTGATTAATATAGGAACTGTTTTTACATGGCTTGGATATATCTTTTTTAAATTGTTTATTCTGCATTAGAATTTTTTGTAGATTAACCATACTAAGGGTATTGTAGGGCACGTTAAAAAAGAGGTTCTTGTGAATAAACAATTGTATAGTGTAGCGGTAGTGGTTGGACTTTCTGTTGTATTACCTGTTTTTTGTGGTCAAAAGAACGAATCTGAAAAAGATAAACTGCTTAGGTTGTTAACGAGTACTCATACACTCGTGTTTAGTAAAGATAATCTTTTGACTGAACGTATCAAGCCAGAAGATTCAAATAAGTGGTATGATCTGCTTGGTTCAATGCGTGCATTTGTTAATAAAAAAGCTTCAGATCTTAATCCCCAATTTGAACAGCTTTGGATAGCAAGTGCTGATTTGCTCAACACACTAAAAGTTTTGTACGGTTCTCAATTTAGTAAAAAACCTCTTAATCTTAATACAACTTTTATTGAGCAACAACTTGAAACATTGAAAGCACAGCAACAAAAGGTACAAACAGTACTCGATGCTATGAATAAAAAGCCAAGGGGTTATGAAAGAGATCGTCATGCTGAGGCACGTGAAGTGGTAAAAAATCTTGCACTTTTTCTTGATGCAACATACGCAAAAGTTCCCCGTGATTACAGAAAAATAGTGCCGGCTAACTAAAAGCTCTAAAAATGCTTAATCTGCTCAAATTGGCCATTTTGTAGGTTGTACGCAGAAATATCTCCATGTTCAAATTCATATACCCATGCATGTAAGGTAAGTTCATGACGGGCAGTTGCATACGTTACTGCCGGATGGGTTTTTAAGTTCTCAATCTGTTGTAACACATGTTCTTGTAACAAAATACTGGTTAATGAAGAGTTTTCTATGCCCGGATAATTGCTACGCACCAGATTGAGTGTTGGTGAAATATGGGTATCGATCCATGATGCAAAGCTTGGTTGATTAGTAAGGGCATCAATGTTAAATACGGCATTAATAGCGCCGCAATGGGAGTGGCCACATACAATGATATGTTTTACTTTAAGTTCGTATACGGCAAATTCTATGGTTGCTGCTTCTCCGCCCTGTGTACTATAGGTCGGAATAATGTTACCTGC
The DNA here is from genome assembly GCA_044451405.1 of Candidatus Babeliales bacterium. Lineage (GTDB taxonomy): Bacteria > Babelota > Babeliae > Babelales > Vermiphilaceae > JBIOKB01. Next base: position 2,422 of record JBIOKB010000049.1, read on the forward strand.
ATTGCGCAAAATAAAAAGATCACCCGGATCAGCAGAGGTTACCAGATGGGGATTGATACGGGAATCAGAGCAGCTCACAAAAAGAATGTCAGGATTCTGGCCCTTGGTAAGTTCTTGAAAAAAATCTTTCTGGATGGGAAACACTTCGGTTTGAAATTTGTGTAACCCATTAATTAATTTTTCTAACATGCAGATCCTCATTATTTTTACGAATATGTAGTATACGTGGGATGCGAGATAGTATAAAGAAGAAAAGTTGGAGAAACGTTAAATGAAGATTCATGTATTAGGAACGCGTGGAGAAATTAAACCAAGCGCGCCATATCACTCAAAAAAATCAGGCGTATTAATTGATGATACGTTTTTATTAGATTGTGGTGATGAGCGATTTTTGCAATATCATCCCAAAGCACTATTAATTACCCATCTGCATCCTGATCATGCCTATTTTACACGCTATGGTGATACACCAACACTATCACCAACTATTTATGCGCCAGAGCCCTATAAAACTATGGACATTCATGTTCCAATGGCGCCATTTAATATAGGCGCTTATTCTATTACCCCAATACCAACGGTGCACAGTGTTAAAGTAAAATCACAGGCATATCTCATTGAGCATAAAAATAAACGCATTTTGTATACCGGTGATATGATCTGGATTGAAAAAAAATATCAGCCACTGCTAGGCACTCTCGATTTAGTAATTACCGAAGGCAGTCATATGCGGGCAGGTGGCGTGGTACGCAGGGATGTAAAAACCGGAGCCATATTTGGGCATACCGGCGTTCCTAATCTTATCCACATGTTTAAGCCGCATACTGCTACCATACTTTTTGTTCATTTCGGCTCCTGGTTTTATAAAGATATCCCAAAGGCACGCGCCGTGTTTGCCCACCTTGCAAAGGAGCATGATATGAATCTTATTGTGGGCTACGATGGGCTTGAGATTACGCTATAGTATTGCTATATGAAATTATTCTTTGGTACTATGATACTATAAGAAACATTAAATGGGGTGGGTTATGAAACTTAAAAAAATTCTTATTGTAGCGTTACTTACTGCGACTATCTCAATGCAAGTTTATGGAGATGCTGTTTCAGCAGAATGTCCAAAATGTCCTCCGGGTTCATACCGAAAGAACTATAACTCTCATCTTCCGGGAGCGTGCGAAAATTGTGTGTATGATGAAAAAACAAAAACACTTATTTGTGACTGTAGGCAGTCTGACGGAACTTGGAACGATCGCACGCGAAAATCAGGATGCTCCTCATACAAAAATAATGACGGCGAACTTGGTTGCGAATAACTTTTAGATCTTAACGGCTTTTGTAAATCCCACACATGTATGTCATACATGTGTGGGATTTTGTTATGTACTTTATTACTGAGGTGGGAATACAAATGGTGGAAGATTATTAGGCAGTGTTGCCATCTGGAAATTACTTGTAAATGGTGACGTATCACCAGGTGCGTCAAAGTTATTAAGATTGGAAGTAGTAGCGCTCACCCAAAGATCAGAGCCAACGGTTGAGGTTAAAGGGAATTGCCCTACAAGTGTGGTACCAGCGGGTACTAAAAAGAGCGTGCCAACATATATTTTGCCTTCTGTGAGTGGTGAATGATCAACGTTGTTAATAAAGAGATCAATGTTAAAGGTACCGTCCGATGGTATTGATGGTGCTGTTGCACTAATGGTAATAGCATCGCCGTTAGCATTGAGGAGCGCATTTACTATAGTTGGGATAGTTTGCGAATTGTCGCTATTATTTGATAATCCGATTCCAGAAAGTACGTTATTGAAAATTGTATTTTGTACTGAGGCATTAAGCGTATCTGGCGTGACAGGGTCACCAGCCATTAAGATACCGTATGCGGGTGAAACAGCGGTCCCATTAAATGCAATGATATTTGCACCTGACGGGGATACGTTTAATGAACCAATACTATTTCTAGTAGATGGCGCATTATTAATGCCTTGTATTAAAATGCCATGACCGCCATTGCCAAGAGCTACAGTGCCAGTTAGATCGGTACCTATAAAATTATTTGTTATAGTGCTGAAGGTTGTATTAGCGCCAATAACTATTCCATGCAAATTATTGCCTGAAATAACATTGCTCAGTTGAACGAATGTTTCTGATATGCCGCCATTGAAAGGATTAGTAGGATCAGGAGGTACTTGTCCTTGCGTTACGATGCCCGCATCATTAGGTAAGGCTATGATACCTGATACATCAACGCCAATAAGATTAGTTTGGATAAAAGTTGTGTTAGCATTGCTAAATAAAAGAATGCCTCCTACAGAATTACCTGAAATTAAATTAGATAAAATGGTATTGTCAGAGCATTGTTCTGCAGCCAAAGGAATAAGTGATCCGGTAATAGATATGCCACCATTAAGATTTGGTACAGCAGATGTGCCATTTATATCAGTACCTATGAAGTTATTTTGAATGCTTGTTCCACTAGTATTAGTAAGCAATACAATGCCAGAATTGTTATTGCCAGATATAAGATTCCCTAGATCTGATGTTAGGCCACCAATGGTGTTAGTTTGATTGCTGAAATTAGTAGATCCGTTAATAGTAATACCATTGAAATTAGGTTTGGCGATTGTTCCTGTGTAATCAATACCAATAAAACAGCGGATAACTGCATTGAGATTTGTTCCAATGCCAGCATCAGTTATTAAAATGCCATTATTAAACCCATTATTAATTACTAATCCAGAGATCACACAATTATTTACTCCGCTGAGTGTCAGACCATCAACACTAAATGGTGTTAATAGTGAGCCATCAAGAACAATCATCGGATTATCAAGGCTCCACCCAGGTTGTGTTGTAGCGTCAATGATGACATTTGATGAAGTTATTGATGGCAGTGCAGATAATGGTTGAATAACTTTTACGCCAGAACCTATTGAAAAATTAATAATTCGGGGTGTATCAGAAGCGCTGTTCGTATCTAAAATTGCTTGGCGTAAAGAACCTGCGCCAGAATCATTAGTATTAGTAACAGTGATGACACCAGGAATCGCCATTGCATATATACCGCTACTGAGTAATAATGTAATGGTGAGCAGGCTATACCATGCCCGATTACTATATGACTGCATTAGATCATCCTTTTTGGTATGGGGTTAATTATTTTCAAGAATTAAATTCTGTTGCAGAACATACCAGAATGGGTAGGGCATTAATACTATTTTACCAAAAGAGATTGTTAAACAGTGATTGAGTGTATTATGTACCACACGTTAAGCGATGATGCAATGCAAAAAAAAGCGCAATATCACCACGCTGTTGTAGCGTTTCTGGCAATAGAAATTTAAATTTACGCACTTTAAAACCAAGAGGGATGATATCCCGTACCCCTCGGTATGTATGCAAAAGAGCAACAAGCTCCTTTAGATGTTGTTGGTATATACGCAATGTAGGAATAATTGAGTAAAACTGTATATCAGTGCATATCTGATCTAAAGTAATGAGTTCTTGCTCCATACGATGAAGATGTACGGATAATGGGTCAAGATTATCTGTATCAAAGAAATCAAAGACAATCTGTTCATAGCGCTTAAAGAGTGTATCAAATTCTGGTAGCGCTGATGGGCTGTGGCGCTGCAATGCTTTGACCAGTGCCGCTTTGGTTACTTCGATGGTATCAAAAGCATGCAGGCGATGGGTTGCATGGAAGAGGGATATGC
>JBIOKB010000050.1:0-6112 GCA_044451405.1 Candidatus Babeliales bacterium
ATTAGGCACTATAGTTTCTATGCTATTTTTGTATTCATAGATTATTTTTTCTCCTGGCTAAGAAAAGATAGCCGCCTAAAGTTTCTTAGTGAGATTTACTAAGAAAAGATAGGGACAAAAATAAAAAACCTTTAATGTAAATCTATTATAAGAATTTTTTATAATTCAAATAAAGGTTAATTGACGAGTAAAAATTGTTAAGCAATGATACGAACTGATCACCCGGTCCTTTTTACAACGTCAAAATGCTTCCAGCTTTCAATATCAATGCCCTTACTATGCAATGATTCATTACCGCCATAAATAAGTAATCCATCTTTATTGCCAGAAAGTTCTTGCCAATACTGTATCCCATCAAGAAAACTTGTATGAAAGGTCATGCCTGCTTTTATCTCAATGGGCAGCAGTTTTGCTCCCTGTTCAACAATGCAATCAACTTCATGGCCATGACTATCCCGCCAAAAATAAATCGGTGGATTTTTTGCTTGATTAAAAAATTGCTTGGCAATATCAGCAATAATAAAATTTTCAAAAAGTGCCCCACGCATATAATGCTGCTGTAATTGCATAACATTATCAATGCCTAAGATGGAGCAAGCAATACCGGTATCATAAAAATAAAGCTTAGAGCTTTTAATAAGTCGTTTATTAAAGTTAACGTGGTGCGGCTGTAATAAAAAAATAATATAACTTGCCTGTAAAATTGAAAGCCATGCCTGTACCGTAGGTATGCTAATAGCGCAATCTGAAGCAAGCGCTGATACATTTAACAGCTGACCTACCCTTCCTGCACATAATCCTAAAAATTTTTTAAATAACGTTAAATCAGCTACTTTGCTTATAGTACGAACATCTCGCTCTAAATAGGTCTGTATATAAGAAGGATATATATAATTTGGTGATAAAGCATTCGGTGCAAAAATACGCGGATAACATCCCTTAAATAAAGCAACATCACTCAAGTCTGACTGTAAACGAGCATCGAAAATTTCTTTAAATGAAAGAGGCAATAGGGTCAAAATACCTACCCGCCCTGCCAATGATTGCCCTATCGCTTGATTCATGAGAAAATTTTGAGAACCGGTAAGAATAAAAAACCCTGGCCGCTTTTGCCGATCAACAATCACTTGAAGATAAGAAAGCAAGTCAGGGGCATTTTGGAATTCATCAATAATCACCCCTTTATAGTCAAGCAACCGCTCAAGAAATCCACGTGGGTCATCGAGCGCAGATGCCAAAATATCTAAGTTTTCCAGGTTTATATAATGATATTCCTTAAAAATTTCCTGAACCAGAGTCGTTTTCCCCGACTGCCGTGGCCCTAAAAGGGCAACTACCGGAAAAAACTGAGAAAATTGGATCAAAACAGGGGTAATTTCTCTTTTAATAAACATTTTTAACCACCTTTTGTGTAATTTACTAACCCTACTTATAAAATTACACAAACTAGGGTAAAAAGAGAAGAATAATCAATAAAAATGGGATAACCGTTAGGTTATCCCTTAAGAATTGTCCTATTACATTTATTTCCCGTGGGAAATAAATGCTGGGGCGGAAGGATTCGAACCTCCGAATGCCAGGACCAAAACCTAGTGCCTTACCACTTGGCTACGCCCCAGTAACTTGTTATCAACTACTCTTCGTCTGATGCCATTTCAACTGCAGTATCTTTAACGTTCATATATTCGTTAATTACCGCATCTTCGATCATTTTTCGTGTTTCAACATTTAATGGATGTACAATATCCCTAAATGTGCCATCTTTTCTACGGCGTGAAGGCATAGATACAAATAAACCTTTGTCGCCTTCAATGACCTTGAGGTCACGGATGATAAAACTGTTGTCAAAGACTATTGTTGCATATGCTTTGAGTCTACCACTGTCTTTTGCTGGGTAAACCTTTACTTCGGTTATGTTCATGTTCTGCAATCCTTGGAGATACTTGTTACTATCCCTTTTTCATTTACTGGACGATAGTTGTGTCCAACTGGGGTTAATTGTATAACATAGACCCTTTTTGTCAAACACTATAAGCCTTTTTCATACATCATCGTGCATGTGATCGCACGAGTGCTGCACGTAATCGCGCTGAACGGGCTGAGGGATTTTCCGCCAACTCTTGCTTACCTGCTACCACCACTTTTGATGTTAACACTTCAAGAATTCCCGCTCTTTCTTGCTCATTAAAAAACTGTTTTACCATACGATCTTCAAGAGAATGGAAACTAATGCACACTACGCGTCCACCAGGGTTAATCACCCGGATTGCTTGAGACAAAAAAGCATGAATATTATCAAGTTCTTTATTTACATAGATGCGCAAGGCTTGAAACACTTTGGTAGCTGGATGAATACCCCGCCCTTTGCGTGGGTAAACCTGTTCAATAATGTGAGCCAATTGGGTAGTTGTTGTTATCGGGCTTGTAATACGTGCTTTAACAATGGCGCGCACAATTATTTTGGCATAGGATTCTTCACCAAGCTGCCAAAAAAGTTCCCGCAATTTCTCTTCAGACGAACTATTAATAACATCTGCAGCCGTTATGGTTTGATGGGAGGGAGACATACGCATATCAAGCGGCGTATCTCGATAAACTGAAAACCCTGAGCGTTCAACAATGTGCATCTGGGACGTGCCAAAATCTGCTAAAATACCATCAACACGGTCTATATTTTCCCGCTTGAGCACCTTATATAACAGTGCAAAATTACCCCAAATCAAGGTTAAGCGATCACCAAAGATTTCTTGCAATTCAGGACCATAGGTGTCCAGTGAACGAGTATCCCAATCAAGAGCAATTACGCGACATTGTGGTTCTTTTTCAAGAATAGCACGTGTATGTCCTCCTGAGCCAAAGGTAACATCTAAGTACACTTTGCCCGGTTCAGGATTCATATACGTGAGAACTTCATTAACAAGAACTGGTTTATGGTAGAGGAGTTTGTCATTCATAGTATAGGTAAGTGTACCAGTACTTTACAATTGGGCAACGGGCGCACTCGGTGAAGAAAGGGCCGTAACCACGTTGGTCAACCCCATACCCCGCGACCCTTTTACCAAGACCAGCGATTCTTGAGCCAAGGCTCCTTCAAGATAGATGATCGCCTCTTGCCAGTTAGCTACGGTAACAACCGTAAGTCCTACCGGAATTGTTTTTTTTGCCCACTTCATCATATCACCAACCAACACCACATGACGTAACGAAGGAACTTTTCTTAAAAAACGCCCCAATTGGCGGTGCCAAAATGGACTATTAAGACCAAGCTCAAGCATGTCTCCGAGCACGGCAATTTTTTGTGCTTTAGTTTCAATTTTTTGGAACGCGAGTAATGCAGCTTTCATGCTTTCAGGATTTGCATTATAGCAATCATTAATAATGATCCCTTTATCTTCTTTGAGTGGCTTTAATTCAAAACGGCCAGCAACAATTGGTGGTGTTTGAATAGCTTTAATAATAACATCATTAGGAATACCCAGCATATGCGCTGCCACTGTCGCTGCTAATGCATTAAAAATGGCACCGCTATGTACATTATTAATTTCAATCGTGAACTTTTCTTTATAAATTTTTAACACAAACGTGATGCGATCGGTTTTTGTTTGTATTTTACGCGCCTGAATTTGGTTGGTTGTTTTGGTACCAAATTTAATCACGGGATGTATGTAACCAACCTGCGCTAAGACTGGTTGATCACCATTAATAATACCAATACTTTCTTCCGTGAAAAATTTAAAGAGATCCCGCTTTTCTGTTGCAATATCAGCAAGCGATCCTAACCCTTCCATATGGGTGTGTCCAATATTGGTAATAATGGCCGTTGTTGGTTTTACCATACGCGCAAGCTCAGCCATTTCTCCCCGTTTGTTAATACCCACTTCAAAAATGGCTACCTGATGATATGGACGCATGCGCAACATATTTAATGATAATCCGATTTTTGTATTTTGATTGCCATGAGAAGCTACATACTGCAACCCCTGCAATGCACACATATGCGCTACAAGTTCTTTGGTTGATGTTTTACCAACTGATCCGGTAATTGCAATCACCGGGTACCTAAATTGCGCACGCCACGCACAGGAGATACGTATCAATGCTGCAAGGGTATCAGGAACGAGCATAATCAATTTGTTTTTAAGGAGCTCTGGATCAAGCGTATCAAGCACTGATTTTTTATCAGCAGCAAGCATTAACCCGCCAGCACCCCGTTCTAGTGCCGTTTTTATAAAATCATGGCCATCAACTACAGAGCCTGAAAGTGCTATAAAAATGTCACCTGCTTTAAGTGTGCGCGTATCAACGGCAAAGTGAGGATCATCAGGAAACACCGCCTGTATGAGTGATACTTCTGGCAAAGCACCCTTTATAAAATGTTCATCAAAACGCATGAATATCTCCGTAGCTATGCAAGAGCTACCGTATAACTTTTCTTGTTTTACCACCCTCAGTTGGCATGATTAATCCGTGCATTTCAAGCAACTCAATTAATCGCGCCGACCTATTATAACCGATTCTAAATTTTCGTTGAAGTAATGAAATTGAAACATCATCCACCTCACCCAAAAAACGCACGACATCTTGATATAGCACATCCTCAATTTCTGCACCAGCTTTTATTTGCACCGCACATGGATGCACAATGTCCTGATACACCACCAGCTGTTGTGATTTGATATGATCTACCACCTGCTTAATATCCGCATCATGCACGTAGGCGCCATGCACACGCTTGACGCTTGCCCCCTGCCCATCAATAAAAAGCATATCGCCACGCCCTAATAATTTTTCAGCACCAGCGCTATCTAAAATAGTGCGTGAATCAATTTTTGACATAACACGAAATGAGATACGACTGGGGAAATTAACTTTGATAACACCGGTAATAACATCAACAGAGGGCCGCTGCGTTGCAACAATCATATGTATACCAGCAGCACGCGCCATTTGGGTAATGCGTGCAATAGCATCTTCAACTTCTTTTCCCGCGGTCATCATAAGATCAGCAAGCTCATCAATTACAACAACAATATACGGAAGCTTCTCCTGCTCTTGCACGTGTACATTATAATCTGCAATGGTACGCGTTGAACGCTGCGCCATAACGGTATATCGCCGCTCCATTTCATGTACTACCCAGGCAAGCACCGGTGCTGCACGTTTAGGATCAGTAACAATAGGAAATATAAGATGTGCACTATCTGCATACGCAGCAAATTCTAAGCGCTTAGGATCAATGAGTATCAACTGCAATTCTTGTGGGGAACGTTTACACAATAAGCTCACGAGCATGACATTGAGCGCTACTGATTTACCTGATCCAGTAGAGCCTGCAACAAGCAGATGCGGCATGGTAGCAAGATCAACCATTACGCGAGAACCAAACGTATCTTCACCTAAAATGAGCGGTAAAACGCCGGCATACTGCTCATACTCACGTGATTGGATAATAGGCGAAAGAAATACTGATTTACGTGTTGCGTTAGAAACTTCAAAACCAACAACTGATTTTCCTGGAATAGGCGCAAGAATTCTAATGCTTAATGCGCGTAATGCTAATGCTAAATCATCTTCAAGCGAAACAATCTTACTTAATTTTGCATCAATATCTGGTTGATACTCAAACAAGGTAACAACCGGTCCACGCTTACACGCAACCACTGAGCCTTTAATACCAAAGCGTTCTAATTTTTCTTCTAACACGCGAGCCAACGATTCTAGCTCATCTTTGCTCCGATTATCACCAGCTTCATGCACGTGGGTAAATAAAGAAACTGATGGCAGACGATAACGTCGCGCATGCTGCGCCTCATGCGCTTGTTCTGCTGATTCTCGTTTTACTAATGGCACGCGAACGACGGTTGCTTCTGGCATCTGGTTGTACGCGCTTTCAGCTGATTGCGTATGTTGCATGAGCACGTCCGTGTAATCATCACTTATTGCTTGTTCCGAAGCATCTTCAAAGAGCGCGCGTACATACGCTCCTCCCGTATAGGTCATAGAACATAGTGCACCAACACCCGCATGTGCGTATCTATAAAGAGCCGTTACACCCGCACCCAGATATCTTTGATACCACGCCCGCTGCATGAAGTACACGAGACGTGTAATA
>JBIOKB010000051.1:0-6008 GCA_044451405.1 Candidatus Babeliales bacterium
CTATTAGAGCAATATCCTCTTATTCCCAAATCACTTAACCTAACACCAGCTGAAGGTAACTGCACTCTTACTCGATCAACAAAAGTATTGGTGTATCCAAATACCAAGGAAACGCGAGAATTAGGGGAATTCGTAGCCAACTTTTTGGGAAAATCGTTAGGAGCTCCTATTCAAGTCAAAGCAGGTGAAGCTGACTTAGTACGCAATGCGCTATCAATTGTTGTTGATGCAGCTGCTGATAGTAGACCCGAGGGATATGCGTTATTAGTAACTCCGCAAGGGATACTTATTAAAGCGAGCACGGTAACAGGAGCTTTTTGGGGCTTTCAAACAGTGCGTCAACTTATGCCAGCAGTCGTTGAAAAACAGCTTCCATTAGTTGGTACTTACTTAGATATTCCTTGTGTGGAAATTACTGATGAACCACGTTTTACTTATCGAGGGTTACATTTAGATGTAAGTCGCCATATGTTTCCCGTAGCATTTATCAAAAAATATATCGATACCATGGCTGCATATAAGTTTAATACGCTGCATTGGCATCTAACGGATGATCAGGGATGGCGATTAGAGATAAAGAAATACCCTAAATTGCAGGAAATAGCAGCATATAGAGATGAAACATTAGTAGGGCATAAAAATTCATTTCCTCATGTCTATGATGGTACACGTTATGGTGGTTATTATACGCAGGATGAGGTTAAAGAAATTATCGAATATGCACGCTTACGCCATATAACTATTATTCCTGAGATAGAATTACCTGGCCATTGCATAGCAGCACTTGCAGCATATCCTGAATTAGGATGCACCGGAGGGCCGTATAAAACAGGGAGAGAATGGGGAATTTATGATGATGTTTATTGTGCAGGTAATGAAAAAACTTTTTCATTTTTACAAGACGTACTAGACGAAGTTATTAATCTTTTTCCAAGCACATATATCCATATTGGGGGTGATGAAGTTCCTAAAACTCGCTGGAAAGCTTGTCCTCAATGCCAGGAACGCATCAAGGAGCTTGGATTACGCGATGAGCATGAACTGCAAAGTTATTGTATTCAACGGGTAGAAAAATATTTGAATAGCAAAGGACGGCATATTATTGGCTGGGATGAAATATTAGAAGGCGGTCTTGCTCCACATGCTACCGTCATGTCATGGCGTGGCGAGCAAGGAGGCATAGCAGCAGCTCAACAAGGGCATGATGTAATTATGACGCCATGCACTAATGTATATTTTGACCATTATCAATCAAAATCTCCGTACGAACCACTTGCCATAGGTGGTTATGCTCCATTAGATGTTGTATACGGATATGAACCAATTCCGAGCGAATTAGATGAAGATCAAGCACAGCATATTCTTGGCGCTCAAGCTAACGTATGGACCGAATATATTCCCACACAAGAGTATGTGGAATATATGACATATCCACGAGCTATAGCACTTGCTGAAGTTATCTGGTCAGCTAAGCAAGTGAAAAATTATGAAGATTTTGTTATTAGATTAAAACACAATCTATTACATCTTAAATCCATGAATGTGCATTATGCTGATTGTTCAGTTTCTACATAAGCTTCTGTATTTAATCCGGCCATGACTTGTAATAGATTAATCCATTGCGATTCACGAACAAACTGTGTTGTATAATATGGTTCATCGATCATATCCACGGGTAAATAGATCGCAAAACCATGTGCATGGCCACTTGTTGTATGCCCACCACAGCGATTAACAACACACTGCTTTGATACTCTATATAGACGCTGTAATGATTGTTGAAGAGCTGTAATAGCATCTGATGATGGCAGAGTATTGAGTTGTGCACCTATATCTTTGCAAAATGCTATCAAATCAGTATACATCGGCCACATGCAAAAACGTGGCGCATCGTCATGAGCGTGCATAATAATTGGTAATAGTTCTGGCATAGATAACAATTGAGTAACAACTACATCAAGTGCTTTGGTAATGTGGGCCGCATACGAAAGATCGAGCGCTGTATAGGTATAAACACCTGATGCATCATGTTGGGAAAAATAAGCGTCGCATACTTGTACCATATCAGTTACAAGGTCACGCGGTGTCGGTCCTTGGTTTATAGAGGCCATCACGCCTTGATAGTCAAATCCATCCATTAATGAACAGCTTTGTACTCCTACCAAATAATCTGCAAAAGGTGCAACCTGATAAGCAACTTCAAGCATGGCACCCATGCAGGTATCAAAAGCTAAAACATCAAGCTTGCCTTGTAAAATAGTGCTTTTGATATACGCAAGACCGTCGATAAGGTCCTGATTGTTCAAATACACGCGGGGTGTGGTGCTAAACATAAATCCACGATGATTTTTATGGAGGACCTGCCAATCTCTTGATCGCTTGATTGCACATGAATTACTCAATGAACCAGAAGCAACTTCCCATTTTTCTGTTTCAGGATTCCAGCGTGGATCTAAAATTCCCCACCCATGGTTTGCTAAAATAAGCATGGTATGATCTGCATCACCCTCAGCAAATCCCCAAGAAGCAGCATCAATAAGATCTTGTTTGCTATCCCCGGTTAATGCTATTTCTTCCAGAAATTCCAATCCAGCATTGGTAACTCGATAGCGTAACCCTGTCTTGTGATATGCGTGTAATTGGATAAGCCATTCAACATTATCATTCGGTTTGCCGCGCACCATATCGGTAATATTTTTAAATGCCATATCGCTTAAGCCATCACTAGAATCCATGTAGAAAAAAACTTTCCAGGTGTCAGCATCAACAATGGTTGTAAGCGTAAATATAGAGATAAACATGAAGATTCTTATAATGCGCATAATTACTCCTTGTAAGTACCAATCGTATATAAAGATAGCCTGAACATAGCTAAGTTTTTTGGCACAGCGCAAGAATCTACTTGGTCGATAAAGCCCTCAATAGAATAAATCTCAATAATCCCTATTTGGGTACTTAGTATCATGGTCAATAGGGCGTCTACTTTGGGGGGATAAATACCCATAATTAACCTATTCTTAGTGGCCATAACCGATCCTTTAACCTGTAATATTAAAAAGTTGACAAATAAATTGCTTTTTCAAAGCCTTCTTTGTACATTGATAATCTAGCGCTTTAGTTAGTAAAAACCTGGGTTTTTCAAGCCAATGACAAGCAGTATGCAGTAGTCAAGTGACTTAGTACTTGATTAACATTGGTTAGTAGTTATTACACCCAAACTAAGTTTTTATTTTCTAAAGGAGCTGTCTTATGACGCTACTTTCATTTTTTCAATCAATTATTCGTCCTATATTCGGTACTTTTGAGACCGAAGAGCTCAAAAAGTTTCTACGCATGGGAGCAGTCTTTACCTTTATTATTGGTTCCTATTGGACCATTCGTGTTCTTAAAAATGCATTATTTTGTACATTTGTAGCAGCAGCACATTTGCCGTATGCAAAAACAGCATCTATTTTATTTTTGATACCGTTGCTTATGTTTTATACCAAGTTGCTTGATACCTATAAAAGAGACAAAGTCTTTTATATAGTTTCAGCGATTTATGCCGTATTGTCATTAGTATTTGCTCTCATAATAGCATTCACACAAAGTAGTTGCGCTGCTGCTGGTCAACCACAGAGTTGGTTGCAATGGATTGTTGGTTATGCCTTTTATTTATTTGTTGAAAGCTACGGTTCATTGCTTCCCGCATTATTTTGGGCGATTGCTTCAGATACAACGACACCTGACTCTGCAAAAAAAGGATATTCACTTGTGGTAGCAATTGGACAATTTGGTGGTATCATCCTGCCATACCTTGTTGCGGGATTACCACACCATCTTGGTTTAGAAACGAATGCATTATCAATTTTCATTAGCGCAGGTACAATTACACTATCAATCTTTTTATTTAAAAACTTTTTCAAGAAAACGCCAAAAGAACTTTTGGTTTCATATCATGGCAAAAATGAACAAGAAGAAGAGCACAAGCCAGAACATGAAGCAGGCTTTTTTGAAGGATTGCGATTACTATTTACCCACAAATACTTACTCGGAATATTTGCCGTCGTTGCATTCCCTGAAATTATAACAACTATTGTTGATCTACATTTTAATTCACTTGCATCACAGACATACAGTGGTACTGCTTTAGCCAAATACCTTGGTATGTATGGTAGCGCTGTTAATATTTTTGCCTTCTTGTTTTTAATACTTGGCATTGGTAACGTTACTCGAATCTTAGGTGTCGGAGCTGCATTACTCTTGATGCCTGTCTTGTATGGCGTTGCCGTGCTCGGATTTACTTCACTGAGCAGTTTAACCTTCTTATTTGTACTCATGGCAAGCTCTAAAGCGATTAACTATGCGCTCAATGGACCTGCAATCAAACAATTATATATTCCTACGACTCATGATGCTAAATTTAAAGCTCAAGGTTGGATTGAATCATTTGGTTCTCGTGGAGCAAAAGAGGTCGGAGCAGTTTTTGGTATGTTGCTGGGGCCACTACAAAAACAGCTTGGTGTAGTACTTGGTAGAGCACGCCATGCAATGTTTGCAAGTTATTTTGGCTTTGCTATTACATTTGTTTGGATTTTTATTGCATTGTTCCTCGGTAAAAAATACCGTACAGCAATTCAAGAAAAGAAAGTTGTCTGTTAAAAACTATTTTAAATACATAAAACGGCTTACTTATCGTAAAAGAGAGTAGGCCGTTTTTTATGTATTACATTTTTCTACAAAATCTATTACTTCTTTAAATTCAAAGTAACTCAGATCTTTTTTGATTATAGAAGCGCTTCGTTCCAATGCACGCATCATATCTTCTTTGTAGCCAAGAATGCCAAGCGCATAGGCATAATGAACATACGCATTGTAATAGGTGTTATCGTATGAAAAGTATTGTGCCCACGCAACAATGGCTTTTTGTGCATAATCAAGGGCTAATGGTTTATTCCCCTGCTCGATAAGCTTGCGGGCGTAATTTGCAGCCCCAACGCCTTGGCTGTAATACCCTTTATACCCTATAGAATTCCATGTAGGTGTTCCCCAATAATGGTTAACACGTTCAAGGCCAAGTTCATATTGTTCGCGGTACATGCCCAAGCGATAGCAATATTCATTTTTAAATGGATAAAATACGTCTTTTGGTTGTTTTTCAGCTTCTTGTAGAAGCCTATCAAATAATTCTTTTGCTTTTTGAACCATGCGCTCTTTTAAAGGCGAAGAGGTAATTTCTGAGCAATCACCCAAGAGCGCTGCAAGGTCAGATTGTAGGGTAAAATCATGGGGGAATTTTTTAAGGCCAGAAAGTAGAATTGCTATGGCTTGTTCATACTGGCTTTCATGCACTTTTTCTATCGCTTTATCATCTATCTTATTTGCTTCTTCTGAAATAGCAGTGGTTGTTTCTGGTAGTTCGATAGTTAGCGCTTGTTCAATGATGGTATCTTTTTCAGTTCGGGATAGAGATGCAGGTGCGGGAGAAGATGTTGGTTGATTAATTTTTAGCCATAGTAAACCGCCTAGTGCCATCATACCTAAAATAATGAGGATTTGTTTTTTCATACTTTGCCTAAACTTATTAATTGATTCTTAACAAAATTTACCAACCATGCTCACTATACACTATTTTTTGTTGAATCATTTCTAAAGCATGCCGATGCGCTGGAACCATAAGTTCAGGTAGTTTATCTAACGCAAACCATTGCATATCATCATGCCGTTCAGGCTCTTGATTGTGGAGCGTACCTTCCCGATAAGTGATATTGAAGATGCAGGCAAAAAATTCTGGCTCATTGCATTTGCGATGCATAACATGAACAAAGGTTATATCATCAGGGGTAACGGTAATCCCCAGGCTGTTTTTGGCTTCACGGATGATAGTTTGAGTGGCAGTCTCCCCAACTTCTATTTTACCACCAGGTAATGAGTAACAGTGGTTGCAAAAAGGGGTATTTATGCGACGTAATAATAAGATTTCATGATTGGAGTTGATGAGTAATAATAAGGCAAAACTTGGCCACATA
>JBIOKB010000052.1:0-5995 GCA_044451405.1 Candidatus Babeliales bacterium
GTTGAGTTCGCACCCTTCGCCGAGCTCAGGGCAAACGGAATTTTATATTTTCGTTGGCCTACAATTCTTAAGCGCGCGTTTAATACTGAGCAACAAGCGAATCTCAGTCTATCCACCACTTCCTTGTCCTGAACTTGCCAACTTACAGCAACTCTGCCGCCAACTGACTTAACTCACTGCGTTCAGAATGCTCTAAGAATACCGCACCAAACAGTGACTGCCCTTTCATACGCTCACCCGTTACTACCAAGCCGTTACTGCTAAAATCAAGGTACGGCGTATCAATTTGATACGGATCACCGGCCAAGATAATTTTACTGTCTTCACCAACACGGCTGACGAGTGTTTTAACTTCATGGGGCGTTAAATTTTGCGCTTCATCAATTAAAATATATTGATACGGAATTGAGCGGCCGCGCATGTAGGTGATAGCTTCTAAACTCACTTTACCCCAGCGCATCATATCATCAAGCGTTAATATGCGCCCTTCGTGAGATCCACTATACTTATCTTTACCGTGCTTGCCTTTATGCTTATGTTTCTTGTTAAATCTAACCTCTTGATCCCGCTGATCCCGCTCACTTTTAATGCCTGCCGCTGCACCTGCTGCATGCACAATAAATTCCATGTTATCGTATACCGGCAACATCCAGGAATAAAGTTTTTCCTGCATGGTTCCTGGTAAATACCCAATATCACGCCCTAAGGGAACTACCGGACGTGCTACAAGCATTTTCTCGTACCGCTCTTCAATAAGCACTTGATGCAACCCAGCAAGTAACGCCAAAAAGGTTTTACCC
Organism: Candidatus Babeliales bacterium; assembly: GCA_044451405.1. Taxonomy (GTDB): domain Bacteria; phylum Babelota; class Babeliae; order Babelales; family Vermiphilaceae; genus JBIOKB01. Next base: position 801 of record JBIOKB010000052.1, read on the forward strand.
GTTCCAGCAGTACCAAATAGGTTTACTAATTTAACGGCAGGATCAAGCAATAAGTTGAGCGCCATAGCTTGTTGCGGATTACGGGCATAGAGCGGCCATTTTAAGCGTGGCTCTTGCACCGACATAAATTTTTTATTAGTACCATACCGGAACAAGCGATAATTTTGAGGATTATTATTACTCTCTACCAGCGCAAATTCATTGGGTGCAAATTTATGTTCATGGGCAAATTCTTCAAGATATTTTGGTACGTCCTGTTTTAATTGTATGGATGGCACTGATACACGCACCCAGCCGCGGTAAAATTCCTCCTCGGTGATCGTTTCATGAATATAATCTTCGGCTGTGATACCCAATGCATCAGCTTTTACGCGCGCATTAAGGTCTTTGGAGATAAACTTAACGTCATATTGTTTTGTAAGCGCATAAGCTGTTAATAAAATTTCATTATCATCAATATGCAATCGAAAAGGAATGGCCGGTGTTTTCGTGGCCGGTGCAAATACTACTTTTACCGTAGAACCATTTTTTAATTTTACCCCATCTTGCAATGACCCTTCAGATCGTAATCCATCTAACATGCGAATCACTTGACGTGCATTGCGGCCACGATCAGTACCCTCACGCTTAAAGGTATCCAACTCTTCAAGCACCACGCCAGGAATACCGATGGTAACTCCCTGAAAATTATCAAGCGCTGTTGGATCATACAGAAGGACGTTGGTATCTAATAGGTATAGTTTTTTTGCCATGTACTACTATCCCTTGCCCGCCGGAGCCTGCCAAGCTGTCGCGTGGATAGGCGTAGGCTGGGGCCTTAAAAGGTTACTCATTACATACTACCTGGTCGAATCCTAACACACTGCCTACCCCGGTGCAATCATCAGGGAATATGCGTATATTTTTCTTGTATTGATGCTATACTGCACCACAAAACCTCACTTGTTTTCCTATTTTTTGTAAGGATGTCCATGAAGGCCGATAACGACCTAAAAATACTTCGCCACTCTGCAGCCCATTTACTTGCACACGCAGTCACGCAGTTGTTTCCTGGCACCTTACTCACGATAGGCCCTGCAACCGAAGACGGGTTCTTTTACGATATGCTCCCGCAGCAGAATTTTAAAGATGAAGATCTCCCTGCTATTGCTGCACGCATGCTAGAGCTTGCCAACAAAAATATCCCGATTACCCACACAGAAATTTCAAAAGAAAAAGCTCGTGAACTCTATAAAAATAATCCTTTTAAATTAGAGCTCATTAATGGCATTCCCGGTGATACCGTCGGCTTAGCACAGCAAGGTGATTTTTACGATCTATGCCGCGGCGGCCACGTTGCTTCAACAGGAGATCTAAAGCATTTCAAATTGCTCGGCATCTCTGGTGCCTATTGGCGTGCTGATAAAAATAATCAGGCGTTGCAGCGCATTAGTGGTACTGCATTTTTTACTGCTCAGGATTTAGCAACGTACGAACAACGCCGGGAAGATGCACTCAAATATGATCACCGCAAACTGGGAAAACAGCTTGATCTTTTTTCCTTCCATGAAGAAGGACCAGGATTTCCCTTTTTTCATCCTAAGGGCAAAACCGTTTTAAATGTCATGACCAGCTATTTACGCACGCTATTAAATAAAGCTGGCTATCTTGAAATTGCTACCCCTATCATGCTCAGCTCTGAATTATGGAAGCAATCAGGCCACTATGCACACTATAAAAACAACATGTATTTTTGTGAAATTGAAGACCGGGAATTTGCTATTCGCCCCATGAACTGCCCTGGCTCTATCTTGATTTATGGTGAACGTCCTCGATCCTATCGCGAGTTACCACTACGTCTTGGTGAGTTTGGCCTTGTACATCGCTTTGAATTATCGGGCGTGCTCCATGGATTATTCCGCGCACGGGCGTTTACTATCGATGATGGACATATTTATTGCATGCCAACACAAATAGAAGCAGAAGTTCTTGCAACCAATCAGATGATTTTTGAAGTGCTTACCAAGTATGGTTTTGAGACCATTAACGTAAAAGTTTCAACACGCCCTGAAGATTCCATGGGAACCCAAGAGCTTTGGGACCAAGCTACAAACGCGCTGTTTAATGCGCTCAAAAAAGCTGGCATCCCGTATGAAGTAGCTGAAGGTGAAGGCGCATTTTATGGACCAAAAATAGAGTTCCATATTCAAGATTCATTAGGACGCAGCTGGCAATGTGGTACCGTGCAGATTGATTTTAATCAGGCAGAAAATTTTGACTTAACGTATGTAACCTCCCAGGGCACCAAAGAGCGGCCGGTTATTATCCATAGGGCTATTTACGGTTCATTTGAACGTTTCTTGGGCATTATTCTTGAGCATCATAAAGGGAACCTTCCCTTCTTCCTTGCGCCTGTACAGGCACGCGTGCTCACTATCACTGATGAACAAAAAGAACACGCACAAACGCTTGCTGCTACTTTACAACAGCACGGATTACGGGTTGAAGTTGATACCTCATCTGATCCCCTTGCCGGGCAAATAAAGGCAGCGCAACTTGAAAAGATTCCGTGGATGCTGATCGTGGGCAAAAAGGAAATGGAGAATAATACCATTACTATACGCCATCATGACGGCAAACAGGAGTTTGGGCTCTCACTTGATCAGGTGCTTGCGAAGGCAGAAGCTAAAATCTAGGTCTAAGAGCATCAAATCGATTGTGTAAACATACTGGCGATAGAAACGAGAAATAAGTTGGCAGAACGGGTGCTCCTCCGCAAATTATCGGCGATCTATGCTGCTGTGGTGCTGTTGGAATTTTAGGGATAGGTGCCGGTTTCTTTGTTTCTTCATGAGGTTCTTTACTTGGTTCTTCAAGTGCTACATCACAGAGTAGATGTAAGCCATCAGACACGCCTGCTGACCGCTTCATGTATGCTTCACACTTCATACGTTCAATGGTCTGTTGAGCTGATATGAGATCCGCTTCACGGGCCCGTTTTTTTCTTCGCGCAATATATGGTGCCATTTTGTCATCTATTTTTTCTACTTCATCCGCCGAATCAAGATCTATCGTTAACTGAGCAGCTAATTCAGGAGTAACCTCAGTAAAGAATTGTTGCACATCAGTTTTTTGCAACTCTGCCATGTCCGCCGTAGCCTGCCGAGCTTGATGGCCCGGATAGGCAGAGGAGGACGCATATACCATAGGGGCACTCCACATGCATACAAATAGTACAGCAATTTTGATCATTGGACATTTCTTTCAGTTATAAATCAAATACACGATCACGATGGCATATCGGAGGTATAGAATAGTTAGTGGCGTATGTTTTTGCAAGCAAGCTGGACAAACATACAATAGAGGATTATCGTAAGAGGAGCGTATCTGCCGACACTTGAAATCGTAAATCAACAATGCCTAGTGCTCTCCTCGCACAGTAAGCAGGCATCTAATAATGGCCTTCAGCTCAAACTGTTGGCCATTGTTACTTCAACGCCGCTTGGTAACGCCAATCTTAGGGCACACATCAAATAACGGACATTTTGAACAAAATGGGGAAATGGGAACGCAGATATTCTGCCCCCAGGTAACAATGAGCGTATTATACTCTGCCCAATATTCCTGCGGCAGCAGCTCTTTTAATGCCCGCTCTGTCTCTTCCGGCGTTTTTGTGCTCACCAATCCCAGCCTATTGGAAATACGGTGCACGTGGGTATCAACACAGATAGCTGGTATACCAAAGCCTTCGGCGAGTACTAAATTAGCGGTTTTGGGGCCAATGCCCTTAATGGAGATAAGGTCGTCAAATGTGTTGGGGACCTTCCCGTGAAAGCGGGTAATAAGCTGATCGCTGACATACTTGAGCCCTTGGGCTTTCCGTTTATAAAAGCCGGTCGGGTAAATAAGTTTTTCTATATGAGATAGGGGAAGATCGCGAAGCTGCTCGGGAGTACGGGCATGCTCGAATAATCTGATGGAGGCGGGAAGGGATACGGTATCTTTGGTGCGGAGACTCAGGAGGCAACTGACGAGCACCAGGAAAGGATCTTGACCATACTGCTTAACGATACTAGATGCCGCAGGCTCAATCATGGATTTCGTAGCCTGTCTTAAGATATGGATAATCTTAACGGCTCGAGCTCGTTGATCGAGCCTGCTAAACTTCAACTATTATGCTCCCAGTTGTCATCATTAACCCCTGTCATTTTTTTGAAGAATCCTACAATTATGCTAGTATTAGTAATTAGCTATTTGGAGGATAGTCCATAATGATAGCAATAATTGCAAACAGCAATTGCAGGTTTATTTTGGAAAGTAGCGTGCGTAACATAGGAGCCTCCTTGAATAAAGTAAAACATACAACTATAGAGCAACTAACAGTTATTCAGTATAAATACACTAAAGTGTAAGATCAATAGCAGAGTAATAAAAATTTAAATAATAACGTATATGACTAGTATTTTTGCATATCTCGATTCTCTTTTTAGCAGCTCATCTGCGCTGATAATCATCAGCATTTCATTCATACTTAAAACAATAATTTTAAGTATCATCATAACCCGTGGATTGAAAAATTCTGATACTAAACGTCCATTGTTATTCTTATGTGGATTACTCATCGGATCAATGGCTGGCGACTTTACTTGGGTCTACTCATTAGTGCGTGCGCTCTGGTTCCCCGATTCTGATTATCGCCCTTATCTATTTGTATTGCGTATTGCTTGGGGGTTCTCAATAGTTCAAGACTTATCATACTCACTATTTTTAGAAAGTTTGATTGCACAATCTTCACGATTAAACATTCGCCAGAAAATATTAACTGCCATCAGTGCTTGCTTCTTTTGTTTTTCTACATATATCGCCTTTACTGATTTTAACTGCTTCAGAACAGAAGATCGTCCACCTATAGAATTTTTTGTTCGTGATATACAAATGTATTACATGCTCTTTATTCTCATACTTCCGAGCCTTGTCATTGTCATACAACAATTACTCAAAAAGAAATTCCCTGCTATCTTAGAAAAGCAACTTCGCATATTACTTCCATCAATTTTTATCCCCTTGTGGATCAGTGATGTAATACAGGTCTTCCCCATAGCATTTAACCCCTTGATGGTGACAAACAGCTATTTTGCTATGTGTGTTTCAACTATCTTAATTACCGTCGCAGCTGCCTATTGTATACGTAGAATGCTCTCCCTCCGCTTTTTAAA
>JBIOKB010000053.1:0-5921 GCA_044451405.1 Candidatus Babeliales bacterium
AGCTTAGTATTATTATTCCGGCATACAATGAAGCAAAGAGAATTAGAAATACATTGCATGACTATTACCACTTCTTCACGCAACTTAAAGTACGTCACGTGCTCGATTTTGAGTTGGTAGTCGTGCTTAATGGCTGTGCTGATACTACGTTTGAAGTGGTAACCCATGAACAAGAACATATGCCTGAACTTATTGTCCTGGATCTAAAAGAAGCAGGTAAAGGGCTTGCCATTGCAGCGGGATTTAAAAATGCATTAACCAGATCCAATGATTACATAGGTTTTGTTGATGCTGATATGGCAACACAACCGCAGTATTTTTACGATCTAGTGCGCACATTGCCCGCCTATGATGGCGTCATTGCAAGTCGGTACATGAAAGGTGCGCATGTTTCTCCCCCACGTCCATGGATTAAACGATTGGGAAGTATTATTTTTTATCAATCCTTAGTCCGCTTATTATTTGGCCTCTGGTATAAAGATCTGCAGTGTGGTGCAAAAGTATTTAAACGGCATGTTACTGAAGTGGTGGCACCACAGTTAACCGTACGCCAGTGGGCCTTTGATGTTGAGCTGTTGTATTTGTGCAAGCGCAATAAATTTGTCATTAAGGAAATCCCAACCACCTGGCATGATCAAGCCGATAGCAAGTTGCGTATTATGCGCTCCGGCATGCGGATGTTAAGTTCGTTATTTTATGTGCGCTTACACTATTCACCATTGCGCGGATTAGTTAGCTCTTAGATTTAGCTGCTTGCGTTTTGCTCATTGCATCTTGCGCTGCTGCTTGTGCCTGTGCAACCTCTGCCGGCGGTTTTAGCGTATTCAGAGATTGTTGTGCTTTTTGGATAGTAGATTCATTTGCTTTCAGCTGATTTACATGTGGAGTAAGTGGATCAACAAACGTATGTTTAAGGGAAGCAGTTAATGAAGTAACTACGGATGCAACACTTCCTGCAATATTCCTAGGATCAAGCGACATACGCAGTTGTATAGGCTTAATTATTTTAGCCTCAACAAGTACATTACCTAATACTCCTTTACTCAGATCTTGTAAGCTTCCATCATAATGAATACGAGTAATATCGAACTGTCCTAATGTTTGATTTGCTACCCACGTACCACCTTGTAATATGCCAACTCCTGTTTGTTGAGCACCTTCAAGAATAGTTTTTGCTGTATCATCTGAGAGCTGCAATACGCTACCTGTAGCTTGTTCAACACCCTTTAAAAAACCTAGTGCTGCGGTCAATCCTAGTTGAGCAGTTTTTTTTGATGTAATCAATGTACCGCTTGATAATCCTTTGAAGGTATCGAGCACGCCTGTTGCGGTATGTAACGCCGTTTCATATGCGGCCATGCGGGCAGCAAAATCAACGCTGCGGGTAACTTGGCTATCAAATATGTTTTCTTTACTTGCCTCATTAATATCTAACGTCTTTGCGGTAGCGTTATAGGCAATTTTCCATACACCATTACCGCATAAGTTAGGAGATGTTCCACCCTCTACTTTTCCATCAGTTTTATTGGTAGTGCCAGCTTGAATACCTTTGATACAACAAGCGCCAGCAGAAAAATCATGACGCTCTCCCGGCTGAATAGAAATCCAACAATCGCTTCTGCAGGATATAAGACTTTCGCCATGATAGTTTAGGCATACATCAACATGCCATGGTGTTTTATTTATAAGTACATACGTATGAGTAACCGATGGTGCTTTGGGTAGGCTGTAATACCATTTTTTTAACTCATCAATATCATGCTGGATGCTATCAACATGTTTTTGTGCATTTTCAAATGCAGTATTTGATTCCATGATTGACTGATTAATAATAGTGAGTGCATGTTCTGCTTTGGCTACTTGATTATGCGCATCCTCTAGTCGTTTCTGCGCATCAGCTTTTGTGTTTTTTAACGTATCCACTTGGTGCTGTGCTGCGTTGATGCTATCAATAATTTCATGTTGTGCACTAGCAAATTGATCATGTACGCGATCTTTGATGTACTGTTGTAACTGCTGTTGAAAATCAATGGATACGGTAAACTGGGGGTTAGATAATGACCCTGATGATTGACCATGTACATGGGAATAGAGCAGTTGGTTATTGTTTATCGATTCAAGGAAATCAAATTCGATGCCGCCAGTGGTAATGGTAAGATACGTCGCTACTTTATATAAATTTGCCAGAGATAGTTCGCCTTGGATTAAAAAGTTTTGGCGCGCAAAGGAAAGCTCAATATCAACTTCTGGTTTACCCGCACCATTGTGTCCGTTTATTTTTAATACGTTAGCAATATTAATAGGATCTATAGATCCAAAAATTTTAATCCCTTCCAAGATGCCGCCAACGTTTACATTCACGTTTGCCTTTTCATTCAGCACGTTCATATCAGCAATCATAGTAATACCACGTCCAATGGTTTGCGTGCCAATGGTGGTATCAATCGCTGCAAAGCGAATATCAACGTTGGCAAGATCAAAAACAGGGAACGCTGGTTGTGGCAACTTAAGGCCAATTGGTTGTGCAAATGAGGTAACGATATCCATAAATGACAAGCGATCAACATGCCCTTTGAGTGCCATGTGTTGTAATGTGGCATCAACAGATGTTGCAAAGCTAACCGTGTTATCTTTAATTTTCATATCTGCAAGAATTTGAAATAATGAAGGAACCGGTGGAATGCTGTACGTTATTCCCAATCCAAGAGCAACATTGTTTAATGTAAGGCCTTTGATACCAAATGGATTATGCCATGAGCCATCCATATTCGCATGAAGGGTTGCAATGACGCCAAGATCAAATTCTCCCGTAAATGTAAGTGTATCTTCAGTGCTTGGACGCACAATAACGCTTGCTTTAAGACCAAGATGTGGTTCACCAGAAATAACAACTTCCATGTTGCCTACAGATACGGTAGAAGTAGTTAATGGCACTCCTTGGCTTAATATGATACCAAAATTTATATTGCGCGGATTAGGATCAAGTTTGCCATACATGGTGAATGTTTGATCCATAGATCCTAACAATTTTCCTACTTTATCAAGTGATCCGCTTAATGGAACTTGTGCGTAAAATGAAAGCCCTTTTTTTACGGTAACATTACGATCGGGATCATTATAACTTTCAACACTGCAAGCAAGCAGCCATGCTTCATTAAAAATAAGACCATCAAAAAAAGTGCCCTTCAATTCTTTAATACTGTCAGAGAATTTCCAATTTTTTGGCAGTGGTGCGTTAACATAAATACCTGGTTTTCCATTTGCATCGAGCACTTCTCGTATGACGGCGCTTACTTTGACGCCCAAAATTTCAGTGGCCCCTTTAACAGCGATTGTTGGGGCAAGTTTTTTGTTTTTGGGATTTTTGGTTACATCAAGTTGCACATCTAAATTGGTAAATTTCAGAGTATTAAGTACGGGAATGCCGCTGTTAGTAAATGGCATTAACGTATCTGCTTGTACATGTGTTTTTACATCAATCGGTTTGCCTTGCTCGAGAATAATATCTGCGTTCCCCAACGGGAGTGTAACACCACCGAAAGTAATGGTTGATGATTCAGGTAAAAACGTGACGGTTAATACCAAGCGTTTAACCACGTTGGGTGTAGCTTGTTTTTTGTTATTTTGCGTTGATATTGGCGATTGCAAACTGATATCTTTAATGCCAAAGCGCGCTTGCTTGCCAAAAATGGTTAACCGTCCGGTCATACCAAGATTGCCGCCGATTAAACTAATTTCCCCATCATCAATAGTTGCAGGGCCGACGGTTAATTTCTCATTTGGTTTGGTAATTTTAACTTTAAATCCACTGACTGCGGGTGTTTGGGTGTTATCAGTAAAAGGGATAAGATTCACGGTGCCAATAACGGGGATGGTAATGGGAATGCTAAATTCTGTGGGCGTAGTTGGTTGCACAGGCGTTGGCGCAGGAGAAGGTTTTGCCGGGGTAGGTGTGCTCGGAGTAGCGGGACATGGCGTGCCGCCAAAACCAAACGGATCACAATCTTGTGCAGATATGGTGCTGATCAAGCTAATGTTTATGATAATACAACACAGATATTGTGTAAGACGCATCTCCATTTCCTCCACCACTATAACCCTCATTATGTATAGCGTTGCATAATGCTATTTATACTGTCAAGGAACGGAAGGGAGCTACTTTTTTATCGTGATACACGCATACAGTTGTCCAAGCGGCAACCATGCAACATACCGTTCATAAGCGCGCAGCGCAGAAAAGAAATGATAAAACACCATGCGCGTAGTTCCATAATGGCTTACCAAGCTTCTCAGCTTTTGTGGCCGTATCATAGTGGTTCGATTGCATGCAAAACGATAGCGCATGCAGGGATTATAGGGATTTTGTTCAAGAATGCAGCATATGCCGCCCGGTTTTACTATACGCATGATCTCAGCAATTTTTGCTGCCTGCATATGTGCAGGTATGTGGTGCAACGTATCAGCCATGATAACAAGATCAGTGCAAGCATCAGGAAAAGGCGTTAGCCCGACGTAGCTTGATAAGACTTCAACGTTATTCCCTAAGGCGGAGACGGGGAGGGTATCGCTGTATACATCAAATGAGAGGTATGGATAGGCCAAACGTGCAACGTCAATATGTTCTAAAGAGGGGTCAACGCCATGTACGTTGGCATTATGAAATTGTGCGGCAATAAATGAGGTTAACAGTCCGTCACCACAGCCAACATCAACGATAGTAATTGGTTGGGCGCGAAGATGTGCAAACCATTGTGCAATTACATCACTCTGGTACTGAGCAAAAAAGGTAGGCTCAGGGCCAGCAAGTGTAAGATTATATTTGAGTGTTTCTTGGTACGTAGGGCGATGCATGAGCACCTTTTATAAAAGAATAAGGCCCGTATGTACGAGCCTTATTGTGTAGAACTGTATATTTATTTTGCGTACGCGGCGAGCCATTTCGTAAGCCGTGGCCACGCTTTGTATATGCCGTAGCTAGTAGCTGATGCAACAGCTATGCATGCACCGATTTGCCAGAGATTTTTATAGTAGTTTAAGAGAACTTTTGCATTTAAGCTTTTTAATTCTTCAGTAAAACTGCTATCAAGTGCTGCTCGTGCTTCTGTTACACGTTCTTTAGCTTTTTCTAAAGTGGGACGAGTTTCAGCTTCTTTTGTTTTAAGTTCTTGTTCTGCTTGTTCAGCTTCTGTTTTTGCGCGTTCCAAATCTGAGGCAGAAAAGTTTTTAGGTAATGATTTATAGGTTCTTTTTGTATGCTCAGAACGAGCGCGTACTGAACCTAGGTTTTTGTTTTCTAGATCTCTCAATTCTACTTGTGCTTTTTCATACGCTTGAATGGCTTTTTTAAATTGTTCAGATCTGTTTTCGTAATCATTGCTATAAAAATTGTTATCGTTAACTCTTGCGCGTAGGCTTTCTAATTCTTGAAATGCTTTATGTGCTTTTCCCCATTCACGGTCAGCATGAGTATATATGAGGCAACCTGCTACAACTCCCGTTAATGCTAAGGCGCCCGGATGTTTTGCAACATTACATGCGATATCGTTACATGCCTTTTTAGCAGGTGTTGTGATATCAGCAAGTTTGAATGAACCGGCGTGTAGCGTGCCGATGCATGATGCGATAAGTATAAGTATTAGTTTAACTTTCATATAATCTATTCCATTCATGTTTAGCGATGATTGATGAAATTCCTATCACAGAAAATGCTATTCCTGCCAGCGCCTTTAATTGAGCGCGTTTATACTTAATAATAGCAGAATGAGCGTATTTGATGTTCTTAAAAAAGAGTTGAATGTCTACTTTTGCTTTTTCATAGTCTTGTTCAATGTCTTTAACTAGTTGCGTATTGTGTGCATTTTCACCTAAGTGTATTAGTTGGAAGTTATAGTTACTTATTACTCCATTATATATTCCTATAA
>JBIOKB010000054.1:0-5759 GCA_044451405.1 Candidatus Babeliales bacterium
CCAATAGCTGCCGATAAGGTTTCTCCCGCCCACCAGCGCTCCTTTTTCACCTGCTTTTTCCATGCACGGCATGGTATAAGGCCCGTTTTTTCAGAAAAGAGAATATTTGTTTTTTCTCCCAATCCAAACATGTGGGCATATTCAGCAAGCAAGTCTATATCAAGCCGTTTACCAATTTCAAAAAATAAGATGTTACATGAGTGGGCAACTGCTTCACAGGTGGTTAATTCACCATGGCCGGTGGTACGTGCGCAATGGTATTTGCGTCCTGCAAAGGTTACATGGCCGTGACAATTAACAATGGTATCTTGGGAAATAACATGCTGTTCCAATGCAGCACTGACACTCACTAATTTAAATAGTGATCCAGGTGGATAACAGGTATTAAACGCGCGATTCAAAAATGGTTGCCGTTCTTGTAAAGCGTGCCAATCTTCTGATGAAATCGGATCTAAAAAAAGACCAGGATCAAAATTGGGGCGTGAGACGAGTGCAAGAATGCCACCATCTTCAGGATCCACAACAAGAGCGGTGCCCGATTCTTGTTCAGGAAATACTGTTTCAATAATAGTTTGGAGATTGATATCGAGCGTTGTTTGTATGGTGTTACCGGCAAATGGCTTTTGAATTTCAACACTACTTAACTGTTGCCCTAACGAATTAGTGGTGTGCAGTAACGTTCCATGGTGCCCTTTGAGCTGATCTTCCATGAGTTGTTCAAGACCCATTTTGCCACCTACTTCCATATCAAAATGGCCAAGATATCCCAAAAGATGACTTGCAAACGTAGTATAGGGATAAAAACGTTTAAATTGGGTCACCAGCTGAATGTTATGATTTTGCGGAAACTGCTCTTCCAGTTTACTCAGCTGCTCAAAAGAAAGATCGCATGCAAGTAGTACCTTTTTACGGTAGCGCTCAGCATGAGTAATGGTGGCAATAAGATCGCCGTCAGTTTTTACCTGTTTATCAATAATGGATTCTAATGTAATAAGGGTGGCATGCTGTTCAGCAGTTAAGATTTTGTTACCACTCCCATACCAATACAGATCAGTTATGGGGCGATTGGTAACTAAGAGTTCTCCATTGCGATCAACAATGTTGCCACGAGGAGATGCAATTTTCTCAATGCGCATATAATTTTTTTTGCTTTGTGTTAAGAGCGCATCATTCAAATGTACTTGAAGATACATAAGGCGCGCAACAATGATAGCAAGCGCGCAGGAAAACCAGATGGTGAGTGAACGAAATTTTTTCTTTTGTGTGGCAAGTGACATTGACCATTACGTTGGTTTTGATTTTTTAATAGTCCTTAACGGATGAGTAGTATCACATACACGCGCAAGATCATCAAGAGATACGTGGGTGTATTTTTCGGTGCTCGCTAAACTTGCATGGCCCAATAGCTCCTGTACAACGCGCAAATCAGCACCCTGATTGAGTAAATGGGTAGCAAACGAGTGGCGTATCTTGTGCGGGGTAATAGGGCGATCGATAGGTAAAAATTTTCGGAACATCTGGAATATGCGCTGAATTGATTTTGGATCAAAATGGGTACCACGGTTATTAATAAAGAGTGGCTCTGATTGAGTAAGTGCGCGTGGGCGTTCATGCTCAAAGTAGGCGATTAATGTTGCTTTTGCTTTTTCACCAAACAGCACCAAGCGTTCTTTCTTCCCTTTTCCTTTAATACGAATTGTTTTGTTCTGCATATCGATATCACCAATGCGTATGCCAATTAACTCAGAGCAGCGGACGCCGGTAGCATACATAAGTTCAAAAATTGCTTTGTCCCGAATTGGTTTTTTGGTAGGCAATTCACTATCAGGGACTTTATCAAGCAAAAAGAAGATTTCATCAACACTTAAATAGGTAGGAAGTTTTTTATCAATGCGCGGCCGCTTGAGTTTCAAATTAAGTACGATGCCCTTGCTGCGGAGAAATTTTTCAAATGATTTAAAGCAGGAGAATTTACGTGCAATCGAACTCTTATCTAACTTTTTATAAAACAGGCTTACCAGATATCGTTCAATTGCCTGCCGTATGGGCAAATTTTCTTTAGATTCTGTATCCAATGAAAGCCAAAAATCAGTAAATCCCTTTAAATCCCCGGTGTAAGCCCGTAGGGTATGCTGTGAAAGATTCTTTTCCACATCCAGGTGGGTGATAAATTCTTCTTGGTGGGCAAGGAATTCGGTAAGTATCATGGGGAGGCCTCCTTAAAAAGCTCAAAATGCCCATTTAATAGGGGGTTTTGACCACATTCCCCTTTATACCTATACTATACGTTATACCTGAAAAAAAGTGGATTTTTTAACTAAAATAGGTGGTTTTTATGCAGAGTTCAATGAAACTTAGATATCTTACACTAGCAGCACTTATTATCGCAACACCCGTGTACCCTATGGGCAGCTTTTTAAGTAACTGCAAAACGAGTATAACAAATATATTGCATGGGCGGGCAGCGAAAGATGTGGGGATAAATTTGGCTATTGCAGGGGTGGCAGCATTTGTCGCCTACAGTTTGGTCAAATATCTGACATATAAACGAGATATTGTACAGTTAAGAGAAGAGAGTAGCAACGTAGGTCCTACAGATAAAAAAACCATTGAACCCGCGATTAAACGGGAAAACCCTGAAGAGCTTTTAAAGAAACATAATATTGATCGAGACGGCTGCTTTGGTAGGATACAACCTAAACACCTGATATTGGCAATTGAAGAAGAAAATATTCCATTAATTTGTGCAATTCTTAGATATGATATTGATCTCAGTTATGCTTTTAGTGAAAACCCTCTTGCTTTTGCTATTAAGAAAAGTCCAGCGTTAGTAGATCTTATTTTAAAAAATAGTAAGAAAATTGATCAAGACATTATTAAAAAAGCAATTGAATTTGCCATGGAAGAAGGACGAAGAAATGATAATGCTCACAATAGCATAGAAGTCTTATTGAAGTATAATAACAACAGTTACCATTCATTCTTAGTGGATGCGGCAAGAACTGATTCAAAAAACTTTGAAATCATCTTTCGATATGCAAAAACACACAATGAAATTAGTGATAATTTTATCGATAGTCTCCTATCTAATATTGCGAAATTCTCTTGGCTTAACAAATCGCTTTGCGATAGCATCAAAATACTAAAAAAATATGGTGCTAATATTAATACGAGATATCTGTGCGATAAGCCAAGTGTATCATTACCATGTATTTATGAGACAAGGCTCACTAGAGCAACTGCGGAAAATAAACCAGTTATGGTTAAATTTCTGCTTAAAGAAGGGGCTGATTTAATGGTTCCTGGCGCCCAAGCAAATGCATATGATTATACCCATCAAACGGAAGGTTGGAAACCAATAACTGTTGTGCTTGATAATCATCGTCGTAAATTGGCAATGAGGTATGTTCAGCAGGAAATTCCTAAGATTAAAGAAGCAGTTTGCGCGCATCTTACGCAAGATTCAACAGGCGTAGTTGTTCAATATGTTGGGGCTTCTTATCCTCTCGAAAAAGAACGGCCATTAGCAAGCTTAGAACTTGTTGATGATGGCTTGGGTCGTGATCCTGATGAGGAGTAATCCCGGTCGTATCCTAGTGTGCTGGTGCGCATGAGCGCACTATTTTGGCACACTATTTTGACAGGTCCAGGACGAACGGTCTACCTATTCTAAATTGTACTCTTTGCATCTACGATTCACCGATGAACGATTAACATCAAGAAACTCGGCAATTTTTGCCTGACTCTTAAACTTAGTCCAGAGCATCGTCATAATCCGGGGGTTTTTCAGCGCTTGTTTGCCAAGGCGTGCGGCTTCAATAAGCCCAGGGTCTGTATAGTTGGATGATGAATCAACCTGCGTTTCAGTATACAGATGGTTGCTGTGCGCTTTTTTATGCAACAGCTGTTGTACCCGGCTTTTTAGATCCGCAAGGCTCACCGGACGCTTATCTAACAATTTTGCTTTTTCTTTATCAGATAATGCCATTAATGATTTTAAATCATTTTTCTTAACCAGCTGATCGGTAAAGCCGTCAGTTAAGGTACGTAATTCTGGTTCTGGTAAATCTGCCAGCGATGGCATTATGAGCGTAGTGCTTTTCAGTTCATCAAAAAGAGTTTTAGAGAAAGTGCCCGCATGCACCAGCTCTTGCAGATTTTGGTTAGTTGAACAGATAATACGGACGTTCGCGTTTACCTTATGCTCACTTTTTAACGGACGGTACATGCCATAATGTAAAAAGTCAGCAAGGTGCTCTTGGCTTTCCATATCTAAAAACTGGATATTTTCTATAAAGATGGTGCCAACACTATGTAATTCCGCTAGAAGCGGGGTACTCACGGTCCCGCTGAGGTTGAGCATGGGATTGATGCCAAACAATTTCAGGGCAAGATCATTGTTTTTGCACGGGGTATGGAGCGCTATAACTTCAAGTCGCTCACGTAAACTGACATGGTGAATAAGTTCGACCATTTGCCCTAAATCATCAGGGTGGGCTGTTTCAAGAAGTACCGCCTGTTTGCTTAATGCTGCCTTGAGTAATGAAATTTTAAAGTTAAGAAGAATTTCCCCTGATCCAGGAATAAGCTGGTTAATGAGTTTTCCTGATTCAGTTGTTTCAAGGTAGAGCAAGAAATCCCATTCATTAGGATTCTCAAGCATACTCATTTGACGTTTTACCACATCGGAAATAGCAGGATAGTAGACGGTGATAATAATCGATTTTTCTTCTAAGTGGGGAAATGCGGCAATAATGAGCTTGTTGCCCTGGAAATCATGGGTAAACGTCGTTTGTGGGGTACGGTATTCCTCCACATGATCAACCAAATCTTTCATAATTTTGGTAAGCGGATGGCCTTCTTGGGTGTTTAAATTAACGGGGACCATATCCCGTCCTGCTTTATTGGCAAATGAAAAGCGTTTTGCTTTATACAGAATAACGCCAACATCTTTTAAGCGATTATTGCGCAAAAATGATCTAAAGCTCTCTTTATACTGCTTAATTTCCTGTTGCTTAAAATGGAGTTCTTCTTCAATTTCCCGCTTTTTCTCCACCAGAAGATCAAAGTTTTTGTTATACAATAAGTGAGCCAGGTTACTTAAATAGCTTGAAAACACGAGCATTTCATCCCGTTCAGCATCACCAAAGAACATCCCCGGGTGCGGGTAGCGCTCAACGATGATATAGCCAATGAGGGTCTGTTTTTCATAAATAGGGAGGAAGATATCAGCGTTGATGGTATTTAAAAAGGCGAGCAACTGCTTGTATACCCCATCCGGCTCATAGAAATTGCTAAAGGCAACTTCATCATAAATGAGCATTTTCATATCGTATATTACGCGGTCCATGCCATTATTTTCATGCTGCACAAAATGATCAACCGTGTTAATGGTGTTCACCGCCTGGGTAGAGCCACCACTAATGTGCTCGGTGCTGTTATTGCTTTTGATATAAAAGTTGGTCTGTGGAAGCGGTATTGAATAGACGTCATTGAAAAATTTCTGGGTGATAATACCAAGATCCGTTATTGAAGTAACGCCGCTAAATTTCTCTAGCACCGTCTTAACGTTATCAACAAAGTTGTAGGTGTGGGAGGTTTGTACGTGCTTGGCGAGGTTTAAAAAGCGGAGGGAGAGCATTCTACGTATACAATAGGCAGCTGCGACGGTAATTAAGATAGTTGAAACACACATAGCAAAATAGCTGTTTGTCACCATCAAGGGGTTAAATGCTATGGGGAAGACCTGTATTACATCA
>JBIOKB010000055.1:0-5755 GCA_044451405.1 Candidatus Babeliales bacterium
AATTTATGTTCCACAAACAGCAGCAATACAGCTTGCTGAAAATGCATGTGGTAATACATCCATTGAAAATGTACAAGGACCAATTGTTACTAAAGCATCTGCCGGTAACACATCAATTCGCAATGCTTTACAAAAAGTAACTGCACAAGCAAGCTGCGGTTCTCTTACTATTCAGGCACGAGGCCCAATTGATGCTTCTACAACACTAGGTAGCATTAAACTTAAAGGCGGCCGACAACAAGTGCTCGCCCAAGCAACATGTGGCTCTCTAGAATTAGATGATTGCGAAAATATTGATTCACGTACAACCTTAGGATCTATCACCATCACCAACTATTGTGGTGCATATCCTCAAACGTCTACTACATTGGGAAGTGCTACTGTTAATGGGCAAAGAATAAGATAATCGTCCCCTTCTTAAGGAACCCCATGTCCCTTCTTACCGTAAAAAATCTCACCAAAACATATGTCTCCGGCTTGTGGCCCTTTAAAGCGCGCAGCACCTACACCGCAGTGAACAATATCTCTTTTGATATCAAGCACAAAGAAATTCTTGGTTTTCTTGGTCCCAATGGTGCTGGCAAAACTACCACCATTCAAATGCTTTTGGGCACCTTAACACCAAGCAGTGGAGCTATCAGTTATTTTGGTAAAGATTTTGCACAAAACCGTATCCCCACACTCAAGCGTATTGGCTATGCCAGTGGCTATGATAAACTTCCTGCGCGGTTAACTGTTATGGAAAATCTGGATATTGCTGGCCGCATGTACAGCATTCCTAAAACACAGCGTATGGAGCAGATTGCAACACTGCTCAAATTCTTTGGCATTTGGGAATTGCGTAATCGTGAAACGGGATCATTATCAGCAGGTCAATCAACGCGTGTCATGCTTGCAAAAGCATTTATCGCTGATCCTGAAATTGTATTACTTGATGAACCAACTGCTTCTCTTGATCCTGATATAGCTTCGGAAGTGCGTCAATTTATTATGAGTCAACGCAATGAGCGTGGTACCTCAATATTAATTACCTCACATAACATGGATGAAGTTACTGAACTTTGTGATCGCGTTTTGGTACTTAAAAAGGGTACAATAATTGCTGATAATACCCCTGAGATACTTGCACAATCAATTTCAAAAGTTCGTATTCACTTAACCATTACCAGTGGACTTGATCGTGCAATTTCCTATCTACGCGATATGCAACTAATCTATACCGCAGAATCTCATCTTCTAACCATTGATCTTGATGAACATGCCATCGCGCAATTTATTACACAATTAGGGGAATATAAGATTATCTATTCTCACATTTCAATCGATAAACCAACATTAGAAGATTATTTTTTAAGTATTGCCAAATAAAAGGATTACTCATGATTGCATGGGCACCGATATGGGCAGTGGTACTCCGCCATACGCGTATGTTGCGACGAGATGCTAATTTTATGCTTGCTTGTTTATATTGGCCACTTTTAGATGTATTTATTTGGGGTGTTTTAGGTGCATGGGTTCAGCAATCACACGTAGCAGAATTTCAGAATTATAAAATAGCTGCACTGTTTGGCGTCTTGCTCTGGCAAATTATAGGCAGAGGCTGCATGTATATGACGTTTGCCTTTACCGAAGAACTCATGTCAAATAATATCACTAATCTATTTACATTCCCTCTTGCCATTACTCAATGGATGAGTGGTGTAATAGTATTTACCTCCATTATGCTGGGCATGACCCTATCATCGTGCATGTTGTTTATGTATCTACTGTACGATATATCACTCTATCAAGCTCTCTATACTCTCCTCATCTTTTGTCTTCCCCTCTTTTTCTGTTGTTTATGGGTAGGATTTACCTGTCTACAGATTATTATACTGTTAGGAAAACGGGGCATAGAGTTTAGCTTTGTTGTCTGTTGGACATTGTTACCCTTTAGTGGCGCCTATTATCCTATAGAAGCGTTGCCAGCATGGGGACAAAAATTTAGCACATTGCTGCCCATGAGTTACCTGTTTCAAGGCATGCGGGGATACGTTATGCAACACCAGGATCCGACACCCTATTTGATCAAAGGGTATGTGTTGAGCATCGCATATGCAACCTGTGCGATACTTTTATTTGTCTATTGCTTTAATCACAGCAAGAAAAAGGGCTTGGCAAGGCTGGCGGATTAGAATCTACAACTTCGTGTACTTTACTCGCTTGCCTTTTGATTTTTCAACAGGATACTTGGCTTTATTGAGTGCCAACTTGTGTTCTATAGCTTTACTAACATCAATGTTAGCAACATTGGCAAAACAGAGTGCCGCAACAATCACATCTGCTAACTCATTTTCAATTTCTTGGCGCTCTTTCTCTATCTCATCATAGGATTCTTTATTATCGAGCCATTCAAATTTTTCCATTAATTCAGCAGCTTCGATAGCAATTTTAACACTTAGGTTTTTTGGCGTATGGAATTGTTCCCATTTCCGTTCACTAACATATTCCTGAATGATTTTCTTAAGCTCTGAAAGCGTTGTGCTGCGGTCTTCCATAGAATGTTCCTAAAACATAGATCATTCGATAATTCCTATTCTTTTCTTTCACACGCCTCAGGAACAGCAAATGGATAATCAGAAAATTTAGCGGATGATTCTGCTTTATACTTCTGAAGCTCTTCTAAAATCGTTTTATCTTCAAACTCGCTTGCTATATCTAACACATTTCTACCAGGTCCATCACTGGCAATTAATGGATTAGCCCGATTTTCAACAAGAAGCCGTACTACCTTAGGGTGCCTATAATGAACTGCTTCTACAAGTGGAGCACATCCAAAAGTAGGCACTTTATTAACTATAGAAACAATATCTTGATTGCCCTCTTTTGCTTGTTCACAAATAAAGGCAACCGCAGCTCTCACTTTTTCTTGGTCAAAATGGAAATGTTGATTAACATGATGTAATGTGTGTTTACCACGACAATCTATCACTCCAAGGTTCCCCCCTTTGTTGTAAAGCATACGCATAACATTCACGTAGTTTTTTGATGCTGCGTACATTAAAGGAGTCCTTCCTTGCTCATCGTATCCATTCACCAGCGATTCATGGTAACATTCTGGAACATTATTAAATGCTGCAGTTATACCTTCTAAAACTTCCTCCTCTTTATTCCCCTCACCAATCGTCTCTAATAATCGGTCATCACGCATTTCAAAATTATAATCAGCACACAATTCAGACAATTCTGGAGGAAAAGAATCAAGAGTTGCAGTAATCAGTTGTTTTCGACAATCTGCCAAACCTACGGCTAAAGGAAATAATAGCCACCTTATTTGCTTTTTTGATGCGCTAAAAAAATACGTTTTACTATAAGCTAACATTCCATACTTGAATAAATCTGCCAATAAAGGATCTGCATCTTTTGCAAGTAATTGACGGATTAAACTAAGATCGCATGGTGCATCTTCTTCTGCCATACGCCCGTGAGCTCTAAAAAAATCTTGGGCATCCCTTGGATATTGCTGCTCAATGCGCTCCACACTATATTGTAAAAGTGTTTGAGGATCGCAAGGATATGCTTTTGAACCCAAAGAATAGCAGTTATTAACAAGGCTTACTGGAATAACTGGAACAACATGTTTTAAAAAATCAGAAACAAAGGATGATAAATCACCTATTTCAGTATGATCAAAAACACCTGCCCATTTAATAAATTCATCGAACTGATCATCTGAAATCTGATAACAATCTAAAACGGCATTAAAGGCTGCGGTTTGTTTATCGCGAATAAGTTTTCTTAATAATATAAACAAAGGATCGGCATCTCTTTCATACCACGATCTGAAATCTACGAGACTTTCTCCTAAACAGCATGGCCTAACATCTACTGGACTTGTTCCCAATTCTTTTAATGATGGTATTAAATATAATTTATTACACTCGACTACTTTATAGATATGTAAATTATGACGAATTGGTCGAGGATCGTCTGATATCCGATATCCCGATTGAATAATTTCTCTTAATTCTTTAATTTCGTTTTGTCTCTGAAGCTCAGGGTTTACTGCATCTATTGGGGTATATACTATATCATAAATCCTTGAGGGAGTTTCGCTATACGGACCCGAATCCCATTTTTCTATCTTCTCTTTATACTTTTTTCTTTCCTGTTCTACTTTTATTAGTTCTTCGATAGCAACTCTTAATCCCGGCACTCTTTGTTCCCAATAAGAAATACCTTTTTCTAAGCCATCAATGCTGCCCTCCTGTGCCTCTACCCACTTTTTAAATTCATCTGTGATTTTTCCCCCCAACTTAATTTCTTCTATTCTCAACTGAATAATTTCACCATAAATTTTATTTTCTTTGCTCCATCTTTCAATTCCAGCCTCTAATTGTATCTGATCGGTATAATGATCTCGCATCCACATCCCAAATTCTGTTTCTTCTATGCCCTTTGAAGGCACCGATCCATTGTCGCCAAATTCTGCCTTGTATCGATTAAAAACTTCTGCGACCTTTTCTCTTAATTTGACTACACGCTCATCTTTTGATTGAGCTGCAGCATGTTTTGTTTTCACCTCACAATCTTGATGATCAAGAGCCGATGCATCAATTGTTATGAGAAGGAAAAAAGGTAGTAATAATAATCTCAACATATTGTATCCCTAAATCAGCGTTGTTAAATTTTTTATTTTCCTATTTATATAAGGCTTTCTTTAGATATTTTTATTATTTCTTCTTCATCTTCACCAGCCGTAACCGTTAGTTGCTTTGGAACCGCTGACCAAGAAGCTAGAGCTGCATTTCCTGATTTTAATGGTATCGGATGATTAGCCATGAGTGGATCATCATAGCAAAATATGATATCAGAAACTCCATACGGAAACTGGAAAGTTGTATCATATATAGTATCTCTTCTGCTTTGACGTCGTTGATTTAATGATGCAATAAGTGCTGCATCATTACTATCCATATACATAATTCTTCTAATGTCACCTTTATGATCGGTAACATCGAGCGGTAATTTTGAGTAACCATGCACTAGTTGGATGAGTTGAAGTCTAAAACCTAATCCAAGTTGATCACGCCGTAAAGGCATTAATTTTTTAGCCAATAACGTAATCGGCCTTTCTTCTAACGGCATTTCATCGCCCCTCGAACGGGACGCAGGACAAGACAAATCGAGAATAGAATAAGTTATTTTAGCCTTCAGATCTTGATATGTCATGTCGGGATTAGCGCGATGCTCTGCAGGATACTCTAGCACCGTTTTAATACGATCTAATAAACGTCTATCCCAATCTTGTCCATTTATTAGCAAGCCCAAATAATTAATGCTGTTAAACAATTGTTTAGTACGAACATCCTGTAGATCAGCAATTTTATTTGCGTCGTTCGAATCATATATGTCCATCGCTTTTATCTCTGCAACTACTTTTTCAACTGCTTCTCGAACTATTTGTCGTAATTCTTGTCGATCCTTTCTATTGCCCCACACCCGATACCCCATAAAAACAGCAAGTGTTGCAACCAACCCGATTCCAATTTTTGTTTTGATTGATAAAGAACCCATAGGATGGACCGGCAAAGAAACAGTAAGACTGGCAATTATTAAATAGCGTAGGTAATTGGAAATGACCATAAAACTCCCTCACAACCCGTTGAATATCAATGCAATTTTATTGATTTTAATTATAATTAATTTGTTTTGTGTTGTATTTGTAATATAATTTGTTTTTTTGGTTTAAAATTTTAAGTATAGATTTTTATAC
>JBIOKB010000056.1:0-5214 GCA_044451405.1 Candidatus Babeliales bacterium
AAGTATACGTTCTTTTATTCATATCTAAAAGGGTCATCCATGAAGAAACTTCTTCGTTTGTATCTTAGTCTTATATGCGCAGCTTCTCTCCATATCTACACCCAAGACACCATTGAAATACGGCATCTTCAGCCACCGAATCTAGAAATGTCCCATTTTGGTAAACAAATACTCTGCCATCGCCCTATGCGCTACGGCACCCCTAAATTAGCGGTTGAAACAATAGGTAATAAAATTGTCGCCGATAATTATGGGCATGGTGGCAGTGGATGGACGTTAGCTCCTGGTTGCGCTCGTTATATTGTCGATCAGTGTAAAAAGGCAGCAACCACAAGCACTTTGGATACCCCCATTACGGTTATTGGCGCAGGAGCTTTGGGTTTATTTGTAGCCTATGAGCTTGTTACCCAAGGGTATACTCATATCACCATTATCGCTGAACGATATGACAACTTAGTTTCCCATAACGCAGGCGGCTTTTTAGCCCCATCTACTATGGAAGTTACTCCTGAAACACAACATCTTGTTGATTCTATTTGTTTTGATGCCTATAGATTTTACGCCGATATAGCTCATGGTAACAATAACGATTTCCCTGCCCAAGCAGCACTTATTATGCCCATCTATTTAAAGCGTCCCGATGACCGCCTTCAAGCATATGAAAATATCGTCATGCAAAAGCCGCATGATGTGATAATCGATTTTGATAATGGTAAGCAGTATGAAATGAAGGTATATGATGATGGTATCTTTATGGATACCGGTATTTTAATGGAATCACTCACCAGCTTCTTACAAAACAAGGTAACGTGGGTTCAACAACGCGTAACTTCATTTGATGAAATTAATACGCCAATCATATTCAACTGTTCTGGCCTTGGGGCGCGCCATCTTAATGATGATAAGGATGTTGTTTCTGTACAAGGGCACTTGATTCTACTCGAAGATCAAAATCCTGAAGATATGAACTATATGATCTCTTTTTATGTTGAGCCAGGTAAAACTGAATCTGGCCAATATGCAAAACGATCAATTTATATGTTCCCAAAACATATGCCTGATTCAGATGCGCGCGATATTGGTGTTATGGGCGGCACCTTCATTGAAGGCGCTGATAACCAAACACCAAACCAAGAAGAATTTGATTTAATTATCAAGAGATCAAAAGAGTTCTTTGGTACATAAAAACACCTGCAGCTCGTGGGTAAAATTAGTTAATGCGCAGTTCCCGCTTCTGCTAATTCTCTTTTCTTGTGCTGCTCAACACATGCATGCATTTCATGATGGACTTTTGCTAAATAAAGAGAGCGAGTTATATGATCAGGATGTTCATCATAACGTATACGTTTCAATTTTATTTCAGCCCATACTGCAGGAACTGTAAATCGTGGTACAAAAAAATATTCAAGTGATGCTTTGGCGTGTTCCAAGCTATTTAAAGATGCTAAAATATCAGCACGCTTTTCTCTAAATAACCTATCCTCATGAAGTATCACACTAACTTTTTCATTAGCTTTATTCATACCCACAACAATACTATCTTCATGTTTCATGTGTTGTATTTCATGTAATACTACCCATTCTAGATATCGCTGAGAGGAATGAGTCAATACTTTTTCGTTAACTATTAAACGTGCCTTACCGCTTAATACCCCGCCACAAACTCCCATAGAGGAGTCATAATTATCATCACGTACAATACAAACAGTAGCCGGATCAACTTCTTGTTGCTGTAATAAGGTAGCAATAGTTTCTTTAATGTCATGAGAAACGGGTGTAAATTCCCCTTCTCTAACTTTTTTAATCTCTCGTTCTAAGTTTATTGCATAATTAGAATTCGGATGTTTTCCTGCAATGACCGTGGCTGTTTCAGTTAAGAATTGTTCCTTGGTACCCCTTACCACAGTAAGTAATTTATGAAGAATTTGTTCCCCCTCTTCTTCTAATTCCTTACGATATCGCTCTTCAACTGCTGCCCACGGTTTTGGCTGAGCTGGTTTAGGCAATACTCTTTTGTCTTCTGTACGCTTTTTTACTTGTATACCATGCCTGTACCATGCGGTGTAACCTATACATGTTGCTATATATAACGCAGTAATTCCTACAATTCCTGCAGCCACTTTACCCACCGTTTTAGCTGTCTGCCATCTCGAAGAAGTAGATGCTGATGGCTCCATAGGATACATAGGTATGTTTATTAACAGCACAGCAATGATGAGAGAATACAAAGAATATTTTTTAAAAAATGATGTAAAATTGTTCATAATGTTCACATTTTAAACTTAATTTTATGCAGGCTTTGCATATTCATATACAATTCGTTGTAAGACTGGCGGCAATCCACGCCCATTGTAAGTACCTGTTGAATCTATTTGTTGTTGAATAATGTCTGTAGCTTTTTCTAAGTTTCTTATTTCTGTATCTACTTGCTCATAATCACCTGGTACACAGCGTAATGTTTGAACTAAGTTATTACCAGTGTCATGCACATAAACTTCAAGCTCATCCTTGTCATTATAATCCATGCCGGCTACGCGCAGGCCATAATAATATCTACCATCATTTTTATAGAGAAGTTGTATACATTCACCGGTATGCGCATCCCATACATATACCAACCCATCATGCATACCCAATTTTTCTCTATCATAACCACTTGATGCTATGAGAAGATGTCCATTTTTCTTATTTTTACACACAGCAAGGCCACGAACTTCACATCTTTCATTCTCACCTAACTGTACAATCTTTGAAAAACCAGTTCTTGCTCCTGTATGTCCACGCAATACTGATATGCGTTCACCCGTTTTAATATCCCATAATTCTATATGACCATCACATTTACCTACCACAACAATCATCTTATTATCGTTATCGCACGCTAAAACACAGCATGAACAATCCTTTACCGGTAATTCTTTAATACACGTATTTTTATATACGTCCCAGATTTTTAATTCATGGCAGCCCCGGAGGCCCTTGCTTTTACTTCCGTCATATGTTTTTGATACCCCCAATAATGTATTATGCTTATCAAACGCAAAACTCTGATACAACTCAGCTACATCACATTGTGATAACAATTTGCCATCTTCAACATTCCAAGTAAGAACTTCTCGATATTCACCAAAGCTACCTGTAAGAACAACTTCATTATGTTCATTACGAGTTACTATGAATGAGCTAGAAAAATAGGTATTAACAGGAACACCGCCAAATCCAATAAAATTACTAAGTTGGTGTAAAAGTTTTCCATTCTTATCATATATATCGATTGTATCTGGACGTGATATTGTTAATGGATTTTGTTTACTATCAAGTATTCTTACAAGTTGACATTGATGAGAATTACTCTCAAATAACTCTTTTGCTGTTATTTGCTGAGCATATCCCATAACTATTTTACGTAGGTCAGGAGACAATCCTTTGCCATCGCCATCAACATCCTCACCTGACAATTCATTAAGAATCGCAACAGCATCTTGTAGCTGTTTATCTTCATTCCCTGAAGCAGCACATGCTGCCATAAGGGCCATACGCTTTTTCGATTCTTCCTCTGTCTTTGGAACAGATTCACTCCCATAGATAGGGGTTATAGATGCCCCCATAAGGGCTAATAAGATAAGAGATTGTAATTTCATAAAATTCTCCATTTTGGGCTTATTATTAATCTTGTTCTGATTCTGCACACTCAAGATTTTTCTTCCCATGGATACTTTAGTACATTTTCTGCCATTTCCGCTACCTTGTCTGGATCTATCCCGTCTACTTGCTCTCTTCTTTCTCTCTCTTCTTCTGTTTCTTCAATTTCCTTGCTTGCTGCCTCTTCAAGAGTACGATGACGCGCTTCGTTCGCTTGTAGAGATGCCGGTTGTGCATTACCATTCCCTGCACTACTATCATCATGGGACACAGGCAATGACTTTAATGCTATACCTGCACCCACAATTGCCGCAATAATTGCACCAAGTGTAATCCCACGGAAATTGCGTTCCCAGAATCCCATCTGTTCTTTTTTAAGCCGTGCATTTAACACAAGCGCTGCATACGTATCATTCTTCTCTGCTGCCATATCACGCGCTTTTTCAAGCATTTCAACGGGCGCTTTTGTATCACGTTCACGATGCCATGAAAGATTATTATCAATGTGTTGCGTGTTGCCTTGTTGTGCATCCTGATATAATTGCCGTACATCAACAGCTGTCCATAATTTGGGATCTACTGCTTGTAAAAAACTGCTTGCAAGTATCAAACCACATATATATTTCTTCATGATTGACCCCCTCGTAGTTTTAGTCTTTCTTTAATAATATGGCTGGAAACACCAACTACTATGAATGTTAATAGAGGAATTCCTACACTTGTTAATCGATAATGGCGCTGAAACCAACTCTTGCGCGCTTCAATAAGATCACTTTGCATGCGTACTGCAACAGCAGCATTATCAAAATTTTTATTAGGCTCTTTATCTTTTTCACGAGCATAGTTCACGGCATGTTCAAGTTGCTCTGCGCGAGAACCAGTTCCTCGATCAAGTAATTGATCAATTGATGTGCGATCATACTGTTGGTATGCCGCATATAATGCACATGCAGGATGCTGTGGTACTGGATTTGTCACCACGGGAAATACATATCCGAAGATAACGAGTACAACGATTGATCGTTGGATCATGCGTTTTGCTCCTTATGATAACGATAGTTATATTTCTAACAATCACCTAGATGCAATATCTGAGCTGTTTATATTCATTACTACAGTATTAGATGAGGCGACTCTACATAAAAGGGGACAAGTACATCTACTATAACCTATTGAGCTCTGTTTGTAAAATAGAACACTGAAATACTATTAGAAAATACCGCATGCTGATACATCACGATGCTACGCGCAATAACTCTTCCACCGTTGTTATACCATCACGCACTTTTGAAAGACCATCATATAACAGTGGCTTCATGCCATCGTGTTGCGCCTGATCATGCAAAATATCATACGAAGGATGACGTACAATGTGCGTGCGCAATTGCGGTGTTATGGACATGTATTCAAAAATACCAATACGTCCTTTGTATCCCGTATGTAAACACGCAACACAGCCTTTTGCATAGGCACGCTCGTCAATATCAGGTGCACCCCAACTGATTACTCGCTGTTTTTCTTCCTGCGTAAGCGCTTTAAACTCGCGACATGCGGTGCATACCATACGCACTA
>JBIOKB010000057.1:0-5120 GCA_044451405.1 Candidatus Babeliales bacterium
CTTCCATCTTCTGAATAGAAGCTTTGTTTTTTATTGTAATCATATAGTTTTTAGACCTATCATATGTTGAAACTCTTTAAAAACATCTGCAAGCGGATTTGCTACATCCAATTGAATCATCGGCTGCTTACGGGTGGTATAAAATTCTAATAACTCATGCTCATGGCGGCGATATACAGCCAATCGCTCTTTTATCGCCTCATACTCATCATCTTTTCTACGTCCTAAAGCAGAAGAACAAAAGTCGCACACCATATCGCGCGTTGGTCGCAATAAAGAACCTTCGGCCAATGAATAAACCGCCTGACAGTCCTTGTT
Source organism: Candidatus Babeliales bacterium (assembly GCA_044451405.1). GTDB lineage: Bacteria > Babelota > Babeliae > Babelales > Vermiphilaceae > JBIOKB01. Next base: position 319 of record JBIOKB010000057.1, read on the forward strand.
TTGGCAGATAATTCTACTACTTAATCGATCAACAAGAATGGAATCTGGTATGTGGAGTGTGACAATCTGAATTGCAAGATCCTTAAATCTACTTTCTACAAGATTATTCAGCAATTGTGCTTGCTCAGCTGTACGAGGAAACCCATCTAAAATGACTACCGGCTGCTTATCGCATTCCTGGGTAAGCCACTCTTCTACCATGCTTGTTATAAGAACATCTGAAACCAGATTACCAGATTTTATGGCAAAATCTATCTCTTTGCCAATGTTGGTCTGCTCAATAATATGCTTTCGGCAGAGGTTTCCCGTGGATAATTGGACCCACCCAAGCTGTTTAACACACATATGCGCCAATGAACCTTTACCGGCACCAGGGGGGCCTATAAATATCACTATACCCTTCATAGAAATCAGCGGGCACTCCTACCCCGAATTCTCCTACCCGCAGGTAGAAAGCCTTCATACCGGTGTTCAATAAGATATGTTTCTATTTGTGAAGCAAGCTCCAGCGCTACCCCTACGGCGATTAAAAGTCCCGTACCACTCAAATAAAAGGGCATATTAATCATTGCTGCAAAAATATTGGGCATTAATGCCAAAATACCTAAATAGAGTGCCCCTACAAGGCCTATACGGGTCAAAATGTAGTTAAAAAAGGCAGCCGTCTGTTTGCCTGGTCTAATACCAGGGATAAAACCACCGCTCTTTTTAATGTTTTCAGCCAATTCATCCGGATTAAACACTAAGGCTGTATAGAAATAGGAGAAAAAGATAATACCCACAAATTCAAGGATATTAAAAATGGCTCCTGTAGGAACTAATGCCTCTGAAATCCATTTAAACACCGTAAAACGTTCTGCTAACATTGCTGAAATAAACATAGGAATATTAAGTACCGAACCTGCAAGAATAACCGGCATCACTCCGGAGGTATTAATCTTAAACGGAATATAGGTACTTTGTCCCCCGTATACCCGTTGACCAACCACCCGGCGCGCATATTGAACGGGAATTTTGCGTAATCCCGCCTCCAGAAAGACGATGGCTGCGGTAATAAGGATAAAGACGAGCAAGATAATAACGGCAATAACTGGATCCAATAAGCCTTCTTGAACATGGTACACCGTACGGAGCACATATTCAGGAAAATGGCATACAATACCGGCAAAGATAATCATAGAACTACCATTACCAAGCCCAAATAATGAAATTTGCTCACCAAGCCACATCACAAATAGAGAACCAACCGTGAGTGACACAATAAACATCAAGCGAAAGCCCCAGCCTGGATCAATTACTAGATCATTGCGTTCTAAAATCATGGCAAAGCCAAAGCTTTGAACTACACTCACAAGCAACGTTAAATAGCGCGTATATTGATTAACAATTTTACGCCCATATTCACCTTCTTTAAGCAACTGCTCCAAATAGGGTACGGTAAGCCCGAGCATTTGCATCATAATAGAAGCAGTAATGTAGGGCATGATCCCGAGTGCAAAAATGGTCGATTGACGCAATGCACCACCTGAGAACATATCTAAATAAGAAAAGAGCCCACCAAGACCCTTTGCCCGTTCCATCACCTGTTGCAAGGCATCTACATCTACCCCAATCACGGGAATGTGATTACCAAGACGATATACAATGAGAACACCGAGGGTAAAAAACAACTTTTTACGGAGTTCTGGAACAAAAAAAACGTTGATCAGATTTTTTAGCAAGACCACGGCTTCACATCTCCTTAGTTAATCGCGCCTCTCCGCCCAGACTTTCTATCGATTTTTTTGCTGACTCACTAAATGCATCAGCAGTTATCGTTAATTTTTTTGTAAGAGTGCCACTTCCCAACACTTTAAGAAGAAATCCTTTAACTACACCCTTTTTAATTTTCACCATGCCTTTTTCCACTAACGCCTGCATATCAACAGCAGCGCCATTTTCAAACGCATTTAGTTGTTCTATGTTTACAACTTTGGTTTCTTGAGTAAAAGGAGAGTTAATGAATCCACGCTTTGGTAGACGTCGGAAAAGTGGCATTTGACCACCTTCAAAGCCGTTACGAACTTTGCCACCAGAACGAGCATGTTGTCCTTTATGTCCTTTGGTTGATGTGCCACCACGGCTACCACCACGTCCAATTCTTTTTCTTTTTTTAACTAAAGGAGTTAAATTATGCAGACTTACCATGGGTGCTTCCAATCATATCTTTGATAGTTGTATTTCTCATTTTTGCTAAATGGCTAGCAGAACGTAACTGAGCGAGAGCATTGAGTACTGCCTTTGTAACATTTTGCGGATTGCCTGACTTAACTGATTTTGCTAACACATCTTTAACACCGAGTGCTTCCATAATCAAACGAACTGCACCACCGGCAATAACACCAGTTCCTTTATATGCAGGACGTAATACTACTTTACTTGCACCATGCTGGCCAATCACTGGATATGGCAAGGTTGTACCACGTAAAGGGAAAGCATCCATACGTTTACGTGCACGATTGGTAGCTTTTGCAATTGCAGAAGAAACTTCGCGACTTTTTCCTGTTCCAATACCAACATTACCTTGCTGATCACCTGAAACTACTAATGCTGAAAAAGAAAATCTTTTTCCACCAGACGTAACTTTGGTAACACGGCGCACCTGTACCACATGATCAACTATAGAACGCTCTTTTGTTTCTGCCATTCGTTTTCCACTATGTTTAAAAGTAAGGAAATCTATTAAATCTTTAAGCCACCTTCACGCAGACCTTCAGCTAATGCTTTTATTCTGCCATGATACAAGAAGCTGCCACGATCAAATACTGCTGATTCTACACCAAGATCTTTAGCGCGTTTTGCAAGTTCAAGCCCAATATGATGAGCAGTAGCTTTCTTGTCACCAGATACTGCATCTTTAAGCTCAAGAGATGAACAACTTGCTAATGTTTTATGCGTGTTGTCATCAATTAATTGCGCATAAATATACTTCAAGCTTTTAAATACAGAAACACGGTGCAGTGAGCTGTGACGCTTAATGCCATTTCTGACGCGAAATGCTCTACGCTGTTTCTGTTTTTTTATGTTTCTTTCTACAGACACTGTCTTATCCTAATTAATTAATTATGCAGCTTTAGTTTTACCTGCTTTACGTCTAATGACTTCTGATGCTAATTTAATTCCTGTTCCTTTATATGGTTCAGGTGGTCGTAATGCCTTAATTTTGCTGCACACATGACCTACTAATTCTCTGTTATATGATTTAACCGTTAAATTTTGTCCGGTTTTATCAACATCCATCGTTACATCTTTTGGTAAAACAAAATCGATTTTATGACTAAATCCGAGGCTGAAAACAACTTTGTTCCCTGATACTGCTGCTTTAAAACCAAGACCGTTAATTTGTAATTGTTGCTCAAAACCAACATCTGCGCCCTTAATGGCATTAGCAAGCAGTGCCCGATGCAAACCCCAGACTGTATTTACTGCTGAAGCATCTATTGCAGATTTTTTGGCAGCCAATGTTAATTTTTTGCCATCTACTTTTGCTTCTAATTCAGGCGGTAATATATATACACCCGTATGTTTTTTGCCCTTGTAGTGTACTTCTTGGCCTTTAATATCAACCTGAACACTACCTATATCTATCGGTTTTCTGCCTATTTTAGACATAATAAAATCCTTGCGCTATACATGCCTGCACTGTTTACCAGACAGTACAAATAATTTCACCACCCACACTAAGTTGTTTTGCTTTTTTGTTCGTGAGCAATCCCTGATTTGTAGTCAAAATAGAGATCCCTAAACCACCAATAACTGGTTTAATAGTCGCAGAACCTGCATAGAAACGACGGCCTGGAGTGCTTATACGCTTAATTTCGTGGATAGCTGATTCACCATCAACATACTTCAAGCTTACTTTTATCTGTTTTTGTCCATTATCTTCTTCAACGAGTGCGCACTCTTTAATGAAACCTTCGTTAAGTAAAATGCGTCCAATTTCAAAATTTATAGTTGAATACGGAGTTACCACATATTGCTTAGACGCTGTAGTCCCATTGCGAATGATAGTTAAAAAATTTCCTATTGAGTCAACTGACATCACAATCCTTCTAACCTAAATGTATTACCAGCTTGTTTTTTTCACACCAGGAAGCATACCTTCCAGAGCGTTTTTTCTAAAACAGAGGCGGCACATCATAAACAATCTCATGTACCCACGTGGACGACCACATAATTTGCATCTATTTTTCGCTCGTACAGAAAACTTAGGTTTTCTGTTTGCTTTTTCAATTAAAGCTTTTCTTGCCATATGGGTCCTTTATTAACTTTTTTTACGGAATGGCATACCAAAATTCTTGAGCAACTCACGACCATGATCGTCAGTTTTTGCCGTTGTCTGTATGGTAATATTAAGTCCATACACTTTTTCGCCAACTTCGTACTCAACTTCAGGGAAGATTGCCCATTCTTTAATACCTAAATTGTAGTTACCACGGCCATCTAACTTCGTAGAAACCCCTTGGAAATCACGCACTTTAGGTAAAGATAAATTGATCAATTTATCTAAAAATTCATACATTTTCTTTTTGCGGAGCGTTACCTTCACGCCAATGGGCATACCTTCACGCAATTTAAACCCTGCTATGGATTTGCGTGCTAAGGTGCGCACGGGAGCTTGACCAGCAATGTTAGCAACCGTACCTATTATTTTTTGCAAAATTTTGCTATCAGAAACTGCATCTTTTACACCCACATTGATAACGATCTTGGAGAGCTTTGGAACTTCCATAACGTTATGTAGGGCAAGATCTTTATATAAC
>JBIOKB010000058.1:0-4949 GCA_044451405.1 Candidatus Babeliales bacterium
ACATCATGATTTACATACCATGCATGACTATTTTGATTGGGCGCTCGTGCTGAATGGAAAAGCATTAGCCTGTGGCCCGCTTGACACCATAGGAAACAAAGAACAAATACGTGCTGCATATCGCGCACAATCATATGAGCACCAGTATTAATATGAACACACTTATTGCATGCATCGCACATCAGTACACCCTATTCATGACACTGCTTGGCACCATGATACTGGGCAGTACCTGCGGTGCGCTCGGTGTGTTTGCCGTATTGCGCAAACAGAGTTTACTCGGTGATACCATTTCCCACGCTGCACTACCCGGCATTGCAGGTGCCTTGCTCCTCACTTCAAGCAGCAATCCCGTTATACTGCTTGGCGGTGGCGCGCTTGCTGGTTGTATTGGCGTATTATTGTTTATGCTCGTAAAACAAACTACACGCTTAAAAACAGATACGATATTGGGCATCATTCTCTCAGTATTTTTTGGGCTTGGACTGGTGCTCATTACCATCATCCAAAAGCATCCCATTCCTCATCAAGCAGTCATCAATAAATTTTTATTTGGAAGTGCAGCAACGTTATTACCAACTGATATCTATGTGATGAGCATCGCAAGCTGTATAGCGTTACTGAGCCTCATCACCTGGTGGCGCTCATTTAGTATCTGCACCTTTGATCCTTCATTTGCGCATACCATTGGTTATAACGTACGTATCGTTGATATCGGCATTACCGCACTGTTAGTGCTTACCATTGTTATTGGTCTACAAACCGTTGGCGTTATTTTAATGAGTTCATTACTTATTGCTCCGGCCGCTGCCGCGCGGCAATGGACGCACAATCTACATACCCTTGTTATGCTCGCTGCTCTTATTGGAGCAGGATCAGGCATTGTTGGATCATGCATAAGCAGCTATTATACTCACATGCCAACAGGGCCATGCATCGTAGTGGTGTTAAGTATCTGTGTGTTTGTATCGCTACTTGTTACGCGTTCGCGCATACAATCCTACTAACTCTGTCTGTGCCAACACATGCCCTTGCATAGCATCAAGCACATCTTCTTTTGTTGCATCTGATGAGAGATCAAGCATGGTATCTAATGCGTACAATTTAAAATGATAGCGATGAGTGCCACTTGGTGGACATGGGCCGCCATATTTTGTGGTGCCAAAATCATTGGTGCCGCAGGTAACACTGCGCACACCTTCAGCCAATTCTGTAGTTGTTGCTGAAATATTAAACACCACCCAATGCACGTAGGTTTTTGATGGCGCATCAGGATCATCAACAATTAACGCAAAACTTTTAGTGCTCGCTGGCCCACCTGACCACTGCAATGCAGGAGAAATATTGGTTCCATCGCAGGTGTACTGCGCAGGAATGTTCCCCTTATGCGTAAATGCAGGGCTTGATAATGTTAATGCCATGGCTGCTCCTTGGGTAAGAAAACTTATCAGTATAAATATGCTCTTCATAAATCCACCTCAATATATATACTCAAGTACTATTGATAATGCCTATATTAGATGAGGGGAACACGTGAAAAAAATAGTTTTATTTCTCACGCTTACATGTAGCAGTTTCACCGCTTTTGGCATGGAAGAACCAACAATATCAATTCAACCTGCTCCACAAACTATGGAAATAGAAGAACCGCTTATTCAACGTAGACACCAAAATAATATAAGAGGTGCTGTTGAAAGTGCCTGTCTTCTTAGTTGTCTTATGGGGATAATTGTAGGATGTAAGATCTTATACAACGTAACAACATCATAACAGAATCGTTGTCAGCACATGAACACCATTTATCTGCACATCATAAGCATCGCGCTCGCAACCTCTATCGCCTGCTGCCTACCCGGCATATTTTTAGTGCTCCGCGGCGTTGCGCTTATGAGCGATGCCATCAGTCATGCAATTTTACCGGGCATTGTGCTCATGTTTTTAGTTACCCACAATTTAGATTCACCCTGGCTTATCATGGGCGCATCGCTTGCCGGCATGGCAACGGTACTGTTAACCGAATGGATTATTCATACCCGAAAACTCAAAAAAGATGCCGCTATTGGCTTAGTATTTCCCCTCTTTTTTTCCATCGGGATTATCCTGATTAATCTGTTTACCCGCAACGCCCATCTTGATATGGACATGGTCTTGTTAGGCGAACTTGCCTTTACCCCCTTTAACCGGTTAATTATCGCAGGTATTGATTGTGGTCCGTCTGCATTATACATCATGGGTTTTGTTGCCTGCCTCAATGCTCTGTTAGTTTTTCTTTTTTACAAAGAACTGCATATCACTACCTTTGACCCGGCACTTGCTTCTATGATTGGCATATCCCCGCTTATTATGTATTACGGCCTTATGCTGGTAACCAGCATCACCGCTGTTGCTGCTTTTAACGTCGTAGGCTCTATTGTAGTGGTAGCCCTCATGCTTGCTCCTGCAGGGACTGCCTATCTACTAACTAATCAATTAAAAACTATGATCCCTACTGCGCTCCTGTGCGCCACAACCAGTACCCTCTTGGGGTATCTCTGCGCCCATGTTGCTGACATTTCTATTGCCGGGGCTATTGCTACCATGAGCGGACTCCTCTTTTTTGCGGTATATGGGCTGGCACACCGATTTGCTTAACCCTCATATTTTGGGTAGGTTAATATCTATATTTCTATAGAAAAACGGAGTTTTTATGATATCCCAACCTGAAGAGAAAAAAGTATCTGATAGTACCAGCGTACAAGGTAACATCTATATGTTTCATGCCTTTGACGTAGGTGATGAGATCAGCTTAGATAAGGTTACTGCTTCTGGGGCCGTTGTCCCCCGCCCGTTTACCCTACCAAAATACTTTAAAAACTATCATATCCCCTTGGCTATCGAATTGCCGCAGGAAAGTCCATCGTGTATCAGCGCTAAAATTCACAATTTTGGTGCCATATCGTTGACCTACAAAATACCGTTCGTTGATAGTCTTGAAAATATGCGGGAAAAGTTAGATAGCCTCTATGATACCTATCAAGAACAGAGTATTACCGATGTTGGTTCCATTTTTAAAAAGATACGTCACTTTATAACCAAACCTGAGTTTTTTCACACTAAATCATCATACGTCGTCATTCAGGTTGATACATTTTCTAAAAAAATCGAACCGATGTTGCTTAAAGAACAGTATGGCAGCGTTATTGCCTCCATGCTCCGCTTTGAAACTAAATCATTATCTGAATATCAAAAGAACGAAATTTTAGCCTCTGCTATCGGGTACTTTAAAGGTGATCTTATTGTTATTGATACTGAAGCATCGTTTGTCTTTGATCCTGATTATGAAGAAACACTCGATTTCTTTGAATTTGGTAACATTCAACATCTTGAGCTCCGCTATTTTGATCGTCTTCTTGATCAACAATTAAATAGCATCTACGAAGAAAAGGCACGTAAAGTGCCATTAAAAGCCTACTTACCATTTATTGGTACGTTATCTAAAACACCCGTTGATGAACTGGGCAAATTAAAAGTTGATATTTCAGTGATCATCGAGAGACTCGAAGGAAGCATCAAACTGGTTGGTGAACCCTACTATTCAGAATTATATGCACTTTTAGGTGACAAGTTAGATCTTCCTAATTGGAAAGAGACCATTGAAAAGAAGCTGTCCATCGTTCACGATGTGCGCTCAGTATTGCAACAAAAAGTTGATGCAATACGGGAAGATTTACTCACCGTTCTTATCATCGTGCTCATTTTCACGGAGATTATTGTCGGGATCATGCGGTAGAATTCTCTACTGCGCAACGCTGACTTTTGCTGGCCGCAGCACATTCCCATTAAGCATGTACCCTTTTTGAAGTACCGTAACAATAGACCCTGCTGGATGCATTTCAGACGCAGGTGCTGACATGATTGCTTCATGTTTTATCGGGTCAAATTCTGCAGTTTCAGTAATGGGAGTCACGCCAAAAGAATCTAAGAGTTTGGATAATGATTTTCCAATTAAAATAAACCCTTCAAGCCATGCCTGCATCTCGGGTATTCGCTCTTTGTTGTTCGCATCTGCAAGTGCCCGCTCAACATCATCTACTATGGCAAGTAGAGGGAGTATCACTTCAGCTTTTACTGAATAAAACAGCTGCGCACGTTCTTTATCTGCCCGCCGTTTATAATTTTCAAAATCGGCCTGGATACGCATGCTCTTGTCTTTCCACTCAGCTGTCTCTTTGAGGCACGCGGCAAGTTGGTCTTCTCTATGAACTTCGTCCATTTTGTTCCTTAATCTATAAAATTGCTTTTTTGTTAGTATAACAAACAGCTGACACAATAAAAGGGGACTTCCATTTTTTAGATAGTTGTTTTATACCTAGTGGGTCATAAGAATCTGAAATTAAGGAAAAGTCTTGAAAAGAGTATTAGTAGGAATATGTACGGTAGCAACCCTGGTCCCGTGGCCGGGTATAGCATACACCCTCGCATTAGATAATCCCCATTTTTACCGTGCCACCAACTTCTATGGTGAACCACGTCTATCTAAAGCAGGGCTCCAATCAACTGATGTCAGCGTTGATTATGGCGCAACCCATCAATCCCGCAATGCCAATCAGCATAAAACCTGCTTACTTAATATCTACGGTAATTTTAATATGCTCGCTCTTGGCCAAGGAGTGCCGAATAAAGATCCGAATAATGCTGCGGATCTTGCACTCATTAACTTAAGCCGCCTTCCTGCTGGTAATGATTTCGCACAGCTTATTTACCAAGGCCGTTTTTCTATTCTTGAAGCAAATTTCGTATTTACCCAAAATTTAAAACGGGGCTTTTTTGTACAAGCTACTTTTCCCTTGCGTGAAATCACCCTGGATCATATAGAATCCCGTGATCTTTCACCCACAGGAAGCGTATCTCCTAATATCAACACTCCTCAATGGCAAACCTTTTTAAATCTTTTTTCTCCTATATTACAA
>JBIOKB010000059.1:0-4825 GCA_044451405.1 Candidatus Babeliales bacterium
GTATATAATGCAACACTGATGTTACTATATAATAATGGAAACTCTTTTCTTTTATTAACCCATGCTTTCTCAAAATAATGTGATGCTTTTGCATAATTCCGCCCTGCCTCTTCTATACGTCCAAGAGTAAGACACGCAAACGACAATGCATATAATGTAGCTCCGCCCTCTGTTGCTTCCAGATCTTTTAGTAATTGAATAAGCATTGTATGCGCTTTTTCCCGTAAATCACGCCCCTGATTATTATATTCTAATGAAGCATCAGGATCAGTTAATGCCAGTAGCCGTGCTTTTTCTAATGCACGCTCTGATTCACATCGATACATTTCCCCTAATAGAGCTGTTATTATGTAATGCTCATGAGTATCATCGTAGCGGCCTGCTGCCAAAGTCTTTATAGCTTCAAGAGCAGCTTCTTTAGTTTTCCACGTATATTCTTTACCTAGCGTACAGTAATAGTCATTATGAGCAACAATGATCTCAAGTATATCGGGGAGCTCTTTTCCACCATGTAACTTCTTATACTGTTCAATATATTCAAACGCTTTCTTTGTATTACCTTCATTACCAAGAGCGAAATAAAGCATTTCTACGAGTAACTCAAGAAAATATTCGACATCTTTTACTGTATCATATTCTTTTAATGCCTCTGCGCAGTGCCACCATGCGGTTGAATAACGGCCTTCTTCATGGTCATAATCAACTTTACCATAGAGGGGCTCTTGCGCATAACAGATTGCAAGCAGTGCATGCGCTCGTGCTTTAAGCTTTTGTTGCTTTGTTTGTTTTGCAAATTCTACTGCGCGTTCTAAATATTCTAACGCTTTATTAATGTCAGCATGATTTTCCTGTTGTATAAGCAACTCTCCTGCTATAAGATACGCACTAGCGCGGCTCCGTAATGGAACACGTTCAATACTGGGATGTTCTACTGCCTTTAGAGCATAACGTAATGCTTTTTTTGTATCTTTCTTCCATTCTCCAGGCCCTTTATAATAGCCGAAAGCTAGATGAGCAAAAGCTCGTGCAGAAAGTTCTCCTGGTATCTTAACCAATGACATAAGCAATTGTCGTGCTTTTTCAGCACCTGAAGGATCTTCATCTAGGTACAAACAGGCTAGAGTATAGCGAGCAGAACCCGTTGCCTCTTCAGAAGTAGCATCTTTAATTATAGTAATAAGCATCTCCTTACCTAATTCTTTTTGCTTAGAATCAGTACTTTTTGTAAGTGAGAGAGCTTTTGTATACCATACAAGTTCATCACGTAGCTTTGGTGTCATTATTCCAGCAGGAGTAGGATTTGGTTTATCAGTTAAAAAAACAAACATGTTACTTGTAGGATCGAATAAAAAATAAGATATATGCTGAATTTTCTGTCTATTGATAGGATTTGCACATGCTTTTAAAGCAGGAGAAAATGATTGATGCAAAAGGTCTACATCAAAATAATGTCGTGCTACGCTGTTATCAGGCATCTGGGTACATACCCGCGCTATAATCAGATCGGTTTTATCCCGTATTGATTTTCTGATTAACGTACCAAATGAATCTGTAGTTAGGGCTTCATAATCATGTATAGAGACACTTTCTTCAGCAGCTTTCCCATCTCTATCGACCAATTGAATATAGAATGGAATATCAAAACGAATTATATCTGGTAATGGAATCTGTTGCGCTAACGCCAATTCTTCATCTACTAAAGATGCAGCCGATTCTTTTTCATCCTTCTCATGCTTTTCTTTCTTTTCATGCTCCTGTTTATTTTCATCTTCCATCGGCATTCCTAATTGCATCCCCTGATCAGCCGGGAATACGGGAAAGGTACAGGTAAAAAGAGCCACCATGAGGGCAGCTAACGCTATGCGGTTTTTAATAACCATATAAACCTCCGAAATAATTATCATATATCGTTATACTATGAGTGTATTACTCAGGATATATAATATTTTCAGATAGTCAAATGCCCCCTCTTCGCCCTAGCGAATAACATCGAAGCTTAATCAGGCTTCGCCGGGCTTACGGGCGTTGGGGCTGGGATAGCCCAGGTTAAGATTGGGCGTATAGCGTGGTTAAAAGACTGGCAAGGCTACTTTTAATGCTCTGCAGTACCGTATGGTATAAAAGCTGATATTCCTGCTCACAATGCACTGATTCATAGGCAACATCAACCCGATTAATCATAGCGAGCAAATAGACCAAATCATCAGCATGCAAGCGCTCTGTTTCATGGTTATGCGCAAGACGCTCAATACCTGCCTGTAAGCGCACCATTCTGCCTAACAGTGCATCCATCCAAACAGACGAAATTCGCTCTCCTGCTGCATCTAACTGCACTAAATCACTACACACCTGCATACAGGTATCTAACACGTATTTACTCGGGGATGAAGGGAATAACTGCTCGATAGCAAAGGGATTATGTTCGTAGGCCTGGGCGTAGATAGTTATACTACTCAAGACGAGCATTATGGGCATATACTTCATGACAATCCCCCCTGTAAATTTTTATGGCTTCTTATACTCCTATTTTTTCAAAAACTTATTCTATTTGTCAATAAAGATGGAAAAGTACGCTAAAAAAGGGAAGATTTAAGCAATCTTCCCTCAGGGGTATTTTTTATACCTAGCTAGAACGGCAAATCATCCTTAAACGGTGGTTCATCGGTATATGAAATCTCGCCCGTTGGTGTTACGCCACCAAAGCCGTTATCATTTTTTGTTTTTGCTGACACAGCACCTTTAGGCGCTTGAGTTGATTTAGCAGCTTTTGAACGCCCTTTTATTTGTTCAATCTGATCAAATAACTCTTTTTCTTTTGGATTATTTAAATCTAACGCGCTTGATGTCGCTCCGTCTTGCTCTCCTAATTCAGTAGCAACACCAGAAGATAAAAAGACCACGCGATCAGCAACAATAGAATGCTTGCTGCGTTTTTGTCCATTAGGATCTTCCCACGTATCATATTTCAAGCGTCCTTCAATAAGTACTGAGCGCCCTTGTTGCAAATATTGTTTACAACTTTCTGCTTGCGCTCCCCACACATCAACATCGATGTAGCATACTTCTTGCACCATTGAACCTGTTTGTCGATTCTTAAATTGGCGGTTAGTTGCAAGACCCAAACGGCATACTGCTTGCCCTGAAGTGAGTTGTTTATATTCAGGATCACGCGTTAAGTTACCGATCATAATGAGGCGATTAAATCCAGCCATGGTTGTAGCATCCTTATAGATTAAAAAAAGGGAATTATTTTAAAAACAACTGTAGCATAAAAAGGTTTTTTTACTACTCAACCATATAGGTTACTTCAAGGTTTGAATACCCCTTTTGACTTAAAAAATTCTATGTGTAATATTTAAACTAGACACCAGTATTACAGCAAAGAATATATAAATAATTAATTTTCAACCAAAAGGGACCCTTTATGAATATAGTAAAAAACATCCTTGGGCTATGTGCATCCTTGTGCATAATCAGCACGCTCCAAGCGGCAGAAGCTCGACCCGCAAAAAAATCTTTTATGCAAGGACTTACTCAAATACTAAAAAAGAAAAAAACTAAAGCTGAATTAACAACAGAAGTCGCGGTTCAGCGTCTGCAAATCGCTCAGTTAAAAAAATCACTCTATAACACCGATACAGATTTACAAGCTGAAGTTAAAGGTCTTATTAAAGAATTAGAACGGACAAAAGAAAAACATACTGCCAAAGTTGAAAAACTAAAAATCAAATTAGCAGGAGTAAGAGGCGATGCTCACTTACTTTCCGAAGATATTGTTACATTAGCCGCAAAAGTTAACAAACAAACCAAGGAAAAGGCGGCATTGCTCGAACGCACCGAAAAAAGACATACTGAGATTGAAGGCCTTTATAGAGATAAACTTGCACAAACAAAAGTTGCCCTTGCAACAGAACGAGCAAAAAGTGCAGCATTAGAAGCGGAGCTTAAAAGACGCACAGATCTTATGAAAAGCCCTGTACAAGCGATGTACGCATAATACATTATTGCTTTTTCTTGCTGTGTGCCTCTAGCTTACGCAACAATGCGCACTGTTCTTCAAGTAATGCATTAATCATTTCTTGACGCTCATAAAAACGTTGCAACTCTTTGCAACACACATCTAATTCAACCGTACTCATCGAACTAAAGAAGGTGCCCTCTAACATAGAGGGCACCATATTCATGCTCAACTGTTGCACATCTGCATTATGTTTACTGATTTTAGGAGATAGCTTGAGCGCTTCAAATAAAAGATCGTTACAATTTTCTTTTAACGTATGTGTTGATTGCTTTTTTTTAGGCAGCACAAATGATTCTGCGCACAAAGTCCCGCTTAATACCGCCACACACAGCCATGCATAATACGTACGCATTATCTCCCTTTCATTACCTGTTGTACACCAATAGCCACATAGTGCGCACATGATGCCCCTGCTATTATCAACACACTTGTTAACATCACATAATAGGTTTTAATCGGTACCCACTGGAAAAAATAACAGGCAAAAAGCCAAATAATAAAAAGCACCTGAAACACCGTGGTCATTTTCCCTAACCGTGTCGGTTCAATGGCAACAGAGCCACGTATTAAATAAATGGCATACGCACCACCAACAATAATAACTTCTTTAATGAGCATGATAATCACAAACCACCGCGGAATAGAAAAGAGCGGCGTACGCACAAAAGCCAGCGTAAAAAAACAAGAAACCAGTAAACATTTATCCGCAATCGGATCTAAACAGGCACCTAAAAATGTCTGCTCATTGCGCCAGCGTGCTATGTTACCATCAAGTACGTCAGTCACTGCTGCGGTTACAAACAA
>JBIOKB010000060.1:0-4771 GCA_044451405.1 Candidatus Babeliales bacterium
AACGGTACGTTGGGTGGCACCACAGAAAATACGGAACTATACAAGAAAATCATGCATAAAGACCCTTTATTTGCTGATATGGTGTTCAAAGAAAGCCCCGGATCAGCTGACTGTTTCCCTAAAATGCGCATTTTAGTTAAAGACGAAGCGGTTCATTTGGGTCTTGATCCTAAAACTATTACGGCTGACAATGGTGGCATTCACCTAGAACCTGCCCAGGCACACCAAATGATGGCTGAAAAAACTCCAAATTTAGTAATTCTTGATGCACGTAACAACTTTGAGTCACGCATAGGCACCTTTACCAACGCCATAACACCTGATATCGATCACTTTAGGGAGTTGCCTACCTATATCGATAACAACCTGGAGCAATTTAAGGATAAAGAGGTGCTTATGTTCTGCACTGGTGGTATCCGCTGCGAACGGGCATCAAGTTATCTTAAGAGCAAAGGAGTTGCGAGCAACGTTTACCAAATTAATGGCGGCATTCATACCTACGTTGAACAGTTCCCTAATGGCTTTTTCCGCGGTAAAAACTACGTATTTGATGGGCGCGTGGCCGTCAAAGTAAATGATGATATTCTCGGCACCTGTTATATATGCAACACGCCGTGTGATGACTACACCAACTGCGTTAACGCACTCTGCAATAAACACTTTATTGGATGTGCAGCATGTATCACGACTTTACATAACGCATGCAGCACACAATGCCTTGAGTTAGTAACCCAGGAAAAAGTAGCAAAGCGTCCAGAGCGTGTAACGGTGAAGTCTCAAGAAATACAGTCGCCCCCCTACGCTTATCCGGGCCTTCAGACTCGGCAAGCTACGGCGGGCTCGAAGACATGCGTTGAAGATAAGCAGTCGCATGAATAATTTTCCCCCTCTTATCAAAGAACACGTCCCCTTAGCCGATAAAAATTGGTTTAAAACAGGTGGGCAAGCACGCTACTATGCTGAACCAACAACACCGGCAGAATTCCAACAGGCACTCGCGTTCGCCAGCGATCATCAACTTCCCATTTTCATCTTAGGACAAGGAGCCAACGTATTAATTAGTGATGATGGATTTGATGGACTCTTAATCCGTCCGCAGATACTCACCATCGAACATCACATTGCTGACAACGGCTCTGTGCTCGTGCATGCCGGCGCTGGGGTCACCATGCATGATCTTATTCTCTATTGCTTAGATCACAACATTGGCGGGCTTGAAGAATTTAGCGGCATTCCAGGCACGGTTGGTGGTTCGGTATACATCAACCTCCATTACTACGAATTTCTTTTGGATCAATTTTTGCTGAACGGTACCATCATTCACAAAACAACGGATGAGGTTACCACCGTTACTCCCGACTGGTTTAATTTCGGCTATGACTCTTCAACCCTCATGAACCATGAGTACTATCTAGTAAGCGCTACCTTTACACTCAAAAAACTCACTGAATTAGAAACCGCCTTTGCTCGTGGCAGACGCCAAGAAATTATCCGCCATCGGGTAAAACGGTACCCAGCAACCCATACCTGCGGAAGCTTTTTCCGCAACTTCCATGATAATGAAGTTACTTTAACCAGTAACGGCAAAAAGATGATCTACGTTGCTTATTATTTAGATAAAATAGGGGTAAAAGGTCATTTGCGCGTTGGCGATGCTCTTGTTTCTTATCAACATGCAAACATGCTCGTTAATTGTGGCAACGCAACCTCAACTGATATCATCTCCCTTGCCCGCCTCATGCAGGAAAAAGTACGTACTGAGTTTGGCATCATCCCCCAACCTGAATGCCAACTTATTGGCTTTAGGGAGTATCCACTGCTATAAGCCTTACAGCCCTTGAAAAAATTATGATTGTATATAGAGTTAAATCTATCTATTTAGGGACAAATAATTAATATAGGGGACAAAATGTCTAAAAGAAATGTTATATTACTTACTCTTATCATTGGATTAACCTCCACACTTTCTCATGCCCAAGAAACATTCTATGTTTATACTACCAGAGATAAACACTTTAAAGATGAAGAAGCCGTCCAGCGCCTTCTTGCTCCTATTGTTTCGGGTAATTCTTCCTATGACAATCTTACAAAACAATATCCGAATATGATTTTTGATAACACTCCTCTTAATATACTTCCAGACTTTCTTTATAATGTTGATCCTATTTTATGTCTTTATTATGTTAATAAAGAACTCGTCGGCGTAGCGACATTCATATCATATGACCTACTTCACCAAGTAAGCATTAAAAGTATTGTTAAACGTTTTTGGAATCGTACTGTTCGTGGGCGTCTTATCACTAGCCCACAGACATTTCTTGTTAACTTTGCATGTAAAGAAGAATATGCAGAAAAATTATTAAGAAAATCAGTCAGATACTTACAAAACAACAATTGTGTTTATATTGGCATTAATACTCCTGGGCATATCATTAGTAGTCATCCAATTTTTGAAAAAGCAGCTATCGTATATAACAAGGCAGGATTTAAATGTTCAAATGATGGTTGTCGCTTCTATATCGAAAGCAAATAGATTAACAATAACAAATGAACGAACTCATTTTTCTCACCCAAGTTATTCTTATTAGTTGTAGCACCTTAGGTGCCCTTTATCTCGGCAAAGAGGCGCTCATCAGTCTTATTTGTCTTCAATGCGTACTCGCTAACGTTTTTGTGCTAAAAGAAATTACCCTATGCGGCCTTACGGCAACCGGCTCAGACGCTTTTACTGTCGGCATTGTGCTGGGCCTTAATTTACTGCAAGAATATTACGGCCGTGATAGCGCTCGTAAAACCATTTGGCTGAGCTTTGCGCTCCTTATTTTTTACATCTTGGTAAGCACTATCCATCTTTACTATATTCCTGCAGCTACTGACATCATGCAGGCTCACTATGCAGCTCTTTTTGGCCACATGCCACGCATTATGCTCGCATCACTCTTTGTGTATCTCATTGTTCAGCTTTTTGATACCGCGCTCTTTGCCCGGTTAAACCAGTGGTTTTCAGGGAGATACCTAGTATTGCGCGTTATTATCTCCCTATCTATCAGTCAGTTTTTAGATACAGTACTGTTTAGTTATTTGGGGCTCTATGGGATTATTTCCAACATTACCCACATTATCATCGTCAGCTATACCATTAAGCTCACGAGCATTCTGCTCTCAAGCCCTTTTGTTGCACTTACAAAAATGTTCAAAAAACCTGTATAACTCACTATTTTTACCTTGAAAAACCCTTAGTTGGGTATACAATAATACGTAACAATAATTTTTAACCTGAAGGGTTTCTATGATGAACATTCGTTCTACTCTGCTTGCATCGCTCATGCTTGCCTTTACTGCATCTACACATGCTGCTCAAACTGCCACTCCTGAACCTCTTACTACCGAACAAAAAGACATCGTTACTACTCGTGTCAATAACCATATGGCAGCAGTAGGCGGTACTTCAGTTGCAGCATTGATTGCCGGCCTTGCACTAAAAAATGATGTGCTTCGTGGTATTGGTATTGGTGGTTCTCTTGGTACTGCATGTTATGCATTACAAAATAACAAAAACTGGCTCTTTGTATGGCTTGCATCATACTTAGCTCACCTTGGATTAACTAACAAATTACAAGTAACCAAGCCAGAAAGCATTGTTTTAACTGCAAATGATATAAAGTCTGCAGAATGGACAGCAGATAAGCTAATTCAATGGAATAAATTTTGCATACCAGTATTAAAGGATCCTGAATATATTAAAAAGTATCCAACCTCAGCTCTTCTCATCGACAAAGATCACTATGTTAGAGAAATGAAAGAAAGCTATCGCAATGCAAAAGCATATCGAGCAATTGGTAATAGTTCTGTTATAGCAGGCTTAGGTGCGTATCTTTGGTTACGTTATATCGCACGTCAGGCTGAACAACAAGTTCGCGCAGGAGCATAGAAGCTTAATTTATAAGAAATTCAGAGCCAGCGATTGCTGGCTCTTTTATTTTTCTAACATCGCATCCACAGCTTTTTGCAGCTTCTTCACTGATACAGCATGATCGTTAATATCACTCCACGGATCATCTGATTTTTTTAACCGCGTGTAGATATTTTTCAGCGTATATTTCTGCGATGATGCAAGCGTACTGCTTTTAACTTCATCCCACCACAATGGCGTTGCAATCGGCGCTCCTGGTTTTGCGCGTATTGAATATGGCGCTACACCTGTTTGTGCATACGCATTGCGAAAATAATCAATAAGCACGCGTCCTCCACGTTCACTCTTGCGTATTTCAATGGTAAGTTTTTTTGGATCACGTTGCACCATAAGGCGTGCAATATCTTTTGCACACGCGCGTGACTCTTCAAATGTTGCTACCCGATTTAACGGCACTACCACGTGCATACCACGTGATCCGGTAGTCATCACAAATGGTGTTGCTCCTAATTCTTCTAACACCGTTTTAAACTCCAGCGCGATACTGCGTATAACTTTAAAATCATGTTTGGATGGATCTAAATCAAAAATCATGCGGTCAGGATAATCCAGTTTATCGTAGCGGCTCAACCACGCATGCAGTGTAATGCACGCTTGATTGGCAAGATACACGAGTGTTGCTGCATCATTGCAAATCACCTGATCGAGTGATCCACCTTCTTTTGCTACCCGCACTGTTTTAATCCATGAGGGAAAATAATCGCCAGCATTTTTTTGGTAAAAACCTTCATGCTCAATGCCTGATGGAAAGCGCTGCATCATGAGTGGGCGATTTTTAATAAGCGACAACATATGTGG
>JBIOKB010000061.1:0-4482 GCA_044451405.1 Candidatus Babeliales bacterium
GCCGCTTTTCTATTCTTGAAGCAAATTTCGTATTTACCCAAAATTTAAAACGGGGCTTTTTTGTACAAGCTACTTTTCCCTTGCGTGAAATCACTCTTACCCATATAGAGTCGCGTGATCTTTCACCCACGGGAAGCGTATCTCCTAATATCAACACTCCCCAATGGCAAACCTTTTTAAATCTTTTTTCCCCTATATTACAACGCTATGATTTAAATATTTGCAGCATCCATAAAAAAGGATTAGGTGATACAAGCGTTACCCTCGGCTGGGCCTACAACTACCAAGAAACTGAAATTCTTGATTACGTTGATATGACCATTGCTGCTGGTGTTCTTGTTGCTACCGGTAAACGCAAAGATGAAGATAAAGTATTTGATATTGCACTCAGCTATGATGGTTTTAATGGTATTCCTATTATGGGTGATCTTTCAATCGGTGCTTACGATTGGCTTACCATCGGCGCTCATATGGGCGTTATGGTCTTTAAAGGTGACACGCGTTGTGTTCGCATGAAAACAGATATTAATCAAAGTGGTTTTATTAAGTTAGCAAAAGGGAGTGCCTGCATATCACCCGGCCTTATTTGGGAAGCAAGCGGCTATGTAAAAGCAGATCATATTTGCCGCGGCTTTTCAGCACTCATTGGCTATTGCTTTGCCCGCAAAAATGCTGATACCGTATCGCCACGTGCTGGCCAAATTTTTAATTATGCTACCGTAAACAGTGATGAGATGTTTAAAGAATGGCAGATGCACACGCTCAATTTTATGATCGATTATGATTTTACGCGCGAAGATTCTAAATTCGGTCCACGCATTGGGCTTTTTTATAACGTAGAAGTTGGTGGCAAGCGCGTATTTAATACCAGTACTGGCGGTGGGTCTGTAGGGATTGATATTGATCTTGCGTTTTGATGATTTTGTATAGGAAGTAGATAATGAAAGCAGTGAAAATTCTCGTATGTGTAAGTTTTACCTGGTGTATACCAAGCCATGCCACTATCTTCGTGCAAGGCAACGGAACATCGCCCGCAACATTTACCCAAGCAGTTAACACAAAAGTTTTTGATAGCGCGACGGGAACTTTATATGTTGGCCTGCTTGATGGTGCATCTAACGGTTATAACATATCAAAAGTCACGCGGCCCGTTGCAACATCAGTCTCTACACCAGTATTCACGCCTATTGCAACCAACAGCATTTTTGGCACCAACGGCATCGACTCACTCGCGCTTGCAACAAGCCAGGGCAACACAAATCCCTTTTTAGTGGGAATATTTTCTGCTGCTGTTTACGAACTTCCTGCAACTCTTTTTGCTATGAACAACACAGGAACCACGATAATACAACCAAGTGCAGCGAGTCTTTTAGATGCCGCAGGAGCCGCAACAAACGGCATTGTTACGCTGACCGCAAGTAGCAATTATGTTTTTGCTGCCGTAGAACCTAATGGAAGTAGTAGCTTTTTTGGTGAACCAAACAGTGGTATTGCATTGGTGCGCATCGACACCACCACAACATCAGGCGTTACCGTACCATCACAGCTCATACAAACTGCAGCAGTACCCGGAAATCCGAGCATCTTAGCGCAGCGTTTTGATGCTACAACCACACAACTTAATCCAGGAACTGGTACTCCAACGATAACAAATAATGCTATTACTCTCTACTGGGATGAGCCATTACAAATACTCTACATGGGAACTACCATAACTACCGGTGCAGCAGGTGGTGATGGTGCGCGATCAGTGGTTGTTGGTTCTCAGCAAAACGGTGCACTTAATTTATTGAATATCGCACCTAATGGTGCATTTACTGCAGGAAATACCACTAACATTGTTGGCGTTATTACCACGGTGGGAAGTGAAACATTAACCGTTCATAAATTAGCAGTCATGCACACCAGCACTGGACCAAGTTATTTAATTGTAAATGGTGGCAATGGCAGTAACACGGGTGACATGATTTTTGCGCTTCCGCTTGTTGATAATCCTAGCAGTCCATCGACCAATGGAACACTTGCTAACAAAAATTCGCTTTTATCCGTTAAAAATGCTGATTTAGGAACTGTTGCATTTACCGTAGCAGCAGCAGCAAATGCTGACCTGCCAACATCTTCTGATCTTGCCGCTTTAGTTGGTGGTGGACCGTTTCCTATTCCGGCAACAAGCACCGTTGCAGATATGGTAGTCATCGATGATGCAGTGTATGTAGCATCTGCAATTCCACAATCAACGAATAATGAAGTAGGAATTTTTTATTCACAAGCCATGTTTGATAATACCGGCAAAATTGTACGCTGGACTCCGTGGGCACGGCGCATGTTTCCCATCCATGGCATTACTGGTACGTCAAACAATGGTGTCATTAATTTCTTTGCCGTAGATGCGGTGAGCGGCAACATCTGGGGAATTGGTGGTGATAATGCACAAACCGTAGTGCTCACGCAGTGGGATCATGGCACCTCGCCAGGATTAGTTGCTCAATTGAATAAAACGTTACCCAACGGCTGCTATTCTTCTCTTGATTTGAATCAAGCAACTAGTAGCTTAGGTACTAATACACCATCACGCTATGCACTCTTTGGTAGTGCATCACAAGTTGCCTTTGCGCTCACGAGTTTTTCACTTGCAGCTGCTGCTCCATTTAATGTAAGTGGCGGTATCCCGGCACCACAAAGTGTCACAACTGATTTTACCCAACCACAAAACTTTTTACTCACCACGTTACCGGGTAATGCAGGCACGGTAACCAGCCTTGAATTTTCTCGATCAACAAGTAACAATCAAAACTACTTTTTTGCAGGAACCCCAAATGGACTCTATGTGTATAGTGATAGCGGCGGTAATGGTTTTACGATAAGCCCAACCACGTTTGGTAATTTAAATGCAACCACTAATCCGTCGATAGCAACGGGCATTTGGCAAAAAGCGCCTACTATTTCTGGATCTGTTATTGATGTTACCACGTCAGGCTTATCACTGTACGTGCTTACGTTCCAAACCACCAAAACCACTCCGTATTTAAGCACGTTATACAATATCCCTTTCCAATCAACGGTAGCTGCAATGTTTGCACCAAGTAATATTTCAATCATTGCACAAAGCAGTACTAACCCAGTATTTAGTTCTACCCTCTTTTTTAGTGGCATGCAGATTATTAAAACGGGAGCACCTACAAATACCACAACCATCGCTCAAAAAGAGCAGCTGGTACTTTCTACCAACACGGGGCTTTATGTATCACAAGCTGATCAAACAGTTGGTAATGGAATTGTGAGTGCAACCAATCAAACAGCTGCACAATGGACACAACAAAATAGCATCATGTACGATGCCGTTGCGGGAATGGATACACCACTGCCTGCCACCGTGTGGCCTATAAGCACCGTTGATCAATTTGGTTTTAATACCTTTGATCGCAGTAGCGTATATCAAGTCAGTGGTACAGGTACTTCAGCAGGAACCAGTTCAAATTTTACTGCATCTCCTGGCATTCCAAGCATGTTTAATGGCAGTTCAACTACAACGCAATTTGAAACCTTGCAACCAGTTACCTATTTCTATTCTGATGGTGCACGGCGATTGTTTGTTGCTAACGCACCGGTAAATACTCCGGCTACAACAGGGATTTTATCGTTCTCGTGGGATGTGCAAAATTGGAATGTGAGTGATCCAGCAACTACCCAATTTTTTTATCCAGCATTAAGCGGCAATAACGGCTTTTTCTGGATACAAGAGATTGGGGCTACCGGCATTGTAATAGCCGGCACCCAACAGGGAGTTGTGGGACTTGAATAATTAACCTGCTAAAACAAATGGATTTAGAGAACCTGAGCCAGCGCCATTACTTTCAATTCTTGAAGCCTTAGCACCAGAGCTTTCAAGATCTTCGCCTTTCCTTTTCTTGGACTTACGTTCTTCACGTTCTTTGTGCTCAACATCACGCGCATGAGCAACAAAATTTAGATATGATGATAAGCTTACTCCTGCTCCAGCTGATTGAGGCATTACAACACGCTCATCTTTTTCAGCATCTTTATTCATATTCTGAACAACAGCAGCTCCCAGTTTTTCCAACCACTGGTGCGCATCTTGTCGTATAGATTTATTTGGTGATTGCATTAATAGTTGTAACTGAGGAATTGCTTGCTGGTTGCCCTGCTCAGTTTTTAATGCAAGGGCTTCACGCGCCTCATGCATAAGTTTCCCTTGTTCTTGGGCTGATTGTACAAGACGAGGCACTTGCTGCGTATATATACTTTTTTTCTTCATTAAGCTTTCACATGTGGATACTATAAACTTAAAAATTTTATCATTATCTTCTTCAATGCGAAACTCTTGATTGAATGCATTGCATGCTTCATGAAATTGAATCTGATCATAATATGGATCTTTTTTATGAACACATTCAGCAAGGGTTTCTTGATCTATAGCAATTTTAAATTTTCTTACTTGTCGCAATGTATATAATGCAACAC
>JBIOKB010000062.1:0-4192 GCA_044451405.1 Candidatus Babeliales bacterium
GATTTAATCCGTTCGCCCTGAGCTTGACGAAGGGTTGCGAACACATTTAAAAAAGGCGTCGAAGTCCGACGAAGCTTAAATAAGCTGCAACGTATTTTCCTAAAGCGTAGACGGAAGACGGGCTAGAATAAATAACATGCATTATGTTTATCTCATCAAATCAATAGCTTTTCCTGAAGTTGTGTATGTTGGTTATACGACTGATGTAGAACAACGACTTGAGACGCACAATTCAGGTGGCTCCATTCATACCGCAAAATACAGACCGTGGAAACTTGCTATGTTTCTGACTTTTACCGAAGAAACTAAAGCCAGAGATTTTGAGCGGTATTTAAAATCACAAACAGGTAGATTGTTTGCTAAAAAACATTTTTGGTAAAAGAGAAATTGATTGATACAAATGACAGACATTTCTTCTTCAGAATGTAAGCTTTTTCTTGACTGACCAGTAATGTAACCCGGCGTAGCTTAATGATGCATCGTAGTTATTCGATAGAGCGTAGAGGGGCCAGCCCCAGTGTGCCATAGTGCCCTCCTGTTTTATCGAAATAGTTAGGGAAAGCATACTCCATGGTTGGCACAAAAAGAAGCGCCGTATTGGAGTTTAGTCCTTACGGCGCTTGGTTAATTTAAAGCAAATATCTTGTTATGCCTTTTATTCTCCGAAGAAGATTGCATTACCAGTAGTGCTTGTTGCACTACCTTTTGCTGCACCTCTTACTTCAACATTGCCTATTACTGATTTACCATATGCTTCTTTTGCACCATTAATTGATACATTACCAGATATGGATGAAGCATGAGCTTCTTGCAAGGGAAAATAAAATGATCCAGTAATTAATGCGTTACCAGACATAGTATGCGCGCGAGCACAACCTCGTGAGCTAAAAAGCTTAATAGATCCGCTCATCGATTTTGAGGTGACAGATGAACAACAATCAGTTTCTATATCTCCCGCCCATGTTTCTGTATCAATAGATCCCAATATGTTTTTAAATTTTGCATTTCCTGATTGGTTTTTTACCACAACATGAGAAAGGCGAGGAACTTTGACGGTGTAATTAACAAGCGGGGCACGTTGGTCACCGAAAAAGATACCCGCACCATTGGTTGTTGTTACAGCTGGTGGGTTATCGAAGGTATATTTTCCTTTGTATATTGCATTCACACTTGCAACATCATCAGTAATATTGGTTTCAAAGGTGATATCGTTTAATGTTGCTTGATCATTGGCTTCCTTTGATATTTCTACATGAAGTCTATCATGATCCCAACCTTCAACTTCAATATCACCAGCCAAGTTTTTTATGGTGATTTTTCCATCACTTTTAAACTTATTTTCTTGTATTTGTTTTTGTTGATAGGCATAAGAAGAAAATAGACCAGTTCCAAGTAAACCTGAACCGAGAACGAATTTTGGTCGCAATGCTTTTGCTCTAATAGATGATGCGAATCCTGCCATAAGAGGCTTGCTAAATCTGCTTATTAAAGCATGTGATGTTGAAACAGCCCCACATAAACTGAGTGCTAAGATAATACGAAGAGATTTCATAATTTCTCCATTAAGAAAGTGATGGATTTTTACTAAAGAATCCATTCATATATAAACCAGTAATTGGTACTGCCAAACCAGCTGCGTAACTTGCCACAGCAAGTTTAAGATACTTGCTAGATTTTGCTCTATCTCCCTTATGCGCCAACTCATCACTTTTATATAAAGCTGCAGCTGCTCCACCAAAAAAAAGTGGTACAAAAAGCATAAAATAGGGGCTATCTGTCATAAATGATTTTAAATTGTTAACAACGGTATCTTTAATACCTGCTTGTACAGGGGCTACGGCTGTTGTAATAAGTGCTGCTAAGACAACACGAGATATAGTACGGTTCATGATTCCTCCATTTATGGGACAACATGTTTAATGATATTACTACTAATAATTATCAGTATGTCATAACAGAAATTGCCTGCAACAGCCCTATAATATGCCGATTGAATCGATCAATTAAACATATTTTCTATTTGAAACTTTGCGATTATATACCAGTTGTGTCAAAAATCCTTTCTGGCATACTGAAAATGATGATTTATTACCAACCGCAGTTTTTTTAAATGGAGATGTTATGATGAAAAGTATTATCTATAGTGCCCTTATTTCCCTTATTTGTTTTACATCGTTATACACGATGGATGAACCCTTTATGTGCAAGGTTCCCCGAGAAGATTCTGAGATAGCAGAATCAGAAGAATTAACAGAAGAGCAAGCACTCAAACAATTGGCAGATCGTTGGGGCTGGAAGGTTAGTATTGAGGAAGCAGGTCGCTTAGATCGCTTAATGGGCAAATTTAGCAAAAAGTATGATCTTTCTGAATTGCATCCTACTATTGAAGCAGAAGTCCACAAGGCATTTAGGGTATGTAATATAACAGAGCCTGTATTGGTACTGCAAAATCATAATTCAACCAATTCTGCATGTTATCCACTTGTTGATGAAGAATGGTATCCAGTTAAAGCGATGGCTGTTGGAGTTGGTGATAAACGTGGATCAGCTCCTTTATCATTAATTCGTTTTGCTATTTTTCATGAATGTGGCCACATGGTTGCAGGTGACGTTGAGCACCATTCAAAAAATAATCTTTTAAAGAATCTTTCTTTTGTGACTACTCTTGTCGGCGCTGGTACTTATACAGGAATACGAGCAGCAAAAGCGCTACACGCTTATCCCAAATCAGTTCGTGTATTGGGAGGCATAGGTGCTGGTTTTGCAGGATTATTTGCATTAGGTCGACTATATCATAAAACGATTGATGCTTATCAAACACGTAAAATAGAGCGTAATGCTGATCTATTCGCAGTTAAAAAGTTAATCAGTTTGAATGATTATCATGCAATTGTGTATGAATTTTTAGATTTTACTATCAATTGCGATGAAGGAAAATTCAACATGGATAATGAATATTGGTTATTCCATGATCACCCAGGATACCTTGATCGAGCACGTATCATTCTTGATGGGTTTAGAAAAGCAAACGTTGATCTTAACAATCTTCCTATCGATGAAAGAGAGCATTCTGATAAGCAAGAAATACAGCAAAAGTTTACTCAGCAGGTCAAAAAACATTTTCCTGAATATTTAAACGCGTAACCTTTGGAAGAGCAACATATGTATACATTAATCAAATTACTTCTCTGTTTCTGTATGGTTACATCAGGAATCTACGCTATGGAAGCCGAGCATAAAAAAGCAGCTGCTGAGTCGTTTCTCATTGAACCCTATAAAAAAGAACGCGACCATGCGTTTATTACTGCTTTATTAGCAAAAGATCCACACAATTTCCCCGATGCAGATAAAGTAGCAGATCTTGATAGCGAATATGTTGAAATGAGTCTACCGCAGCCAGATGGTCAGACGAGAAAGCATAAATTTAAACAAAATATTCTTGTGTGTTGTTGTGATATTAAGCCGGTAGGGTTTGTACGTACTTTTGATTTATCACAAGGTAAGCCACATGGTATGGGGCAAGTTGCTCAAATTGCAGTTACAGAAGAGGTTCGTCGTAAAGGTATTGGCAAGTTATTGCTCATGCAGGGTGTTGAGAGTTTTAAATCTGCGGGAATTAAGATGATTATTCTTGATACAATGGCAGATAATACAGCTGCTCATGCGTTATATGAAAAGGTAGGTTTTAAAAAGATGGTTGATGCTGGTTCCCATTACCTATATAGCATGCAATTGAATTCTTAGATCATATCTTCTTGCACATACAATAGTTGGTAAACGTCATACCATTGAATGTTTTATCCTGTTTTGATGTTACAGTAAAACCTCTTTTTTCAAAGAATGGTTTTGCAGTAATACTTGCTTCTGTTCGTAATTCGTGCAGCCCCATGGCTTGAGCATCCTTTTCTAATCGCTGCAATAAGGCGCTTGCAATGCCATGGCCTTGAAAATCTTTATGCGCATATACATGATCTACATAACCATCTTTTGTGATATCAGCAAAACCAACAATCAAACCGTCTGCATCAGCAACGTATGCGATGTGGTCTTTCAATCTGGTTTTCCAATGTTCAGCAGTTCTATTTTTAGGAGCCCAAATATCTAACTGTTCTTGCGCATAATCACGAATATTAACTGCGTGAACAGTATCAGTAAACAGCTGATTAATCTGCGATATATCTGATTCTTGTAA
>JBIOKB010000063.1:0-4175 GCA_044451405.1 Candidatus Babeliales bacterium
CCGCATATACATGCTATGATCCTAAAAAACCCACGTTCACCGTAACCGTATATAAAGAAAAATCTGCACAAGGGGATTTATATAGAGGGAAGGAAAGAAAGGGGTCTATGTATGCGATAGATATAAAATCTGCTGATGCACGTGTTCTCTTTTTGTATTTTGAAAAAAAGTGCAAATCAACTGATCTCTATATACAATCCCATCCTGATTCTTAACAAATAAACATGCATCATGATACAGTGATCGTAATATAATGATCATATAAATAAGTGAGTGTAGCATGAAGCGATCCTTTCTGAGTATATTTATCGGCTTTCATCTAGCAGGAGTGTTTCTGCTCATCCATAAGCATAGCCTCATCATTGAACAAACATACCGTATTCAAGAAATCCAAGAACAAACAAAAGCATTAGCAGGTAAAAAACAACAGCTCATGAATCAGCTCTGTGTAGCGCAGCAACGATCATCGGTCAAAAAGTTTGCACAAGAAACATTGCACATGCGTGAAATTAATTTAGCCGCCATAAAAAAACTTCCTCCAGTGCCGCATGATAACAGCATAGGATCAACCGATGAACGTATCAGCTAAGACACGCACGAGCATCATTTTTTTACTCTTAAGTACCTTGTACGTTGTTGTTGCCTGCCGATTGTATTACATACAAATAAGAAATAACACTTTTTATGCCAATCTTGGTGAAAAGCAATATAACGTAACGCTTACCATTTACCCGCCACGTGCTGCTATATACGATCGTTCGGGCAATCATCTTCTTGCTATGAATAAAGATAGTGTCGCTGCTTTTATTTTGCCCAAAGCTCTTGAAGATCGTACTCAGCTTGAATCATTTTTAAAACGCCATTTTAATTCAGCATACAAACGATTAAAAGGTAATCCACCAAGCCATTTTATGTATATTGCACGCCGCTTAACTCCCGAACAGATACAGCTTATTACCAACGCTAACATCACTGATATTAAGCTCCTTAATGAATCTGGTCGTTTTTATCCAAATGAATCTGCTGGGCTTGTTATTGGTATTACTGATATTGACAATAAGGGACTTTTTGGTCTTGAGCTCGTGTATAATACTCAACTTGCCGGAAAACCAACCACCCAAGTATTACAAAAAGATGCACGATCCGGACACTTTTATTTCACGCATGAAACCAAAATACGAGGATATGAAGGAACATCCGTACGCTGTACCATTGATAACGATCTGCAATTTTTAGCATATGAAGAACTGGTAAAAACTGTTGAACAGTGTCATGCCAAAGAAGGTTCAATTATTGTCATGAATCCAGATACTGGTGAAATTTTAGCTCTCGCCCATGTACCAACATTTAATCCTAATCATACGCGCACATTGGATATGGACCTTACTAAAAATCCTGTCATTACTGAAACATATGAACTGGGATCTGTTATTAAAGTACTTGCTGCATTGGCTGCTTTAGAAGAAGGTGTTGTAACTCCTGATGAACTTATTGATTGTGAAGACGTTAAAACTACCTATATTGACGGAAGAAAAGTTAATACCGTTCCTTCATCAGTTGCTGGCGTAATACCATTTTCACAAGTAATCGAAAAATCAAATAATATTGGGATTGCTAAAGTGGTACGTAAATTAGGCCCACGCTTATATGATCATTATATTCGCATGGGCTTTGGACACAAAACAGGCATCGCATTCCCTGGTGAACCTGATGGCTTTGTTAATCCTCCCCATAATTGGTCAAAACAATCGCTCTTTTCCCTATCGTATGGCTATGAAATTTCAGCAACACTATTACAATTAGCACGCGCCTTTTGTATTATTGCAAATGGCGGCTATGCAATAAAACCACTATTAATGATTGATACGTGTACCCCAACCAGCATACGCGGCAAGCCTGTATACAGCGCTACCACGATTGAAACTATAAAAAATATTCTTGAAGGTACCGTTCTCCAAGGAAGTGCACAAAAAGCGCGCATTCAGGGTTATCGGATTATGGGCAAAACGGGCACCGCGAATTTGCTCGTCAACGGTTCTTATTCATACACAAAGAATATTTATACCTTTGCTGGTATTGTAGAAAACAGTGCGCCAACGCGCACCAAGGGTTCCTATCAACGCGTGATTGTTACTTTTATTAAAGATGTTTCAAAACATAACGTGTACGCTTCAACCATTGCTGCACCGTTATTTGAAAAAATTGCTGAACGAATGCTGATACACGACAAGATTGTCTGAGGAGAACTATGAAAGAAAATACGCTTGGGGTAACCATCCCTGCTGATGTCCCGCATGATAAAGAGCATGAATATCTTGCCAATTATGCTGCTATTACAAAAAACACTGGCCGCCTTATGCTTTTTGCCTGTGATCAAAAAATAGAGCATATGAATCAAGACTTTTATGGCGAAGGGATACATCCTGATGCTATGCATCCTGAGCATCTTTTTAATATAGCAAGCCAAGGAACCATTGGTGCTATGGCAACCCATCTTGGTCTGTTATCCCGCTATGGCAAATTGTATCCAACGGTAAACTATATCGTAAAATTAAATGGCAAAACAAATCTCATGCCACAATCACATCGCGATCCTATCAGCATGCAGATGTGGACCGTTGATGACATACTCACCTTTAAAAAAAATTCAAATCTCAACATCATGGGTGTTGGATATACCATTTATTTAGGCAGCATGTATGAAGAAGTCATGCTCAAAGAAGCTGCACATATTGTATATCAGGCACATCAACACGGCCTTCTTGCCGTACTCTGGGTATACCCACGCGGTTCTCAAGTACTTGATGATGAAAATCCTAACATCATAGCAGGAGCTGCTGGTGTTGGTGCTGCACTTGGCGCAGATTTTGTAAAAGTTAAAGCGCCCAAAAATGGCGCTGCTTTGCGCATAGCAACCCTTGCAGCAGGTAATACACACGTGATTTGCTCGGGTGGTAAAATTCAAGATCCGCTCCATTTCCTACAAGGTGTGTATGATCAAATCCATGTTGGTGGCGCACACGGAAGCGCAACCGGACGTAACATCTTCCAGCGTTCACTGCCACAAGCAATTGCACTCACCCGTGCTATCAGCGCGATTGTGTTTGATTTAAAAGATGTTGAGAGTGCTTCGCATTTATATTCTGAAAGTAAGTAAAAAACTAAAAACTTCTTTATTGTTTCCCAGCTACTGGAACAGCAGCTCGCTTGGTTTCTTGTGCTTTTATTTCAGCATGTTTAACTACATGCAATTGAGCTTCCTTTTTTTGATATAGGCGAACATGGATAACAAGTTTGCTATTAACCTCTTCAAGTGAGATATAGGCATCATTATGCGTTAACAGTGCTCGTTGTTGTATGTTTAGATGCAATGGTGCAAATGCCGTTCTACCGCCATACATAAGGTGTGCTTTAATACCAGTTAACGTATAAACCCCTTTATAATCACCAATAGTTGTCGATTCGTTTTTATCTAAGAAAGTTTGTACCATACGAATTCGTTTTTTATCTTCCAGATGATACGACAACGTGAGAGAGGCATCATGTCCCGTATTGTTTTTTACCATAATTGGCAACGTTTTATGTAGTTTTGGTTCCTGCGCTTGGCTTAAAGATGGTAAAATTCCTGCTGCAGTAAGAGGAGTCTCTTTACTTGCAGCTTCTTTTATTTCTTCCATGCTGTACGCAACATTGGTGATGGCAAGAGTTGTTAACATAATTAAATACATGTAGATCATACAATTTCCTTGTTTTTGGGATAGTCATTGCAAATTGTATAACAGATAAGGGATTTATGAAGCAATGATTTAAGGTCCCCCTCGTTACAAATTTCTACGAAATTCACTCGGGGCGAACGGAATTTGTAAACTTTTCTATAAGATTGGCTATCTACATTCGCATTCGTATCCTGGTGAGCTTGTGCTCTATTTTGTCAGGCTCCCCACGAACAGCCTCTCTATCAAAGCACTTGTTTTTATGAAAAAGCTATCTTAAGATAGGGGTCAATAGTGAAAGCACAAAAAGGAAACCATGTAATGAAAAAAATATTTGTTATTTTCTTACTATTTTTATCTTCAGAAATACTCGGTAACATCTGCAACAACTGCCCTGCTGAGCAAAGCCACACATACATGTTGCCGCGCCCTATAACACAAAATATTTCAACAACTAACGCA
>JBIOKB010000064.1:0-4007 GCA_044451405.1 Candidatus Babeliales bacterium
GATGACCCGGATAAGCGAAGGGGGGTTTCATGCACAACCACATGGCTAAGATCCAGCGGTTTGAGTGGCACATCGAGCAGCGCTGCAATTTCACGCGCTATACCGCGATGACCCCATAAATCTGGTCTATTGGTAATCGATTTATTATCAATTTCAAGAATAAAGTCATGCTGTTCAACCTGCTTTTTCCAACCTCCCGCGCGCAATGGCTCAGGACATGCAAGTGCAGGCGCTCTATGATCTTTGCCGCCACCAATATCGGGAGATGTTGTCCACACAACATCAGTTAGTTCATTGTAATCATCACCAAGCTCTACCAGCAGCGAACGTCGAGTAAGCAAATACCATAACCCTATCTGTGCATCAGTGCGTGTAGGTACTGTATATGATTTGTTATGTTCAGCACTAAAGGCAGTAATAGTTGTATCGGAAATGTCGGTAACTTGAGCGAGCGTAAAGGCGTGCATATTGGTGACAACTGGCATAACCCCGTCTATTTCTGCCGTTGTTTGATTAAAGCGTTCAACAAGGGCTTTAATATCAACAGATTTCCAATCAGCATCTATATGATCAAATATCCATGCAATAGATAATTTCATAGGAATGGGCCTTTACAATCAAGAGAGTACGCTCACCCCCTTAACTGTAATGGATTATGCGTTAAAATCAACGGTAAATGGAATAAACGATTTTTTATGAACATTAAAGATATAAAGAGAGAATTGCTCAACAGAAATACTACTATCTACAAATAGAGTCCGCGATATCCGTTCATACGGTAAAATTTCAATCGCATTATCTGCTTCAAGAGCCGCAGAATCCACTTTGTTATCAAGGGTACTATTAGACATAGCCATAAAAAATCCAGCTGCAGCAACTGGGATTAATGCGGGCCAGAAAAATAGCCCGGCAAAATAGGCAGGGATTAGGGTAAGAGGAATGGTTGGAATATGGGCAGCGTTAGAAACGATGCTTGCTGATTCTAACGGCAAATCAATAGAAGAAGCACGTAATAACAATGCATCATCTGAATCGTTATAAATTGTTAACAGCAGCGGCTGATAGCCTTTAGAGATAAGATTTTTGCCAAAACACTTGTAACAATCATCGGCGTCCATTTTAAGTACTTTTAATTCCACCTGGTCACGTGTTTCTACATAACGATCACTGCCAGCTCGCTGTTTTGCCCCTTTTTTAGTGCAAGCAGGTAACAGAAGAGAGCAGGTGAGACCAATAATGATAAGGGAAGAGAGGGAGCGTATTGACAGCATCGAACAACCTGTTTATTACAGCGTGTAACAACATTTACTTTTAGCAGTATAGCATTTATAGTAGGATAATATTGCTCATGCGTCAAACTGAAAACCCTTAATTTATTGGGATCTCATGCATCTCATACGAACTATCTTGCCTACCCTCCTCATACTCTTCTATTCTGCTCCTATCTACCCCTTTTTTAATGAATGGAGCGATTTCAATAAACGCATGCGTAAAGAGTTTTGGGAAGGGCTTCAAACAAGAAAAGATGATATATCAAATCGCATTCAGACCCTCACTGAAGACACTCATGATACCAACGAAGCTCCTGCATCCCGCGGGCACAAACCACCAACGCTGACCCTCGCTGATATCAAAGGCGTTGTTCCACAAGAAATCTATGATTTAAAAGATTTTATTCAAGGTGCGGCCCATTTTATACAAGCGGGCGCTACACCACCTAAAGGGATTCTCCTTATTGGCGCACCAGGAACCGGTAAAACCTCTATTGCTCGCGCTCTTGCTGCTGAAGTTGATGCGATCTTTATTACCGCTGCTGGGTCAGAATTTGTTGAGATGTATGTAGGCGTAGGTGCTTCTCGCATACGGGAATTGTTTGCCAAGGCACGCAAAGCCTTAAAAGATAATAAAACAAAACACGTTATTATTTTTATTGATGAAATTGACGCTATCGGGTGTCGCGATAATAGCCCATATCATAGCAGTGAAGATAATAAAACCATCGATCAGTTATTAACTGAAATGGATGGCTTTACTAAAGAAAATAGAATCACGGTGATTGCTGCCACCAACCGCCTTGAGTTGGTTGATAAAGCACTCCGCCGTCCCGGCCGCTTTGATTATATTATTGAAATTCCGTTGCCCGATGAAAAAACACGCCGTGAAATTCTTGAGTTCTATCTGTATGATCCAAAATTTGGCCGCTCAACCAGCGGCACTATTGATCTTGAATCAATTGCACGTAAAACGCATGACTTTAGTGGTGCTGAGTTAGAAAGCATCATCAAGCAGGCAACCATTGTTACTGCGCGTGCACGCCGCACGGCAATCACCCAGGAAGATCTTGATCACGCGTATCTGCAAGCACGTAAATCCCATCAAGCACGCAAGTAAAAAATTAATGCGCCAACAAGTACACACCTGTTGGCGCATGATAATAGTTTTTTAAACTCTATTACTGATTTGGATAGTAGAATTTGAATTTATACGCAGCTGCTGCGCCAGCAACTAACGGAGTAACTACATAAATCACTGCCAATTTCCATAATGGCATAAAGCACATAGTAACTGCACCACGTACAATTAACGCGCCTAATGCAACTGCAGGGTTGAAAAATCCACTGCCAAATGCCGCTAAACCTACCAACGTTAATCCCTGTACATAACCAAAATACTTAATTGACTGGAATTCACGTGCAGTAGACACCACTAAAATTACTAAGCAGAATAATGAGGTTAATAGCAATTCAGGAATACACATAACAAATAGATTTGCTGCTGCAGGAATATCCCATGCAAATGGCGTACCTGACATGCCATAAAATAATGCTGCTGCAAGGGTAGCACCTACGGTTTGTGCAATCATATAATACGGAAGATCTTTTGTTGAAAGTGATCCACGAACCCACATTGCAAGACTTACTGCCGGATTAAAATGTGCTCCAGAAATATGGCTACCAATAAATACCATTGCCATAAAAATCAACCCTATAGCAAGTGGGTGACCACAAAATGCTATAGCAAACATAAGAAAGAAAGCTCCAGAAGCTTCCACTGCATAACGACGCATCATTACACGTCTCCTTAAAAATGAGGGGGAAAGAATAAACTACTTGATAAGCTTTAACAAAATGGGATTAGGTATGCAAGAGAGTGTCTTAATTGATCGCGATAAGCTCAATATCAAAAATAAGCGTTGCATTGCCAGGAATAACCCCCGGAACACCGCGAGGACCATATGCTAAAGCAGGGGAGATGATTAAACGACGCTTTTCACCAATTTTCATACCAACAACACCTTTATCCCATCCCTCAATAACCTGACCGCCACCTACCACAAAGGTAAATGGTACTCCTCGTTCTATACTACTATCAAACCTTTTATTGCGATCTAAATCTCCATTTTTATCAGCAAGCCAACCGGTATAATGTACCGTGATACGTTGCCCTTTTTGGACCTCTTGAGCTGAAGGGCCTACACGTCTCATGGTGACATAGGATAAACCATCAACAATCTGCTGCGGCGTTGAATTGATTTTATTCATATAACAGGAACATCCATTGACGGTTAATAAGAATATAATGCTGCCAACTAAAAATTTCATGCTCATGGGTATCTCCTTGTACTATTAAACCACTGCTTTATGGGGCTATAACAGTAGCAAACAACATAGCAAGAATCAAATTATATGGTATACTTTTTTTAAAAAAATTAAATCTGATTTTGGCAGGTAAAATCCATGGGCACAATCCTTCTCTATTACAAATATATTCATATCGAGTATCCAGAGCGCATTTTAAAATGGCAAAAAAAGATATGCACTGATTTAAACCTTAAAGGGCGTATTATTATTGCCCATGAAGGTATTAACGGTACGTTGGGTGGCACCACAGAAAATACGGAACTATACAAGAAAATCATGCATAAAGACCCTTTATTTGCTGATATGGTGTTCAAAGAAAGCCCCGGATCAGCTGACTGTTTCCCTAAAATGCGCATTTTAGTTAAA
>JBIOKB010000065.1:0-3843 GCA_044451405.1 Candidatus Babeliales bacterium
GATATATATATGAATAAGATACGGGAGTGGAGAGCGCAATACAAAAAGGAGCTTAAATATGACAAAATCTGCTATTAAATTTTCTCGTGATAAAAAAGGGAACAAAGCGCGGGTGGTAATGCCTATCAAACAATTTGAAAAGCTTATGGATGAATTGGAAGAACTTAAGGATTTAGCTGATGTTTACGAGATAAAAAGTAAAAATTTTAAGTCAATTCCCTACGAAAAAGTAAGAAAAAAGATTTTTAGCAAATGAAGCAAAGAAAAAGTTTCGAGGGTTATGCATTGGAGTTAGCACCTTCTGCTGAAAAACAACTAAAAAAGTTGGAAACGAGTGTTGCCAAAGCTATTGATGAAAAACTAGAAGACTTGATTGAAGGGGTGCCTAATCTTGACATTAGGAAGATGGAAGGTGCAGATGATACGTACAGATTACGCTGTGGTGATTACCGCGTGATTTTTGAAGTAAAAAAACATATCGTGACAATTTTGGTAATTAAAATTGCTCATCGCAAAGAAGTATATAGAGATTAATATGGCTAAGAAAAAAAAATACCCTAAGATTAATCCTTCTTTTATTGAAGACCACAATGGAAAGATAGTTGAAGTGAGTTTTCCCTATAAAGTTTATGAATCTATTTTTGAAGAAATGGATGAATTAAAGGATAAAATATCTACGTTAAAGAAAAAAACAGTAAAGAAGAAAACTGCAAAAAAGAGTATGTAAGATAATAGAGCCCTTGAGAGTTAATTCTCAAGGGCTTTTTGCTGCGCAAATATGTGGTACACTTATACTATACGGGTTCAAAAATAATTAATTTCAACAGAAAGGACCACGATGATTTCTAGAATTTTCTGTGCAGTACTCTGTTTATTAACAGTATATGTATATGGATCAGAGATAGGGCGTATAGAATTTGAAATGCATCCTGATAAGACATGTTATATAAATCATCTTTCTGCGAGAAAGAAGTGCTATGCTTATAGAACTCAGGCTACTGAATATAGAGGCGGGATGGTAGATAAAGTTGCGCAGGATTGCGAGCGAGTATCAGCAGAGAAAGCTAAAGAGTGGTACCATCAATTTGAGAGGGAATATAAAATTCAAGGAGACACGAACATTTTTGTTTTAGAAGAGAAAGAACGTAAAAAAATAGAGCTGCTAACAAGCGAATCTGTGGGTTTAGCTGTGGTGGCTATGGTTGCAGCAGGCATTTTGTTTGACCAATCTGTGAATTTTTCGTCTATGTTCTCATTGTGAGTTAGTTAAAGTATTCTTCAGATTTTTCTTTGGTTTCTCGTGCAGGGTGTTCAAGCTTAACGCTCTGCTTATGCTCTTCAAATCCAAATTTGATAATCAAATCAATAAAATCCATAGGCTTAATGCCAATTTCAGCAGCTTGATGGAAAATGCACGTAGCTGGTGTCATGCCAGGCAACGTATTAACTTCAATAATAACAACCCGCTCAGCGCCAGTAGGGCTTTGCGCTGCTGATTGATAAAAACAATCAATGCGCGCGTAGCCGCGACAGCCAAGAAACTCGTACGCCCGTTCCATAGTGCGTTGTACAAGCGTGAGTGTCTGCTCTGGTAATGGTGCTGGTGTCTGATTTTCACCAGCGCCCGGTAAAAATTTTTCTTCGATAGAAAGAATATCTGAAGCTGTTACGGTTTGACTTGGTGGTAACGCCTGAGGTTTTTCGTTACCAATGACGCCTACGGTAAGTTCCATGCCAACAATACATTCTTCAACGAGTGCATGGTTTTTACCATGAGCAAAGATAGTTTCAATATGGGTGACAAGATCAGTAGTGTTGTTGGCTTTTGCAACCATGACGCTGCAGCCATCATCATGAGGTTTAATAATTGCAGGTAACCCAATAGTTGTTGTTATCGTTTCAAGTAAAGCTTCTTTATTGGTGAGCCATTCGTGGTGCGCAATCAGCAGGCCGCGCGGGACATCAATGCCCTTGCTGTGTAAAAATTGGGTAGTTTTGTATTTATCCATGCATAATGAGCTGGCGAGTATGCCTGAACCATTATACGGTACCCCCAACATTTCAAGAGCACCTTGGACGCTGCCATTTTCACCAGCACCGCCATGAAGCCCAATAAACACAAAGTCAGCAATATTTGGGAGATCATTCCAGGCAACGTAAGAACTTTTATCAACCATACTTTCTATTTCTTTAGTTGAATTGCGGACTAATAATGATTGATTAAGTTTGTAAAGCTCCATAGAGCTGCTTACAAACAGGGGAATAACCGTGTATTTGTGAGGAGAAAGTTTAAAGGTAATATTTCTTCCTGATTCCAATGATATTTCTCGCTCATTAGAATTGCCGCCCATTAATACGGCTACGCGTGTTTTATGTGTTTCCATGGAGGTCTGTTTTTCCTGGGTAGAGAACGTTGCAGTATCAAGCATGCCGTAGGCATGAAGTTCTGTTTCAATAAGATGATTTATAAGTTGTGTATGGCCCATGTTAATTTCAGCTGCTTCACGGAATAAAAAACTTGCAGGTCCCATGCCCGATAAGGTGTTTGGGTCAACAATAACAATCCGATTATCTTCTGTTACAAAGCCATCAATACGTGAAATGTTGGTGATACCAAGTGCATGCGTAGTTTGTATGCATACATCATGAATGCGTTGTATGGTGCGTGTATCACATCGAGCGGGAGTAAATTTCTGAGCGCGGCCGGGCATATATTTTTGTTCATAATCATAAAAATGGCTTTCTGGCTCAGGAACAATTTCTGTTGGTGGTAACGGTACTAATACTCCGCTATTGTAATCAGTAATGGTAATGCATGAAAATTCCATACCACTAACTTTTTCTTCAATAAGAACTGATTGTGCTTTATGAGGATCAACAAAACAGGCACGCTTAAGTGCTTCATGAAGATCGTTAGTATCAAATACAACGGTGATTCCCAAACTGGAACCTTCTTGATGTGGTTTTACTACGTAGGGCAGGGGTATGCGTTCAGCGGCTAGCTGTTGTTCAATGCTGTGTTGGTAGATGTCAAAATCACGTACTTGATCAGGGGTTACCGTGATACTTGCAGGAACATCTATGCCATTATGCTTAAGAAATTCTTTTTGCACCGCTTTATCCATGCACAGGGCGCTGGAAAAAACTTTAGACCCTAAATACGGAACACCAAGTATTTCTAAAAATCCTTGCACCGTACCATCTTCTGCATATTTACCATGTACGGCAAGATACATAAAATCAATAAGCTCAGGTATATCATCCCAGGTAATGTGACGTGCTTGGGTAGCAAGGCGATGTTCAAAGTCAGCTATTTTTCCTCGATGCAAAAAGTGCCATGGCAATATATATAAGGTTCCAGCTGCGGTTTGAAAAATAGGAATGATGTCATAGCGAGCAGTATCTAAATGATCACAGACGGTGCGCCCTGAATTAAAAGAGACTTCCCGTTCAATTGATTTACCGCCCATTAAAACGCCGACACGAATTTTATTCATATGCCAACCTGTTAGATCTATTAAAAAGTAATGCTTTGCTTAGGTTAATAGTTTATAGAGTGATGTAAAGAAAAAGACTATTCGTGTGTAATGTAAAAAACTGATGCGCTAGTTATTTAGATGTTTTTATTTTCATGTAGCATAAAAAGATTGAAAATGCTTATAAGAAAAGCTTTAACAACATTAAAAAACTGATACACTCAAGTTTTTATTGGGGTAAAAAACTATAACAGATATATCAACATGAGGATACACATGAATATCTATAGATATATGCAATGCGCAGTAGTATGTTTGGGAATGCAGAGTTATGTAGGTGCTACGGAAATGGTGCGAGCTTCTAAAC
>JBIOKB010000066.1:0-3248 GCA_044451405.1 Candidatus Babeliales bacterium
CCAAGACTTTTTTCCACTGCCTCTTGCGCGTAAGCTTTCTCAAGTTGTTCTAATTCTTCAGGTGTTAAATCAGCACAGTAGATAGAAAATGCACTTACCATAAGGGTAAGGGCGGTTAGGAAGGTTTTTATAGTGAATTTCATAGTATTTCCTCCTTTGTAAGATACCCACAAGGGGTATTTATATGTACTATCAGAATACCCTAAAATATTCAGCCTGTCAATTTATTCTGGGAGATAGGTATGGTCTAGGTAAGTTCTTGGGAAGAGCCAATCATTTTAAATTGCCCCCCGATTTGGTAAGCTTTGGGCAGTTTTATGGGAAATGTAGGAATTGGATACTTTTAATCTTAGGATATTATATGGTTCACCTTATGGGAAATTCCCTCTGGCAGTTAGTTGCTCAGTCAGATACCATCAGTAAGTTGGTACTTATCATACTCCTTATTATGTCTATTTTATGCTGGTCAGTATTTATCTATAAACTACTTCTGATGCGCATGAAAAAACGTCAGATGCAAGAGGCGTTGGTGTACCTGAAATCCGTAACCACCCTTGATCAGCTCATGGCAGCAGCGGCCCATTTTTCAGGAACTATGCCCGGCTATTTTTTATCAAAGAATTTAGCGTCACTTAAAAATTTTTTAGAAGTGAACAAAGAGCGAGGGCAAACAACATTGAGTGAACAGCAGTGGCTGCTGTTACAACAATCTATAGGGCAATCAGTTGATGATATGTTGGTGTATGAAGAATCGTATCTGCCAATACTCACCACCAGTTTTACCATATCTACGTTGTTAGGTCTTTTTGGTACGGTGTGGGGATTGGTGCATGCTTTCATTCGCATTAGTGAAAAACAATCAGCAGATATTGTAACGGTAGCACCGGGTATTGCAGAAGCGCTTATTACCACGCTCGCAGGTCTTGTGGTAGCTATTCCTGCTATTGTGCTCTTTAACTATCTTATGGTTAAAATGCGAAGCTTAGAAAATCAACTCCTCATGCTTGGTGATAGAGTCAGTATTATAATTCAAAAATTATTTGTGCGATAAGAGGTAGCCATGATACGTTCTACGCGCAAGCGCCGGCGCATGACTGCAATCACTGAAGTTTCATTAACACCACTGATTGATACAGCACTTACCTTGCTTGTAATTTTTATGGTCACTACACCGCTGGTGAATAACGCGATTAAAATTACGTTACCCAGTGGTAAAGCGCGGGAAGATAATAACGCGCGACAAGAGTTGGTAGTATATTTAGATGCGCACGAACAGCTCTATTTTAATGGCACGCGTATTTCAAACAAACAACAGTTATTAGAGACGATCAAAAACACCGTTGGCTCACACAAAGAACAAACAGTCTTTGTAAAAGCTGATAAAGCAGTTCACTATGGTAACGTCATAGAATTGGTTGATGAAATAAAAGTTGTTGGGGGTATTTCATATGTGGCGCTGGCAACAAAGCGGGCGTAATCGACTGTGGACGCACATCATTGCAGGCTGCACGCTGCTGCATGGCATTATGCTGTGCATGTTGTTTTTGGTGTATCGCGGTTCTGTTGATAATTATCTTATTTACACAGCGAGTGCACTAACTACGCAGCATGTTATTTTGTTGCCGTTGCATAAAGTGGTGGGCAGCAAACAAATGGCAGCAACTCCTCCAATATCAACACCCGTTTTTTCTGCGCTAGATACCCAGAGTGATGTTGTAGAGCGGCAAGCGCCAGCTGAGAGAGCTACAAAAACAACAACGCTCGTTTCAACACCTAAGAGCAAGAGTATGAAAAAGAAGTCTCCCAAAAAATCAAAAAAAACTGTGCGCAATAAAAAAAAGAAAAATAAAAAAGAGATAAAAAATAAAAAGACAAAAGAAACTCCCAAGCTTGAGAAAAAAGCTGCCGAGCCCAAGCCAGTAGAGAAAAAAGAAGACGTAAAACCCGTGGTTGAACAACCAATGGTTGAAAGCCAAGTTGCAATGTCAGTGCCGGCAGATGCGCAATCAGCGATATACGTAGGCCAATTAGAATATGAAGCGCTGCAATTACAAGAAGCGGTGCAAGGCGAATTACAAAATCACTGGAAGCCGCCGATAGGGCATGCTGGATTAACGTGCATAGTGCGGGTAATACTTGATTGGCAGGGTGTGATTGTAGATAGTGTTGTTGAGCAATCATCAGGCGTTCTTATGTTTGATATGAGTGCAGAGCAGGCTATTAATGCGATGGTGTTCCCGAAAATGGCGTGGGGCAAACAGATGACGATTACGTTTAATTAGGATATGCAATGATCTTTTACTGTCTTTTAATTTTGAGTTTGCATGGCGCAACTCTTGTAGCCGAAGTAGATTCATCCGCGATAGCGGATACAAAAACAGACGTCTTTGTTAGCGTCTCTGCTCGTGAGCATGCAAAAATGAAATTTCTTATCGTGAGTGTCGGTGCGCAAGAAGAAGTTGCTCAAGTAGCTGACATCATTGCGCATGATTGTCAGTGGACGGGGCAATGTGAAGTAACGGTACGTTCCTGTGAGAGTGTGACAACAAAGCAGCAGATGAAAGAATATGCTGCGCAGGGATTTCCGTTGGTACTTTTTGTAAGCCATGATGCAGATAACATTGATTGGCGGTTGTATGATACGCGCAGAGTGCAGATGCTTGGCGGAAAACAATATTATAAACGAGGAACGGCTTTGCGTGG
Source organism: Candidatus Babeliales bacterium (assembly GCA_044451405.1). Classification (GTDB taxonomy): domain Bacteria; phylum Babelota; class Babeliae; order Babelales; family Vermiphilaceae; genus JBIOKB01. The sequence continues at coordinate 2,704 of JBIOKB010000066.1, forward strand.
CTGGGCGCACAATATTGCTGATGAAGTCTGGCCGATTATTACCGGAAATCCGGGAATATTTTCAACCAAACTTGCCTATTGCAAAGATGTAGTGCGTAAAAAAAATAAACCACACTTAAAACATATTATGATTGCTGATTATGATGGCAGTAACGAACAACCATTAATTACCACACCAACTATTAACGTAGCGCCACGCTGGAATGCAGATAGCAACAATCCACTGTTGTTTTACTCAGAGAGTACCAATAAAAATATTCGTCTGATGACAGCAAACATGAAAGGGCAGCGTAAAATTGCTTCCAATTTTGATGGACTTAATATGCAACCAGCATTTTCAAAAGATGGTACTAAGCTGGTCTATTGTGCTTCACGTGGTAATGGTAGTTGTCAGGTATATTATTACAGCAAAGGTGATTTTAAAAAAATAACGCGCAATGGTGGTAATAATGTTTCACCAAGCATGGCAGCAGATGGTTCAAAATTTTACTACTGTTCAGATTATAAAACGGGAAAGCCGCATATTTATTGTTACGATTTTGCAA
>JBIOKB010000067.1:0-3069 GCA_044451405.1 Candidatus Babeliales bacterium
AAAGAATACCAAGAACGGTTAGCTCACTTTAAACCAAATACGGCAATCTCTGCATTTATGGAATGGCTCAATGATGTGCATGCACACGCTATGAAGTTAAATCTTGAAAGCATTGAGATTATAGCATCATCACTTTCTATCATGGCACCACACATGGCGAGTGAGATTCTTGAGCAGGTAGTTGGCAAAAAACTTGAAGACTGCCACTGGACGCTCTATAATCCCGCGCTTACCATTAAAAATGTTGCATCTATTGTGGTACAGGTGAATGGTAAAGTGCGTGCTATGCTGTCAGTTCCTACGGGTACTGATGAATCAATTGTTGCAGAACAAGCACAAAAACTTATTAGCAAGTGGCTTGCTGACGTGAAAATCGTGAAAGTGATTTTTGTACAAGATCGGCTTATTAATTTTGTAGTGAAATCATAATCATGTGCTATACTCCAAAAAGTTTGTAAAAAAATAACCTTAAAAAAAGAAGGATGTTTCTATGATGAAGAAATTATTATCATTAGCGTTGTTATTAGCAACAGCAGGTGTAGTAGCAAATAGTGATACGAGTGCTGGTTCTACTCAGAGTGTTGATAATACTGTTAACAGTGCTCATTTTGATGTTTCTCTTACCGTGCAAGTGGTAAAAAACGATGGTAGCGTCGTGAGTGATTCTGTTAAGTTTACGAAATCGAGTATGCGACATGAAATTGATGGCATGATTTTTGAAATTGCGACATTCCCTGATAATGAAGCTGGATTTGCAATGCTTGATTTGAAGATCTATCGCGGCTTAGATGAGCAAGGTAAGCCGGCGACTTTTTGCCAAGGCAGTGGTAAAGTTGCATTAAATAAAGAAGAAGTGGTGATTATTACTGAACGCAACAATGATGATGAAGTAGTACAAACAATGACGTTGACGTTCTTGGTTACTGAGTAAGTAATATTTTAAAGTAATTAATGAGGGACCTTAAAAAAAGGTCCCTTTTTTATTAAAATAAAAGTAATTTATAGCAGCTTGCTGATTTCTTGGTTGAGCTGATCCTTAGTGCGGTAGCCACCAATACGGAACGCTTCGCTACCATTTTTGTAGCAGATGATGGTTGGTAATCCACGTACATTCAACGCATCTTTATTATCAAACACATCAAAATTAATTTCAGTAAACGTGATCTTATCCTGTAATCCAGCAGCTACTGCTTTGTAACTTGGTACCATTTGTTGGCATGGTCCACACCAGGTTGCAAATATTTTTACCACTAATGGTTGTTGTGTGCTTGCAGCAATAAGCGCATTGAGCTGTTTTTCTGATGTTACTTCTTCTATTGTTGCCGGGGCTGCAGCAGTTTCATGTTTTGCGGGCTCTTTGGCCGTGTCCGCCGTAGCTCGCCGAGCCTGAATGCCCGGATGAGCGGAGGAGGATGCCATTGCAGCTTGGAATGAGTAATAAGATATTCTAAGCATGGCAGGAGCCAACCAGAGCGTCATGAATAAGCTCGTGATTGCGAGCAATATTGAATCACGTTGCCGTGTTTTCCACGCAGAGTAGATTGCGTAGAGTAGAAGTATGAGAAAAAGTACCGGCCAGAATCCAAAGAGACATCCAGATAATGCATAGCGTATGTGTAATGGCACTGTTCCTAATTGTGCGACATAGGCGCAGATAAGATAGAGTGCGGCAACAAGAGCGCCGATAATCATAGTGCGTGATAGAGTCATACAAATATCCTCTGTAATAAGGGTTAATATTATCGTATATCAAGTAAGTGATTGAGTGTGCGATTTAATTGCTCATCAGTGCGGACGCCACTAAAGCGTAACGCCTCTTTGCCATCGACGTAGCCAATAAATGTTGGCACTTCAGTTAAGCGCAATTCATGGCGTACATTGTTTTTGTCTGGTTCACTAAGTTGACCGAAATCAATTTCTGCAAATAGTATGCGATCTTGGAAATTTCCTGCAGCACGGGCATATGGATCAAGCATCCGTTGGCAGGCAGAACAATCGACTTTTATTACTTTTACTATCAGCGGTTGTGTTGTTTTAGTTTGTGCAACTAAATCATGAAGGTCAGTAATCGTTGTTATTAGGATAATTGATTGAACACTAATTTTCCCTTCAGTCGCCAAAGAAGTTGCTAGAAGAGGTTCTTGTTTTTTTGCTGTGCTGTGCGCTTGTTGATATTTAAGGTAGTGCGGTATGCCTATACCAAGCATGATCATGCTTATGGTAAGAGTAATCTTGTGTGAAAACGTCATAACTATTCCTTTTTTATAGAGTTTATGATCAGAATGGATGTAGCAAAACCATAGCATAGATGGTAAGGAAATTGCTATGAAACAGGGATATATTCGTGGATTAGGTATCGCATTCATCGGATGCTTACTATTCAATGGGGAAAGTGTTATGGCCAAGAAAACAGACGCGTTAAAAGAATATAAAAAGAAGCGTGATTTTAGCAAAACACCCGAGCCTGCGCCGCATAAGAAAGTGAAGTCTGGTGAATCACTCTTTGTTATACAAAAGCATGCAGCAAGTCATCTACACTATGATTTTCGCCTGGAAATTGACGGCGTGTTAGTCTCCTGGGCAATTCCAAAAGGGCCATCAGTTGATCCTGCAGATAAGCGCTTAGCAGTAATGACGGAAGATCATCCGCTTGAATATGCGCATTTTGAAGGAGTGATTCCTCAAGGCGAATATGGCGGTGGTACCGTAATGGTGTGGGATAGTGGTACGTATACAAATATTAAGCAGGTTAAAGGCAAAGCAGTACCCATGGATGAATGTCTGAAAGATGGTCGCATAGAAATTGTGTTGCATGGTAAAAAATTACACGGAGCATACGCATTAGTACGCTTTAAAGGCGAACAAAAGCAGTGGTTGTGTATAAAGATGAAAGATGCATACGCAAAGCCAGGCAGTGATATCACGAGCAGCAAACCAAAATCTGCATTGACCGGACGCACCATGGATCAGATTGCCAGAGCTGGTGTTGTATTTGATGGCGATTGTAGTTCCACGGCGTGCTCTCATAAGCCTAAAACGGTCAAAAAAAAGAAAGTTGTGGGGAAAAGT
>JBIOKB010000068.1:0-3002 GCA_044451405.1 Candidatus Babeliales bacterium
AAGAGTAACTAGAGGAATTAAAAGAAAATTTGATGGGGATAAAAAAACTAACGTCAAAAAAGAAAAAGCTCATGTATGCGATACATGTGGCGAAGTTTTTGCATATAAAAGTCATTTGGTCAGACACGCAAGAACTCATACTCCAAAGTTTTACCAATGCACAACGTGTGGCGTGGGTTATCTAAAGGAGTACCCATTAACTCAACATATAAAAAGAGTTCATAAGCCTACACAAGAAACAGAACATGTTGCTCATGCACCACATACATATCTTCCAGCAGACCTTGCACCACAACTGCCGTCTTCCCCGGCTCAATTATATGCGCAATATCCACCTACACCACAACAAAGTTTGGCTGCAGATACAGATTCTCATCTTCAAACACAACCAGCTGAAATGCCTGCGCAAGCAGCGACATCAACCTTGTATCCATTTGGTGATAAGTTATTATTATTACCTATGCCTGATGAAAGCAATAAACCACACAACCGAGAAATCGATCCTACAGCAGGAGATGCACGATCTTTTGAAGGGGAAGAACCAGAGGACGGGAACTTATGAAAACATTAACAACCAAATCAATTTTATTACTTCTTATTTCTGCAGCTGAGATGAGCAGCGCTATGGAAGAAATGAAAGAAACTGAAATTCCAATTTTTGACCAAGCTCGTGTTGAAAGAACCAAAAGAAAAAGAGAAGAAGATGATAAGGATTATACTCCTAAAGACAAAATAACGTACGCATGTCACCATCTCGGATGCGGTAAAATTTTTGGAAAAAAATACAATCTTGACAGGCATATAAGAAATCATAACGGAGAAAAACTTTTCAAATGTGAATGTGGCAAAAAATTTGCACAATGGGCTGGTTTGACCAGACACAAAAAGATACATACGATTTGTCGCTCATGTCTCAAAAAGCCTAAGCACTGTTTATGCAAAGATACGTGTCGTATCAACAAACCTATTGAAAGAATTTCTTGTCCCTATTGCAGTTCAACGTTTGCTCGTAAAAATGCATACGTTACACATATGAAAGACAAGCATGCACCAAACATAAACACTCAACAAAGCGCAACCATCCAACAAGAATCCCTGGCTCCTGCTGAATCATTAACACCAGCGCCTACATCTCTTGTTCCTACCGATCTTGGCTATCAACCACTAGCACCTGATGCAGCATTAAAACTTTCTGAACAATTAACGCTCGCGCTTGATGAATAATAAAGATTAATCGCTTATCATTCTTCAATAGCAGTTTGCTCTGCTGATGCAACTGAAAGCACTTCATCTATGCTTGTTAACCCTGCTTTAATTTTGCGCACACCATCTGCAAGCAATAACGTCATACCATCTGCTTGAGCTTGTTTGCGTAATAATGAAGTATCAGAACGCTCCATAGTTAAGTGGGCAATATCAGGCGTCATGACCATAAGTTCAAAGATAGGCATACGGCCACGATATCCTGTCTGATTACATTCATCACATCCTTTTGGCTCATAAAACGTAATGCCTTTTGCCTCTGCAGCACTTAATCCAATGCTTGCCAAAATATCTGCTGATGGTTTGTATGCCACTTTACAGTTTTCACACAACTTGCGCACCAACCGTTGGGCCATAGCAAGAATAACTGATGATGCGATAAGATAGGGCTCAACACCCATATCAAGAAGACGGGTAACGGTAGCAGGAGCACTGTTAGTATGCAACGTACTTAACACCAAATGGCCGGTGAGCGCTGCTTGAATAGCAATCTGCGCTGTTTCTTGATCACGAATTTCACCAATCATAATAATGTCGGGATCTTGACGCAAAATTGAACGGAGCGCTGCTGCAAATGTAAGCCCCACTTTTTCACGCACAAGAACTTGTCCAACACCAGTCATTTGATATTCAACCGGATCTTCCACCGTTACAATATTCACTTCAGGATTATTAAGTTCTCCTAAGATTGAATAGAGTGTTGTAGTTTTACCTGAACCGGTAGGACCTGTTACAAAAATAATGCCGTTTGGTTTTTTAATATTCTCCATTAATATTGCAAAATCCCGTTCACTAAACCCAAGATCCTGCAATTTGCCAAACGTACGTGATTTATCCAATAAACGCATCACCACGCGTTCACCAAACACTACGGGCAAAATAGAAACACGAATATCAATGGGTTTTCCTGCAACACGAATATCAATACGGCCATCTTGAGGGATACGTTTTTCAGCAATATTTAAGTGGGCCATAATTTTAATACGAGAAACAAGTGCTCCTTGGATGCGCTTTGGTGGCGTCATGATGGAATAGAGCACCCCGTCAATGCGATAGCGTACACTGAGTTCTTTTTCAAACGGCTCAAGGTGAATATCTGATGCGCCGCGTTTAACCGCCTGATATAAAATATTATTCACTAATTTAATAATAGGAGCTTCAGTAGCCATTGATTCGATATCTTTTTCTTCAATATCAGTAAAATCAACAACCCCTAATCCCCTTTCCTCCTCTTCAAGCTCCTCAATCATCTGCTTGGTACCCTCAATAGGGTAGTAGCGATTAATGGCATCAATAATCACTTTTGCCGTAGATACTGCATACCGAGCATCGCCACCAAGCATCAGGTTCAATTCATCGAGCGGCTGGAACTGCAACGGATTAGCAGTAATGATGGTTAGTTTCCCCTCATTATGCACCGGAATTACCACGTGTTCGCGCAAGAACTTGAGCGGTATTTTAACGAGCAGTAGTGGATCTGCCATGGCATCAGTTATTTTATCGATATAGGCAACCCCAGCGTAGGTAGCATAGGTTTGGGCAAGAGCAGCTGGTGAAAGAAATCCTTTGTCTATAAGGCACTGTTCAAGCCGTTGCCCTGAGGTCTGCATGGTAGTCAGACATTCTTGCACCTGCTCGTTGGTAACAGAACCAGAACTAATAAGTACTTCACTAAAATCACGTCTCATGGGCAACACCCTCATTACATTGTATTGACTTGCGGTTATAGTATACTACAG
>JBIOKB010000069.1:0-2972 GCA_044451405.1 Candidatus Babeliales bacterium
GACATAAGCTTAATTAAAATATTAAGTGCTGGACCAGAGGTATCTTTAAATGGATCGCCCACCGTATCGCCAACAATAGCTGCTTTATGGGCATCAGACCCTTTACCCCCTTCATGACCAGCTTCAATATATTTCTTGGCGTTATCCCACGCACCGCCACCATTGGTCATCATAAGCGCTAATAGCACGCCAACTACGGTAGCTCCCACTAATAATCCGCCTAACGCTTCTTTGCCTAAGGCAAAACGAATAATGCAGGGCATTGCTACAGTAATTAATGCAGGGAGCATCATTTCATGCAATGCTGCTTTCGTACTGATCTCAATGCAACGTTGATAGTCAGGATCAGCAGTACCTGCCATTAATCCGGGAATTTCTTTAAATTGGCGACGCACTTCAAGAACCATTTTGAGTGCTGCATCACCTACAGAACGCATGGTGAGTGCAGATACAATAAATGGCATAGTAGCACCAATAAACATACCGGTTAAAATGTAGGGATCTATAATATTTAACTCTTCAAGTCCAGCCTCTTGTGAATAGGCACTAAACATAGCAAGTGCCGTAATAAGTGCTGAACCAATAGCAAAACCTTTACCCATTGCTGCGGTAGTATTACCCAGCGCATCAAGTTTATCAGTAATAGCACGAACTTGAGGACCAAAGCCTGCCATCTCTGCAATACCACCAGCATTATCAGCGATAGGGCCATACGCATCAACCGTCATGGTTATACCAACCGTTGAAAGCATAGCAACTGCTGCAAGTGATACGCCAAAAAGACCGCCACCGAAGGTAAAGGCAAGCAATACAACAAAGGCCAAAATAATAACGGGCGCAATGGTTGACTCCATACCTACTGATAAGCCATAAATTAAGTTGGTTGCAGCACCTGAACGAGAGGAAGCCGCTAAGCGTTTAATAGGAGCACCACCGGTATAATATTCCGTAATTTTGCCCACAACAAAGCCAGAAAAACAGCCAAGTGCAACGGCAACAAACAGATTGAGAGGAATTTCAGTTACATACATATATGCATACGTAGCTGCTAAAAAGATACCAAGCGCTATGTTGGTTGCATTCAAGAGCATTTTAATTGGCTCAGCTTTTAATACTAAGTTTGATGCAAGCCCTATTACTGAACCAAAAAGCCCCAATGCTGATAACATAATAGGCAAGCTCAGTATCTTTGGATCATTGTCATGCAAGGTAACGGCTAAAATAATTGAAGCAACCATGGCACCAACATAGGATTCATAAATATCAGCACCCATACCTGCAGTGTCACCCACACAATCACCGACGTTATCAGCAATTACTGCAGGGTTACGCGGATCATCTTCAGGAATTCCCGCTTCTAATTTACCAACTAAATCCGCACCAACGTCAGCAGATTTGGTATAAATACCACCGCCAACACGTGCAAAGAATGCCACAAGGCTGGCACCAATACTAAATACTGTTAAAATCAACACAAATTGAGGATGATCAGCGAACAAATAAAAGAGCGTTCCCAAACCAAGTAATCCAAAACTTGCAACGGCAAAGCCCATCACACCGCCACCAAAAAAGGCTACTAAAAATGCTGCATGCTCACCGTGTGATTTAGCTTGTAAGGTGGTACGCACGTTCGCATCAGTTGCTGCACGCATACCAATGTAGCCCGTGGTCATAGAACAGAAAGAACCCACAGCAAAGGCACAACCCACGGTAAGACCTGCTAACCAGATCATGCCAAGGGTAACTGCAGCTACTACCATAAGAATTATGCGATATTCTTCACGTAAAAAAGTCATCGCCCCCGCTCTAATAGCATCTGCTATATGCTTTGCGCGATGATCATCTACCGGAATACTGCGTATTTTACATAAAAGCGCATACACTACGACAAATCCAAAACTGGCCGACCCTATGAAGGTCAAAAAGTACTGCAATGCTGTCATACAGCCCCTCAATTAAGCGTTAAAAATAAGATATGTTAACTATGAAAATGTACTGTGCATCACGGTATTTGTCTAGATGGAATACATGTTAAAAAGCATGGGTATATTTGTGAATCAAAAATAAGACTGTCCCTGCAATAACCCCAACCCCTGCACAACTTCCTACTATACAACACCATTTCCCACAAGTAAGTGGTTGCCGTTGGCGTTGTATTACAGATGCAGAAAATGACTGTACACGCTTATGGGTTATACGATTTGGGGTTAAAGGTGAAACTAATGCTTCACATTCTTCAGAAGTTGCTGGTGATCCTGATCCAAGTACCGGGGATTCACCCGTAGGTACAGTAGGTGTTAATGGAATGGTTTTTGGTGGCGACGTTAATGGTGTTGAAGCAGAGGAAGAATTGCTGGGCGTATTTCCATCACGGACTTCAATACTTAATCCTGGATCAACAGCAGGTGCAGATGATGGAACCTGTTCCCAGGCAAGTGTATACACTTCAGTCTTTTTACCCTGCTCCTGACCATACATAACCAATGCGCAGAAACTTATAATACCAAGAATTAGTATGCGATACATTCAATCTCCTTACTTATTCGTATACCATTACGGTACTGGAAAGAAGACGGAAGGTGCAAGGTTTATCACCCACATAACGCTTTAATAATCCCACTTTCACTAAACGGCGTTTTTACCGTCCCAACCATCTGATACTCATCTGGCCCTTTGCCTAGCATCACTACAATGCTGCCTTCTTTTGATAATACATAGGCTTTTTTAATAGCAACTTCACGATCAAGCTCACACACCACTTTATGTATATGTTCTTGAGCAATGCCCTGCTTAATATCAGCAATAATATCTTCTGCTTTTTCTGATCGCGGGTTATCGGAGGTTAAGATCACTGCATCGGCAATTTCAGTTGCAATGGCTCCCATGAGCGGCCGCTTGCTTTTATCACGGTTACCGCCGCAACCAAAAACCACAATAAGATGCGGCGTTAATGTACGCAACGTAGATAGCAC
>JBIOKB010000070.1:0-2910 GCA_044451405.1 Candidatus Babeliales bacterium
TGCTATGTTCTTGGATGCATTCACGTGCCAAGTCTACTAGGTATTCTCCTTGGTACCCATCTTCAGGCAGTTGCGCGTCAATACCAGCTTGTTGTTGACAGCGGGCTTTTAATGAAGCGCCGAGCTTTTGTACTTGTACCCCTGCATCATTGATATAAAATTCTTTGGTTACGCGGTGCCCTAAAAATAGCAAAATGTTACCAAGCACGTCCCCAATAATACCACCACGGCCATGGCCTAAATGTACGGGACCGGTAGGATTAGCGCTCACAAATTCGATGTTATAATTTTGAGTGTGCGTACCTGGTTCAAGCTTGAAAAACGCAGCTTTGTCTGTAGTTAATGCGTGAACAAGTTCTGTGTATGCGTGTTTGGTGAGAAAGAAATTTAAAAACCCAGGGCCTGCAATTTCAATGCGTTCAATATACGGATGCTTAAAACTTTCAACAATGGCAGTCGCAACCTCGCGCGGATTTTTTTTCAATTCTTTTGCAAGTACCATGGCGGCATTGGCATTGAGATCACCAAAATCCTGTTTTGCTTCATCGGTGTTAATAACCAGATGTGCTGCGCTGTCTGCCTGATGTGCATCAAGGTTAAAAAGGGTTTGTAGGTGGTTTTTAAAAGCGTGTGAGATACTATTTATTATATTCATAAGCACGAACGAGTTAGATATTTTTACAACAATAAAAATTAAATTTTAAACTATGATACTAAAGTATTTGTAGAAAATTAAGATAATCCCGTCTTGTCCGCCATAGCGCGGTTTAAAAAAAAACTAAAATAATGTGTTATTTACACTCGCTGATGCAATATATAGTGCGTCGATCAGCGCCCATCAAGCCTGATGAAGCTTTTGGATGATAATAAGCACCGATGTACGTATCGTACATCAAGCTGCCCGGAGTGCCGGTGGCAGATCCTTCTTTGCTGCATACATTTTCAAAAAATTTCCCTGACGAACATACAATGCAGGTTTGGGTTGAGCCATCAGCTTGCGGCATTTCAAATACCGCACAGGTATCATGTTCATCGATATCAACCTTATTGCCAATCGTGTTAATAACGTTGCCAATAACAGAGCGTTTGCCATTTGAATCAGCAGACACCGATGGGGTAATATCAATAACTGCTTGTACTTCTTTTATGCAAGCTTTTTTGCTTTGGCATTTGTTGGTAGCAGCAGTGGTATGCTCATCAACTAATGAACGATGTGCGTTGACATGGTCGCCCATGAGGTAGGGGGAGGTGGTTAATGCTATGAGGGCGATAGTTACGTGTTTCATGTGATCCTAGTATTGCTTTGGTTGGCACGGGCCATCACAAATATTTACTAAATTAACAACACCAGCTCTGTTAGATTTTGGCGTTATAGAGGCATTACCAAGGTAATTGCTATAGGTGAGATACCCAGGCGTCCATCCACTGCCACCTTCAGTAAACCCAAGGTTGGTAGTATATACCGTACCTGATGGAGATAAAACACCATAGTGAGAATTGCCAAGAGCTTTGTTTATCTTATTTGCTGCCCAACTTGGTAAACTCATAAATGCTGGAGACATTGTATCAATAAGAACGCATCCATATAACATGAGGTTAACTTTGCTATTGTCTACAAGAATAAATGAAGCAGTAAATGTTGCTTTTCTATTATTGTCAGGATCATTTATTTCAATTTTTGCAGTTGTACCATCTTTGGGAACTATACGTACATTTTGTACACTTTGTATCCCCACTTGTTCAGGCTTCATGGGTGCCGGGCCAACGGGCATAGAGGGTATAGCAGCATGGGTATACAGGTATGCCATAGCGAGTACGAATGCGATAATTAGTAACTTCTTCATATTATTCCTCACCTTCTTCTTGTTCTTCTTTAGTTTTTTGTTCCAATTCACCAGCTAAGTATTCACCGACGATGGATGCAGATGGACCCCATCCTTGTGGATTTGTTCTTGTGCCTGCGCGTGCAGCTGCGTGAATTTCTTTTTTGTAAGTTTCAAGTATTTTTAGGAGCTCATCTTTTTTGCTGCTCATATTGATGTAGCGTGTGACATCGTGTCCTAGGTCATTGTGGATGGTAAAATCAGCGCCATGTCGTAATAGTAACTCAAAAGCCGTAGTGTTACCTTGCCAAGCGGCCATCATTAAGGGAGTCACTGCTATCGAGTCAGAAGATCGTAAGAATGTAGATGAGATTTTATCAATATCTGCTCCTAAAGATATGAGTTGTTCGATGATAGCAGGCGGTACTTTGTAAAATATGGCAGCATGTAATAAGGGGAAACTGGGGATATATCCATGCATGCCCATCATCCCAGGCATTTGTTCCGCAAGTTCGCTAATATACATTTCTTGATTTAAATTTGCATCCGCACGTTTTAAGGAACTTATAATTGCAAGAGCTTTATTTATTGTAGCTTCATTTGTTTGATCTAACTTCGATGCGGTTCTAATTAAATGACCAAGACCTATATTAGGACGAGCTCCTTCGCTTAGGGCTTTATTAACGGCATCATTGTCTAAATTATCTATAGCATGCATGAGTGCTTTATCGAGAGATCCTTGTTTGCTTAAGGCTTCAAGTTCTTGTGGGGTTAGATTTCTAATTTGAAATGCATACAGTGACGCTATCCCTAATCCAAGCATAAGAATTACATATAACTTCTTCATATGAATACAGCTCCACCAATATCAACATATTTTTATTTCCATATTTTATTATATTAGAAATATTATCAATAAAGCAATAAACCAAAATTATGCTGTTTAAAAGCAATATACTGATTCTTTTATATCCCGTATACTAACCCTATGAAGATAGCAGTATTAGTTTCAGGTGGTGTTGATAGTTCCGTCGCCTTACGGTTATTAAAAGACCAGGGGCATGAATTAACCGCTTTTTATCTTAAA
>JBIOKB010000071.1:0-2800 GCA_044451405.1 Candidatus Babeliales bacterium
ATGTAACACCATGACAACATTATGCGTCTAAGTTGTAACTTTATTTTAAACTATTCACAGCAATGAGATCATTCGTATTTATTCTAATTGTAGCATTTACCTCTATAAACCTATATGCGCAGCCAATTACAGGAGATTGGTATGGAACACTTAATGCAAAAAAAACAAAAATACACCTTGTGTTTCACATTAACAGGACTGCCAATGGCTATTCAACAACAATGGATAGCCCTGACCAGGGAGCATCAGGCATAAAAACAGATACTACTAAAGTTGAGGGCAATAATATTACTATTGAAATAAAATCATTAAGCATGATCTATACAGGTTCTTTTGATTCTACATTATCGAAATGCACAGGACTTTTCATGCAAGGCCCATCTCAGATTCCACTCGTACTAACAAGAACTAAAGAAGAAACAAAAGTGGTTATCCGCCCGCAGGATCCTGTTGACTTCCCATATTACCAGGAAGAAGTGGCATTTCACAATTTAAAAGACAGTGTAACTCTTGCAGGAACACTTACACTACCAAAAGATAAAAAGGCTGATAAAATCGTGATCCTCATTACCGGTTCCGGCCCTCAAAATAGGAATGAGGAGTTAAAAACATTCAATCACCGGCCATTCTTAGTATGGTCAGACTGGCTGACGCGCCATGGTATAGGCGTGCTGAGATATGATGACCGGGGCATTGGCAATTCAACAGGCGATTTCAGTATAGCCACCAGCGCTGATTTTGCAAAAGATGCCGAAGCCGCAATTGATTTTATCAAATCAAGAAGCGACTTAAAAGAAATGCAACTTGGTTTAATGGGGCACAGTGAAGGTGGTATGATAGCGCCCATGGTAGCATCAAAAGATAGCAGGGTCAAATTTATTGTTCTGTTAGCCGGTCCGGGGGATCCTATCAATGAGTTAATGCTCAAACAGGCAGAAAATAGCCAAACAGCCGCGAATACGCCAAAAGAGATCGAAGACCTGAACATGCAAACCGCAGGTATGATATATAGCTACATGAAAAAACATGCTGATGAGCCGAATGAAACTATAGAACCTAAATTAAAGAAGATACTTACAAAACAGTTCGCGAAATATCCTGCTGATGCTTTTAAAGGCACAACTACAGATGAAGTGGCAAGCAGGGAATTAAAAAGCTACCTCGGTGTATGGTTCAGATACTTTATATCTTTTGAACCGGCAGACTATCTTGAGAAAGTAAAATGCCCGGTACTTGCCATGAATGGTACACTTGATGTGCAGGTTGACGCCAAACAAAACCTGCCAGCTATAGAGGCAGCCTTAAAAAAAGGAAAGAATACACACTTTGAAATAGTCCCCATGGAAGGCCTGAATCACTTATTCCAAAAAGCAAAAACCGGGAACGTAGATGAATATGGAGAAATTGCTGAGACTGTTAACCCTGCTGCTTTAAACAAAGTGACCGATTGGATTAATAAATGATCTCAAGATAGAAACACAAAAGCCCCCGACGTGTCGGGAGCTTTGTTGGTGCTGCAAGTCAAGTAATTGCTTACCCATTGCAGCCCGAGGTTTGGCACCGCAACAAAGATACGTTTTTTCAGCATCATGTATGATATGTAGGGGCAGACCCCAGGGCAAACGCATCTAAATTTTCATAGAGATTAGTTTTAAGAGATAATTATTGTCCCAACCAGCTTTATGGCGTTTATTTTTCATGCTGATGCGGGATTTTTTATCGTTTTTAATAATGTTAAGAGCAACTCTGGTAATTATTGAAAAATTCTGGGCTGCATTACCTGCTCGTTTTTGGCTTTGATCTTCACCGAATACAACATCTAACGACCAATGTAAGTGATTTTCTATTCCCCAATGTTCACGGATAGCTGCATTTAGTTTGGTCGCGTCTGCAGCTAAACTGCTGATGTAATAACGAACTTCCCGCTCTGTTTTACCATTGTGCTTATGATAGCGTTCTGTTTCAATAGAGATTATACTTTTTAAGTCTTTCCATTCCTCTTTTTTACAAATCCATTCCAAATCATCTATTACCCGGCAACACCGCTTCTCAATTCGGCCATGATCAACCTCTTGTTGCATATCAGTATATTCAGGCTCCACTACTGTTTCTTTGAAGGCCTCTTCTACATCATCAAGCATGTGCCCTTGATTGCCTTTAAGTGCCAGTATGTAATCAGCGTCTTTATTTATAATTGTTTCAGCTATTGCGCGCTGGCAGCCCATCGCATCTATTGTTATTATACAGCCTTTTAATTCAAGTACTTCCAGTAATGCAGGTATTGCTGTAATCTCATTGCTTTTGTCATCTACTTTTAATTGCCCAAGCACCATATTATTGGCATTACTCCAGGCACTTACCATATGGATAATGCTCTTTTTACCATCACATCCGCTATTACATAAGCGCTTGCCATCTATACTCACTATTTGCCCTTCGCTAATTTTGGCCACTTGTTGCACCCATTCAACAAAGCATTTTTCCAATGCGCCAGGGTCAATGGCTGCAAAAACACGATTAAACGTATCATGGGAAGGAATACCATTAGGTAGCTGCAAAAACGTTTTTAGCCAGTCTTCCTTTGCTTTACCATATAATTCTATATCGTTCCAATCTTCGCAACCGCTCAAAACAGCAGCAATCGTAATAAAAATGATGTCTTTTAGTTCATGTAGTCGGGTCCGGTCAATGCGTGGGTCAGGAAGTGAATCGAAGAAATCAATGGGAGAGTCCATATTAAATGGTTTTGCAAATATCCCACATTTTTAATTATCATACGAATTTAGATGCGTTTGCCCTG
>JBIOKB010000072.1:0-2772 GCA_044451405.1 Candidatus Babeliales bacterium
ATAATACTATTAATATTTTTAATGAATTCAAAATCAATATTCTTTTTACAAGATAATGCAATTATCTGTTGTAGTTTATTTTCATCAATGATCCCCATTTGACCATCCGTAGAAGGATAAGGAAAATCTCCCTGCCAATTTATTGATAATTCAGACTCGTTGATCTTTTTCCTCTTTGCATCAATCCTTGCCAATCTTGATTCAATAAAACTTTTACCTTCTTCCATATCACCCATCCGTACATTTTTGCAGCGTCCGTTGCCCATCCTCTACTTGTCGCATGCAGAAACTACGATCGTGTGCATACATGCGTACTAACTCTTTATCATGACATATGATAAGCATCGTTACCTTAAGCTGTTCTGCCAATTGATTAAGGCAGCGCATAATAATCTGGGTATTTTTTACATCCAAGGTCGCTGTTGGTTCATCAAGCAATAATAGTTTTGTAGGTTTTTGCAACGCCATCAAAATAGCAAGCAGTTGCCGCTGCCCTCCTGATAAGCGGTATGCTGGCGTATGAATATCGATGCCTAATGATGCAGCCATATCAAGTAATGTCGCGTGCGCAAGTGGTGCCATACGCGGATACGTTCCCATGTTTGCCAATTGCAGATTTTCTATAAAACTAAACTGTGATGCAATCATACTATCATACTGTTGCCGCACCATGTGTACCTGCTGAGTAAATGCGGGGGGCATCATGTTATGATGGGTACTATATGATACTCCATCAAGCTCAAGTGATAGCTCAACAAAAGCGTTTGGCGGAACTTCTCCTTGCAAGATGTTAAAGAAGGTTGATTTCCCTACCCCATTATCACCCTCAATCATGTGTACGGTATTCGGGGTAAATGTTGCCGTAAGATCTTTAAAAAAGTAGTTCTTTTGATGCGCATCAAATTTAAATGAAAGTGACTTAATTAACATATTATACCCCCAAATTATCGTTACTCATGCGATGTGGATTTTTATGATAGGTGTACAACAAAATACACAAGATAATGAATGCTTGTATTGCGGTAAAATATTTCAAGTTAAATCCAACTTTTAAAAGTCCTTGTTGCAATCCAAAATAGGCAACCGTACCAACAAGCGGTACTCCAATTGATAGCGGCCGTGAGGTCCGTACTAATGCTTTACCTAAAATAAGTACGGTGATACACAATAATGCCTTACCAACACCCATAGTAAGTTCAACAACATTCGTTGATTGTGCACATAGATAGCCACTCACCCCTGCTAATGCATTTGCGAGCACAACACCGGTAATAAATACATACGCGGTAGAAATTCCATAATTATTGAAGAACTGTGGATTATTTCCATACACGGCATACGCGTATCCCAGTTGCGTTTTTAACAACCTATAGATAAGCACCGTAAGTATTAACCCTATAATGGCCACCATATATAATTCAGGATGTTGCTGCAGGCTCCCGTGTATAATCAAGGGATTGAATGTGGCACTTAATGAAACATAAAATGGTGAGATGTATTGATTGATACCATGAAATAACCCAAAGGTAACAATACTGCTGAGCAGATGAGGGAATGATCCTTTTTGGGTCAACGTACTTGATACAAGCCCAACTATAGCGCCACCTAAAAAACTAGCTGCAAGAACACAAAGCAGCACACTCCATGGATACCATGATGCAGTTCCTAATAACACCTGTGAGCCAAAAATAGCACCTACTACATACGCACTTTCAATACTCAAATCAGGAACTTTTAATAATGAAAGACTGATATACGATCCGAGTACCAGCGGAAGATGCAAGAGGCTTTGTTCAAGAATAACTAAGAGGGTATTAATCACGATGCTCTCCCGTATTAACAAGCTCAAGCCCTTGTAATTTCATGGTGTCTTTATTTCTTTCAACACGAAACGCATCAACTGCACGCACGGGAATTTCACCTGGCTTGTTCCCATCTACAAGAATCTCATTTACAATCTTGGCAGCTTGTTTGCCTGATTCATATTCAGAAATGCCATACGCGAGCGCGGCACCTTTTTTCCCTGATGCTAGATCTGATGCAAATAACGTAACATGATAGCGATTACATAACGTAATAAGCGCATCGATACCAGCTGCAACCGTATTATCAATTAAGACTAATACCACATCCATAGTTGGCAAAAGCGCTGCTACTTTTGGCTGAATTTCATTGGTTTGATACACCTCAACACTATGGAGTGTGGCACCAAATTTCTGCACGTATGCCGCAATCTCGTTTTTATATTTTTCAAGCCCGGTGCCCTGGGTTGGATCATATACGAGCAGTATATTGCGTGCATCAGGTTTATACTGATGTAAAATATCCATCTCTTTTTTGTAATCTACCTGCACATATACACCAGTCGATGATTCATTTGATGTCTGTAGTGCTTGAGCAAAATCATAACCATCAACAGCGCCAAACACGTGCGGCGTTTTATTATCTTTTTTATGCAACAATTCAGCAATGGTCTGTGAACAAGCTGCACCGATAGTAACTATACAATCATACTGATCACCTACTATCTCTTGTGCTTGTGCTTGTAATAAGGTTTTATTGCCGTTGGCATTAAATGTGATGAATGCACAGCATGCAGGTGGCATGGATTGTTGTAACGTTTCTTTAAAGCCACGCTCTATTTCTTCAAGAGATGGGTGGGTTGTTGGCGTAAAAATCGCTATGCGCAATTGATCATCTGTTGGTGTTTCTTTATTTCCCCACAATAGAAATAGCGCTCCTAGAACAATTACCATTAACACTAATACTAAT
>JBIOKB010000073.1:0-2663 GCA_044451405.1 Candidatus Babeliales bacterium
ACAGATGATGCCTATGCGGATTGTGATATGCGGTTCTAATAAGATATTACTTGCAATGGTTGCTGCAAAAGGAACAATCCAAAAAATGAGTAGGTAAGGGTTATTGCGTATTACCCGGATGCCTTCGCGGGCTATACTAACGCCATCTTTCATAGATGCTACTATGCTCATACATTCTCCTTAGGGATGATATGGTTACCAGAAAAGAGATACCATAGGAGCACGTGTAGGAGCAAGAGTTTGTACTGCTTCGCGAGTACATTATTTTATCTTGATGATAAATAATCAACCACATATGCACTCCAGCTTTCAAGCTGCTCTTTGTGCATGAGGCATTCTTCGAGTGTTACCAGCGCACCGCTTTTCAATTCTGATTTCACCCTAATATTGGTTGATGTGCCTTTAAGCAGTAACACAAAACCGATGTGCACTTGTCCGACTGCATTTGAATCATCATTTAAAATGCCCAGTGGTTCGATTGAAAATGCATCGGTATATGCAACTTCTTCGTGAAATTCCCGGTGTGCCCAGTCCATAAGTGAATTGCTACCAATATCTGTCTGTCTTATATGCCCACCAATGCCGAGCGTAAATTTATTTTGTAAGCGTTGCTCTGATGCGTTTGATGTGCGTTGCATTAAAAAATAGCGATCATCAGCGGTGAATATTAAATAGGGAATAATTTGTTTGTATCTTGGATCAGTTTCCATACGTGAGCGGGGCAAAAATTCTTTGTGTGCTTGAATGATGTTGATATAGTGTGTGAAATCAACTTCTTTCATGCCTTGCCATGCTGCAAAGTCTGATGGAAATAGATGATCACGTTTAACGACTAAAATATTTTCATCATGCGGGGTTACTATGGGTTGTTGAGTTTGTTGGACTTGGTTCATGGGAGATCCTTAAAAAGGGCCTATCAGTAATTGGTAGGCCCTTTTAACTTATTTATTAGTTTTGTGCGGCTTGCGTGTCTGCTGGAGCAGCTTCTGCCATTTGTGGACATGCGCATACTTTACCAGCTTCTTCACATGGACATTCCGTGTCCGCCGTAGCTTTAGCGCAGGAGGATGCTGGTGCTGATTTGTCAGCAGTGGGAGTTGTGCACGGGCAGCCTGAGCATCTCTTTGCTACCGCTGCTTCTACTACTGCTACTTTTTCTTTATCCCCTTCAGCTACAGCATCATTACAGATTGCTACTGATGTTATGCTTGCGCTGAGTAATGCGAGAAATAATTTGTTCATACGAAACTCCTGAGATTTTATGGATTAGTAAAAACTGCATCATAGCATAGTAGGTTTACAAATTTTTTAAATGTCTAAATTTAAGATAGGGAGCTGATTTTCAAATAACTATTGTATTTAACAATGAGCCTCTATAGTGTACAAAATATAAAGCGTTGTAATTCTAGTGAGGCTATGAAAAATAGAAATAGTTGGTTAACAATCGTTAGCTTTTTTGTAATTAGTGTGCGTGCTGAGCACACTGCATCTATGATGGTGCATACGCATGATGCAGAAGAATCTATGATGCATGGCATGTATGGCAGTTATCCTATGACACGTGAATCATCAGGCACAAGCTGGGTTCCGAATTCAAGTCCTGTTGAAGGGATTCATGTTATGCGCGATCCATGGATGTTTATGTTTCTTGGCTATTCATATTTGGTAGTAGATGATCAGCGTGGGCCTCGCGGTGGCAAAAAATTGTTTGATGACAATATGCTCATGTTTATGGCGCAGCGCAATTTTAAACGATACACATTTGCATTCCGTTCTATGTTTTCTTTAGAGGAAGGCACTATCGGCAACTGCGGGTATCCGTTACTGTTGCAAACAGGAGAAACATGTAATGGCAAGACGCCACTTATTGATAAGCAGCATCCCCATAATTTGCTTATGGAACTTGCATTAGTAAATACGTTGCAATATTCAGAAACGAGCTCTTTCTTTCTATATACGGCGCTTCCTGGTGAGCCTGCGCTCGGGCCTCCCGTGTATATTATGCGTTTTTCAAGCGAATATATTCCTGAAACACCCATCACGCATCATTGGATTGATTCAACGCATATCACGTTTGGGGTAATTACTGCTGGATGGATATACAATAATATGTATAAAATGGAACTGTGTGGATTTAGAGGACGCGAGCCAAATCAACATCGGTGGAGTATGGAGCGGCCCAAGATAGATTCATATTCGGTTCGTTTTTCATGGAACCCTACTGAGAATTTTGCGTTTCAAGCAAGTTATGGATTTATAAAAAGTCGTGAACAATTAACGCCTCAGGTAAATACCAACCGCTATGTAGTTAGTGGAATCTATAATAGAGCCTGGGAGCATGGCAACGTGCAAGCAACGGCAATTATCGGTGTTAATGAAGACAAACCAGGACATACGTTACCAGCATTTTCACTTGAAGCTACAGCAGAGATACATACTAAACATCTTTGCTTTGGTCGTTTTGAGACGGTAAAAAAAGATGATTTATTTGTAGCGCCAAGCCCACTTGCTGATAAAATTTTTAATGTACATAAGCTTACCCTGGGCTATGTGTATGAATGGATCACTGGGCCACTTAAGTGGGGCTTAGGAGGATTAGTGGATTTCCCTATGGTTCCATCGCATATAGCATCAATTTATGGCAGTGATACATCATTTGCGGT
>JBIOKB010000074.1:0-2633 GCA_044451405.1 Candidatus Babeliales bacterium
ATAGTATACTACAGATAAACATGTTTTATTATTAGCTATTACCCTATCATTACCACGATTATCATGACTATAAAAAGAATCTTTACTATTGCCCTGTTTTCCATGTGCTTAACACCAGCCACATATGCTAAAGCTCCTAAGGCAAGCATAAAGTCATCCACTACAGCCACACTTGAAACGTCAGCGCGCAACACAAAAAAATCTTCACACCCTCGGGCATCTGCTGTTCCTACGAAAGAAACCGCACCCAGCAAAAAAACACCCCTAGCTAACACTGAGGCAACCAAACAAGAGCAAGCTTCGGCGGACACGTCCAAAAAAGAACAGCGCAAACAACGTCGTGAGAAGAAAAAAGAGAAAGAACGAGCGCTCCGTGAAAAACACAAAAAACCAGAAAAGAAGCTCATGCGTGATATGAATTATGATGAGCTTAAAGCAGCCAAAAATCGTCAATTAAAAGCAAAAGATATCAGCAGTGCTCTGAGATACTTAGAAAAAATGCTCCCCATGAGTAACGACCCTCAAGAAAGACGTTCAAACATGCTCGAGCTTGCTGATTTGTATTTTGATAATGGGGAACTCGAAAAAGCGGGCAAATTATATAACGATTTTACCCACCTCTATTCTGGAAATAATAAGGTTGAATATGCTTCCTATAAATCAGTATTATGCAGCTTTTATAGCACCTTCTCCTCTGATCGGGATCAAACGCGCACGGTAGACACTATTGAGCGAGGAGAAAAATTCCTTGAACGTTCCAGCATATTTATCACCTATACTCCTGAAGTACAAAAAATTGTCACCGATTGCCGTAAAAAACTGTTTGATAATCAAGTAGGTATCTTTACCTTCTACTTTAATCGTGGCCGCTATACGTCAGCACAAAAACGGCTTGAAAATATCCGCAAAGAATTTATACCTGCACTTCCTGAAGCAGAACCACACCTGTTGGTGATGGAAGCAGATTTAGCGGCAAAACTTAATAACACAACATTAGCAGCACAAAAACAGGCTGAACTTGCTACCAAGTTCCCAACGTATCATCAAGAACTTGTTGTTACACAAAATAAAAGTGGGCACCGCCGCTTTGTTAATCGATTTTAGTAGGAAACACCTATGCATACACGCATCCAAGGAGATAGGGGCGAAGATCGTGTTGCTCAAGAGCTCGAGCGCGATGGATTTACCATCATAGCTCGCAACTATGCTATATCAACGGGAGAAGTAGATATTATTGCATATAAAGGATCATTAACCATTTTTGTTGAGGTAAAAACGCGCACATCATACGCTCAGTTTGACCTTTCAGAAGTTGTAAGCGTTGCAAAGCAAAAAAAGATTATGCGTGCTGCAAAACATTGGATATCTCGGCATTCGAGTGTGGTGAGTAGCTACCGTTTTGATGTAGCGCTTATTGAGCATGAAGAAGTTACGTATATTCCTGACGCCTTTCATGTACAGGATGTATAATGTACACTCCGTTGATACAACGAACACTTACTTTTAGTGTACTGCTTACTCTTTTTATTATGCTGTCGTATCTCCCATCCATCATATTTTCTGGCGTACTTTTTACTATTCTTCTCTATATTCTTTGGTATGAATGGCCACCCCTATGCCCCTATGCGGGGATACGGGCAGCGCTCATCACTCTTGCATATCCTGTGCTCCCATTTGTTCTCATGATCTATATGAATGAGTATTATCACAACCTATTTATGGGAATGCTCATAACTGTTGCTAGCTTTGATGTTGGCGCCTATGTTGTTGGGTCACGCTGGGGTAAGCATCCCTTATTACCAAGAATAAGTCCTGGTAAAACAGGGGAAGGCGTTGTTGGGGGCTTGCTACTAGCAGGGATAGCACTAACACTACTCATGCGGTATTACGCGATTCCCTATACCTCTGTATTTCTTGTAGGAGCAACTCTGATCCTCTGCACTGCAGCCCTTATTGGTGATTTGTTTGAATCATGGCTCAAGCGCCGCGCAGGCATTAAAGATAGTGCGCGCATTTTGCCCGGCCATGGTGGATTTTTAGATCGCTTTGATAGTCATATGGTGGCGATTTTTGTGCTGTATGCAATGAGAAAGTGGCTTTCACCCCTTTAAATATCCTACCAGCGCTGTCTGAGCAATCCGCTCTTCCTGCCCAGTAACCATATTTTTCACGGTAACTTCACGCTTTGATTGTTCATCTTCCCCAAGTAAAAGACAATACTTGGCGCCTAATTTATTTGCTTTGCGCATCATACTTTTTAATGAATCACCTTCAAGGAGAATTTCTGTTGCAAGGGCCTGCGCCTGCAGTTCATCTGCAAGGAGTAATGCAAGCGAATGCTGTTGTACACTCAGCGGAATAATAACATGCAAAGGTAGTGGTTGGGGAATTAATAATGGATTGTTGCTTGCTTCAAGGAGCAACATGAGCCGCTCGATACCTATAGCTGCACCAATCGATGGCTGATCTTGATTACCACCTAAGTTGGATACCAGTTGATCATACCGCCCACCGGCACAAAACGCATTTTGTGCGCCCAAATTGCCACTGACAAATTCAAATACTGTCTTACTATAATAATCAAGACCACGCACGAGCGTAGGGTTGTGATGATAGGATACTGAGAGTAATGA
>JBIOKB010000075.1:0-2509 GCA_044451405.1 Candidatus Babeliales bacterium
CCCTAGTACGAGAGGACCGGGATGAGTAAACCTCTGATGTTCCAATTGTCCCCCAAGGGCAACGTTGGGTAGTCAAGTTTATTAGAGATAACCGCTGAAAGCATCTAAGTGGGAAGCTCGCTCCAAGATTAGATACCCCGTGTCGGCGTAAGCTGGCACATTAAGATCCCTCGAAGACTACGAGGTTGATAGGCTGGATGTGTAAGCATAGTAATATGTTTAGCTAACCAGTACTAATAGATCGAAAGTTTTAATTACGCTAATAATTAGTCGTGTCGCTATAAAAAAGTTATAATCTACATACATTTCAAAGATCACGGGATAACAAATTTTGAGTGCGTATTGAAACAACCGAGCACCAAAAAATTTCTGGTGGGTATAGCTAAGGGGAAACACCCGTTCCCATTTCGAATACGGAAGTAAAGTCCTTAGCGCCGAGAATACTTGTCTGGTAACGGACTGGAAAGATAGGTACTGCCAGGTTAAATAAAATACCTCGAAGGTAAAACTTCGGGGTTTTTTATTGTTTAAAAGGGACTTTTTGTTATTCTTATTATAATAAATGGATTTTCCAAAACTCTCATTCTCTTGAACTGTTTTCGTATGATGCTTGCGGCTAACCATTCTTGAGAAGAGCTTTTGTCTATTTTCAACCCCATATTTTTAGGAATTTCTATGAATTATAATTCTCCAGTTATTCGTTTTTGTTTTTTCTTGTTGATGCTTTTTCATCATGTATGCTCAAGCTGTACAGCCGTTGATCACTGTCATATAGATCTAGCATTACAGAGTGCTCCACCACCCGTTATTACACACCATGAAGAACGAGATTTGGAACTCTTTGATTCACATAATAAATCACATAGTGGAGTTTTTTCTGCCTTTGATAAAACCTATACGGCATCGGGCAAAGCGTGCTTGATGCACCATTTAAAAAATCCAACAACTGATGTTACATTGTTGCAAGCACGGCAAGAGCAGATCAAATTGTTGCTTGAAAATCCGGCATTGCTTGAAGAAATAAAGACATTGCTTGCGCGTATTAAAGCATCTGAACAAGATCTCTTGTATTTTATTAACAATCAAGACGATCCAGTTGCACGTACGGTGATTGATACGTTCTATTTCAAAAATGGATTGTTAAAAGATTTTAATAAGAGCAGTGTTGCACTCGATGCGCGCAACTATGTAAAACAGCTTGGTTTGTTTAGTCCGGTTATCGAGCATCTCATTCTTCATTATGCAGTAGCTTATTTTAAGGATGCCCATCATGGCCATGATCATGATGAACATGGAGTTTGTCTTGTGCATTCTCTTAAACCTTCAGGTAATTCTTCTGCGCTTGTTAAAGCTGGGCTTACCGTATTAGAGGGTGTTCATCTTGGCATACATCTCGTGAGCATTAAAGAAATGATTCAGCAAATGGGTGCGGAATTAGGAGTAGTTAATCAACTCTACAAAAAAGTTGCTTCGGTAAAAGAAGGATTACAAGCTATTACTGCAGTGCATGAACGTATGCAAGAAAATGACTATGCGTACAATGCGTTTGTTTCTCACCCTTTAGATGCCAACATTAATCTTGATACAGGCATTAAAACTTTTGCTCCATTATTGAATAGTACTTATTTTGATAGTGCAAGCTCGTTAGGTTATCTATCTCCTATTGGTAGCACACTATATAATTATCAAATGCTTAAAAATAATGTGTCTGTTTTGCAATCGTATATGGCACATGTAGCAGATATAGATGCACTTGTTTCTGTTGCACAATGGTATAAAGAGCATGCGACTAAAAAAGCACCAGTTTGTTTTGTAGATTTTGTTACTTCATCAACACCAATTGTGAAATTAGAAAGCATGTGGCATGTGGGGCTTAATGCCGGTGCTGCGATTCTTAATGATATTGAGTTGAATGCTGATAAGGGGGCTTATAAGTTTATTATCACCGGCCCTAATAAGTCAGGTAAATCAACTATTATAAAATCAGTAGGGCTTAATATTATTCTTGCGCAAACTTTTGGGATTGCAGTAGCGCGTGAGGCACATCTTACGCCGTTTCATACATTGTTATCATATATCACCGTAACTGATGATGTACAACACGACCGCTCAACATTTGTTGCCGAATTGGTGCGTGCAGAGGAATGTATTCAGGCTCTACACTCATTAAAACCAGATCAGTTTGCCTGTCTGTTAATTGATGACTCATTATTTAAAGGAACCACTTTTGAGAAATCACAAGATATGGCGCTGCGCTTTTTAACGACGCTTGGTACATTTCCAAATAGTTGCGCGCTGATTGCAACCCATTGCGCGGTGTTGACGCAATTAGAACAGGAAAAACCAGCTATTTTTAAAAATTATCGTATTAAGATGGGTATCGATACGCAAGGTGATCCGGCAAGTATGTTTACGTTAGAAGAGGGGATTGCCAATCAAGATGCAGTGTTTGATATTATCACAAGGCAGCGATCAGTATCATTTTAAGGAAATTGTAGTAGACCCGCAC
>JBIOKB010000076.1:0-2459 GCA_044451405.1 Candidatus Babeliales bacterium
AGCAACGTAACATCGCCAGCTTTGTTTACTTTTTTGACCAAGAACGGGAGTTTGCACTGTGGACACGGTGTTTCAACAATTTCACCAAACACAGCAAATTTACAGTTGGGATACTTGTTACATCCCCAGAATTTGCCGCCTTTCCATGAACGTTGCACCACATCACCTTCACCACACTGCGGACATTTAAAGCTCGCTTTATTTTGATGAATGTACTTACATTCTGGATAACCAGAGCAGGCAATAAATGGTCCAAATTTACCAACCACTTGGCGAAGTTTTTTGCCACATAATGGGCAGTTCATATCGAGTTCTTTTGGCGCTTCAGCTTTCACCAGTTCAAGAACCCCTTGCTCATTACGCTTAAAGTTCGAGGTAAATGAGCACTCTGGGTAGCCAAGACAGCCTACAAATTCACCGGTTTTACCAAAGCGAATGGCAAGTTTATGCTTTTTACATTCAGGGCACGTGATATCTGTTGGTTCAGCAATACGCTTGTGGCCCTCAATACCCTTAAACTTCTCAACTTCTTTACTGAAGTTTTTATAGAAATCACGCAATAGTTTGTCACGCTCTAATTCACCGTGTGCAACTTTATCTAAATCTTCTTCCATACCTGCAGTAAATTTAAGATCCATAATATCGGGCAGATTTGCCGTTAACATTTTGGTAACAGCCATACCAAGTTCAGTCGGAGTAAAGCGCTTTTTAGTATCCAGGGTGGTATACGCGCGTTGTTGGATAGTATTTAATATAGTTGCGTAGGTACTTGGACGTCCAATGCCTTCTTTTTCTAATTCTTTTACTAATGACGCTTCTGAAAAGCGTGGTGGCGGTTGGGTAAAATGTTGCTTTGGGTCGATTTTTTGAAGAGCGACTTCTGCTTTTGCTTCAAGACCTTTTGGAATGACTACTTTTTCTTCTTTTTCATCAAGTTCAGCATTATAAACTTTTAAGAATCCATCAAAGATTAAGGTTGAACCGGTAACTTTAAAGGTATATACATCACCCTTAATAACCACTTGGCGCTGTGCATAGAGCGCTGGCGTCATTTGGCAGGCAACAAAGCGGCGCCAAATAAGTTCATATAATCGTGCGGCATCTTTATTATCTTTAGTCGTTAAATGGCGGCTTACTTGTTGTGGTGTAATATTTACATCAACAGGACGAATTGCTTCATGGGCGTCTTGCGTTGCTGCTTGTGTTTTTTTACTATAGCTGTTTGCTTTTGATGGTACATACTCTTTACTGAAGTTATTACTTACATAGCTGCGTACTTGCTTGAGTGCGGTATCAGAGATACGCAATGAGTCGGTACGCATATAGGTAATAAGCGCAACGGGTGTAGTTTTATCATCTAATGGGATACCTTCATATAACTTTTGTGCAATTTGCATCGTCTTTTTAACTGAAAATCCTAACTGGTTAAATGCTGCCTGCTGCAAGCTGCTCGTCATAAATGGAGGTAATGGATTTTTAGTACGCTGCTTATCGGTAATAGAGTCGATGATGTAGGTAAGCTTCTTAAGCTTAGCAACAATATCGTTTGCCTTTTTTTCATTATTTATTTCAGCTTTATCTTTGCCGATATGGGTCAGTTCTGCTTGGAACGTTTCTTTTTTATGCGCAAAATCACCGGTGATGCTCCAGTATTCTTCAGGCCTAAAACTTCTAATTGCTTCTTCACGGTCAGCAATAAGGCGAAGTGCAACTGATTGTACACGTCCGGCTGAAAGACCAGGAGCAAGCTTTTTCCAGAGTACAGGTGAAACTTCATATCCTACCCAGCGATCAAGAACACGGCGTGCTTGTTGCGCAGCAACTTTTTTTAGATCAACTTTGTGACCTTTAGTGACGGCATCAAGGATGGCATCTTTGGTAATTTCGTTAAAGCTAATACGATGAATTTTGCTTTTATCTTTTACTACCTTATTAATCTCTTGCTCAATGTGCCATGCAATAATTTCACCTTCTCTATCTGGATCGGGTGCTAAATAAATTTCGTTCGCCGTTGCAGCTTCTTTGCAGATGTCGGCAATAATTTTATCTTTGTCTTCAATTACCGCATAATCAATATCTATTGATTTTGGTGTGATGGTTACCCCTATTTTTTTAGGAGGCAAATCCTTAATATGCCCAACCGTGGACATAATTTTGTAGTCCTTACCAAGGAACTTACTGATCGTTTTGATCTTTGCGGGAGATTCTACAATTAATAGTTTTTTCATGACCTCACCAATTTTTTTATCCACCCCTTATGCCCAGCTGTGTATCTCAGGAGGGATTACCCCAAAGTATATTTCATATTGTTGTAATTTTACCCCTAGGTGTTACTAGCTCTAGTTACTAAGATATATAAAAAATTTTCTAAATGTCAAATATTCCTAGAAAAGGGGCTTGTACCTCCCCTGGGAATGTGATAGCCTGGGACGCTAACCGCCCTGCATCCTATATATAAG
>JBIOKB010000077.1:0-2421 GCA_044451405.1 Candidatus Babeliales bacterium
ACAGCAAAGGTGATTTTAAAAAAATAACGCGCAATGGTGGTAATAATGTTTCACCAAGCATGGCAGCAGATGGTTCAAAATTTTACTACTGTTCAGATTATAAAACGGGAAAGCCGCATATTTATTGTTACGATTTTGCAAGCAATAATTCAACGCCAATTCTTGAACAGGGGTACTGTTATTGCCCGAGCTATTGTACCAATCGGCGCCAAGTTGCCTATTGCAAGATGATGAGCGGGCAGGCACAACTTTTTGTGTACGATGAACTGACTAAAGAGCATGTGCAGTTAACTTTTGATGCGAGCAGTAAGGATGAATGTTCCTGGTCTCCGTGTGGAAACTTCCTGCTCTTTGCGGTTGAACAAAGAGGCAAGAGCCGCCTTGCCATGCTCAATCTGTCTACTAATGAGCGGAAGTACCTGACCCCTGAAAGTACGGTATGCACGTACCCTACCTGGTCCCCGGTGTACAATGAGTTTCCAAGCGTAAGAGCTTGAAGGACAGCTTCCTATCGACACTCCTCCTTATTTCTATTACACTTTAGAACACTGTCATTTATACTAAGCTAAGAAATATACAAAGGTATGGGTCTCATACCTAAAAAAAGCTCTGGTGTGTGTAAGCACCCTATTAAAAACTATAGGTAGGATTATGGGAAAAAAATTCAAGAACAGTAACAACTTCTTTAAGGGTGGGTCGAAGAACCTTCTTATAGCCATCGTCGTATTTGTTGGCTGTATAGCCTTGTTAACCAAGCTTACTGATTACACCCAGCAGATTAAAACAATAAGCTATTCAACCTTTATTAAACAGGTGGAGCAGGGTGCTGTTAAAGTTATCCACGTCTCAGGCCAAGAGGTTCAAGGGCTTCTTACTGATGGCTCCAAATTTGAGACCGTTATTCCGCAAAATCCCGCTGATTGGGATCTTTTAAAACGCCAAGGTGTTGAAGTTGTTGTAGCATCTCAATCGAATTCCATCAACATGTGGTACCTCATGCTCTTTGGTTCATTTATTATAACCTTGATTGCTGCATGGTATTTCTTGCGTCAAGCACGGGGAGGCGGCGGAAACAGTGGCCCTGGTGGGAACATCTTCTCCATAGGCAAAAGCCGTGCGCGGATGTTTATGCCATCAACGATCAAAGAAAATTTTGATTCAGTAGCTGGTGCCGCAGAAGCAAAAGAAGAACTCAAGGATGTGGTAGATTTCCTTAAAAATCCCGAGAAATATCGCCGTTTAGGTGCCCAAATGACTCGCGGTGTGTTGTTAGTTGGTGAACCAGGTAATGGTAAAACCTTGCTTGCAAAAGCGGTGGCTGGTGAAGCGAACTGTCCCTTTTTTAGTATCAGTGGGTCCGATTTTATTGAAGTGTTTGTAGGGGTAGGTGCTGCACGCGTGCGGGATCTATTTGCCCAAGCACGTAAACATGCACCGAGCATTATCTTTATTGATGAAATTGATGCGGTTGGTCGTCATCGTGGCAGCGGGTTAGGTGGTGGGCATGATGAACGTGAACAGACATTAAACCAATTGTTAACGGAAATGGATGGCTTTCAAACGGTTGGCGGTTCAGTTATTGTTATTGCAGCAACCAATCGTCCTGATGTGCTTGATAAAGCGTTGTTGCGCCCTGGCCGTTTTGACCGGCGCGTTGAAGTACCATTCCCCGATTTAAAAAGCCGAGAAGAAATTTTACAGGTGCATGCTAAAAACGTGAAACTTGATCCAGAAGTTGATTTAGGCAAGATTGCTCGTGGAACGCCCGGGTTTTCAGGCGCTGATTTAGCGAACTTAATTAATGAAGCTGCAATTAACGCATCAAAGAATAACCAAAATAGTGTCACCATTAAGGACTTTGAAGAAGCCCGTGATAAGATCTTGCTTGGTAAAGAAATTAAAACAATGTCCCAAACACGACAAGAACTTGAAGTCACCTCATACCATGAATCAGGCCACGCATTAGTACGCTTATTGTTACCTGATGCTACTGATCCACTCCATAAAGTAACTATTATTCCACGTGGGCGCGCACTCGGGGTTACCCATTCATTACCAGAAAGAGAAAAATATACGCGCACTAAGCAAGAGCTGGTAGCATCCATTATGGCTGCTTTAGGTGGCCGTGCTGCTGAAGAGTTGGTATTTAATACCATGACGACCGGTGCGTATAGTGATTTTAAAGGTGCAACTGAAATAGCGCGTAATATGATTTGCCTCTACGGTATGTCAGAAAAATTAGGGCCGGTTGTGTACACCCAGGGTGGAGAATATGATTACTCACCAAAAACGGCTGATGCTATTGATCAAGAAGTGGAACATCTCCTCGAGCGTTGCTACAAAGATGCCTTAGAATTGTTACGCACTAACCGGGATAAATTGGATAAACTTGCCCAAACATTGCTTGATAAAGAAACGTTA
>JBIOKB010000078.1:0-2300 GCA_044451405.1 Candidatus Babeliales bacterium
CATCAGCTTTACATTGGTTTACTTGAGGCGAATACTGTTTGAAGTGATTGAGATAGTTACCGTGCCGCCATGATCAGCATTATCAAGATCTTGCTCCCAAAATTCTTTTGAGATAGGGGCTGTAAACGAGATTTTTGCTCTTGTATTGTAGTCCCCATCATCGTAGGGGAAATCAACCAGCGTATTCTTGCCCGTATTTAAGATAACATTTTCTCTTCTACTCACGTTACCGCCAGCATTAATGTATGTGACGTTCATGGTTAATTTTTTCCCCGCATTATTTTCTACTACTATGGTGTTAGGTTGTCCTGCATATACTGATATGCTGGCAATTAATAGGGTAAGTAGTGCTACTTTGTTCATATAATCTCCCGTCTTATACAAGATCAACATCAAAATCTTGCATATCGATCACAAAATATCCGGTGTATCTATCCCCGCTGCTCTTCCAGCCTTTTTTTTGACCTTCGGTAGAGAGCGCCTTCATAGCATGCGCTTCAAGTTGATCAGCAGTTGCAGCAAAGAGTTTTCTTTGTTTCCCTTGTTTATCTTGGGTTACAATTTCAATTGATTTTACACCACATTCTTTTTCAAAGGGCCATACTCCATATTTGTCTGAAATAATTTCAGTTGTTTTTCCATGGGGAAGTAATGCGCCTTTTTTACCACAGGCTTTTTCATGGTAAATAAAAAAGAGAGTGGGTAATTCTTCTTGGCTTGAGTTATTGGTGACTTTGAATTTTGTTGCGTGCATGGTGTTTGCTAAGCACATAAGACTTGCTGCCAGTAACAGTTTTTTCATGAGGCCTCTCCATTAAAAGATTAATTTTTCTAGTATCAGGCTAGCAGTTTTGTAATTCAGGGAGCAACAATCTACATTTTCTCCGGCTTGCTGATCCCCAATAAATCAAACGTCATACCCAACGTGTTACGGGTTAGCTGGACCATGAGTAATCGGCCGCGACTTTGATTAAGGTTATCAAGGTCGATTACTTTGTTTTTTGCATAATAACTATGGAACGTCTGCGCAAGTTCTAATGCATAATAGGTGAGTACGTGGGTTTGGTAGGTGTGAGCGATACTTTCAAGCAGTGGGCGTAATGCAGCAATCTTTTTGATAAGCAGTTGTTCTTCTTGCCCAATATATTGCGCATCGTTGGTAGTAATATCGTGTAATTCGGTTGATTGTGCTGCTTTTGCAAAGATGCTCCCCGTGCGTACGTAGGCATATTGCACGTAATAGACCGGATTTTCATCAGTGCGTTTTAATGCCAAATCAAGATCAAATTCAAGTTGTGCATCAGCTTTTCTGTTTAAATAAAAAAAACGTGCTACATCAGTACCTACCGTTTCAATAACATCAGAAAGGGTAACAATGTTGCCCGCTCGTTTTGACATGCGCACTAATTGGCCACTCGCTTTCATTTTAACCAGCTGATAAAAAACGATATGAAGTGGTGCTGCAATGTCTAATGCTTTTCGCAATCCTTGCAATCGCTCTTCATAGCCATGGTGATCATGCCCTAACACCATAATAAGTTGGGTAAAGCCACGATTTGCTTTGTTCTGCATATAGGCGCTATCAGCGGCAACGTAGGTTAATTCTCCCGATGATTTGCGCAATACGCGGTCTTTGTCATCACCAAACGCGGTTGATCTAAACCACAATGCGCCTTCATGTTCAAAGAGATGGCCGTGTTCTTGCAGCAGATGCAACGTGCGTTCAATAGAGCCATTGGTGTGTAATGATTTTTCTGAGAACCAGACATCAAAGTTGATGCCATAGTCGTGCAATACTTTTTTAATAGCATGTAATAGTTTTTCCTTAGCATATTCTTGGAAAAACTCATCCGATTCTTTAAGAACCAGCGTGCTATGTTCTTGGATGCATTCACGTGCCAAGTCTACTAGGTATTCTCCTTGGTACCCATCTTCAGGCAGTTGCGCGTCAATACCAGCTTGTTGTTGACAGCGGGCTTTTAATGAAGCGCCCAGCTTTTGTACTTGTACGCCCGCATCGTTGATATAAAATTCTTTGGTTACCCGGTGCCCCAAAAATAGCACAATGTTACCAAGAACGTCACCAATAATACCACCACGTCCGTGTCCTAAATGCACCGGCCCAGTAGGGTTAGCGCTTACAAATTCGATATTATAGTTTTGCGTGTGTGTGCCCGGATCAAGCTTGAAAAACGCAGCTTTGTCTGTAGTTAATGCGTGAACAAGTTCTGTGTATGCGTGTTTGGTGAGAAAGAAATTTAAAAACCCAGGGCCTGCAATTTCAATGCGTTCAATATACG
>JBIOKB010000079.1:0-2133 GCA_044451405.1 Candidatus Babeliales bacterium
CGGGATTATATACTTGACACAAAGTAAATTAGTTGCTATATTGCGATCAAACATAGTTAATGCTCTTTTTTTATTGGCTTTTTCTTTTCTTCCGATAGCTCCTCAACGTGCTTTTTGAGGATTTTTAAGGCGTCTGGATGGAAAAGATGTGAAATAGCTTCATCGGTAGTCATATCTTTTGGATGTTTCTTAACT
This sequence comes from Candidatus Babeliales bacterium, assembly GCA_044451405.1. GTDB lineage: Bacteria > Babelota > Babeliae > Babelales > Vermiphilaceae > JBIOKB01. Next base: position 196 of record JBIOKB010000079.1, read on the forward strand.
TTTTTCATGGAGGCACCTTATGGGAACAAATTTAGTTAACCTTATTGAGCATTATGGTGACGAGAAAAAAAGCCGCAAATATCTTGAATCTCTTAAATGGGCAGATGGTGTTAAATGTCCTCGTTGCGGTTCTACCAAAACATCCAGCATTAAGAGCCGTGAGCAATATGACTGTGATAAATGCCATTATCAATTTTCTGTCACTTCTGGCACGATCTTCCATGATTCTCACTTGCCGCTGTGGAAGTGGTTTCTTGCCGTTTATCTTATGATAGACTCTAAAAAAGGAATGTCCGCAAATCAGCTCAAAAGAAGTCTTGGGGTCAGCTATAAAACGGCTTGGTATCTCTGCCATCGAATCAGAAAGGCAATGGAGGAAATGAATAATAAGCCCCAACTTGACGGCATTGTTGAGGTAGATGAAACATACATCGGTGGTCGTTATGACAAGCGCCGAAAACGTGGCCCCTGGGAAAAGCAAGCTGTTATTGGCCTTTTGCAAAGAGATGGAGTTTTTGAGGCCCGAACGATTCCTACCAATGGCGCAAGAGTTCTTGTTGGAGTTGTTAAAGAGCGAGTTAATGGCAACGCAACTGTTATGACAGACGAATATGCTGCTTATAAATCCCTCGGTAAGACTTTCAACCATGAAAGCATCAACCACAGCAAAGAAGAATGGGCGCGGGGCAACGTCAACACCAACCATGTAGAAAATGCTTGGTCGCTGTTCAAGCGATCCCTTGTCGGTTCTTATCATCAAATCAGTACTAAACATCTTGACGCTTACCTCGATGAATTTGAATGGAGATTTAACAATCGTAATAATGAGTACTTATTTAGAGATACGCTCATAAAATTGCTCAATGCTCCTAAAATTGAATATAAAAAACTTACTGCATAAAAAAATTTAATTCCCTATTAAATTTATATTTTTTTTGTAGGTAAATGATTGGAAAAGATTGCATTAAAAACCAAAGTTGCACGTTCCATTGTTTGGACTGTCAGGAGAACTTCGTCCTCAGTCAATGTACTGGTAATTGGGACATATTGTTCTAATAAACATTTCTCAAGAGATGGCATAATCTCAAAATAAACTCCCGCTTGCGCCATTCCAACTACTTCATCACGAACCAACTGGTCGCGATCTCTGTTTGATAACTTATCTATAATTTGTTTGTGATCTCGGGATGGCACTATTGTTATTTGGAAGAATAACCTATGGTCACGAGATTTTGTCCTTTTTACTATTATTGGCATATTAATATTTGGTGGCGCTACAATTCTATATTGAAAGTAATCTTTATCATTGGGCGGCATAGGTTGTGTGCTATAGCCAGCATTGTCAAACCATGTTCTTATTTTATTTTGAATATTTTCTATTGTTACCTTTTCCTGATTTTCAATTGATAAGTTATGTTGCGTAATGAGGCATATCATTATTAATGCGGCAAGGGCTGAACTTAAAAGTCCATGAAATAGCATTGGCCACAATGCAGGTAATTTCTTTCTTATAAGTCCTCCGAAAAGACCAACCACAGCAACTATCCCCCAATAAATCCAGTTTGTGAGTATTCCCTGCCACAGCCAACTAAAATCCATAGCACACCCCCTCGTTTTCGTACGAGAATAATGCTACTATTTCTCTGTGTCAAGTATATAATCCCCAATATTTCAGCGGAAGCTACTGATAACTTGATTTTACCTGCAGCTGCTTCTCCGAATCGCTGTTCCAGCATACCATGCTCACGACTTGCGAATGGACACAATAGAACCAACTCAGCAAGAGAATGAAACCTGCAGGATGGGCCGGGACGCCGATAGTAATCCTAATAATAAAACGTAACATTTTCAGCAATGCCAAGGCAGGATGATAAAGGAGCAAATAATCGATAATTATAGGATACTACGATCATTACGAATTGCGGAATTGTATAAGGA
>JBIOKB010000080.1:0-2041 GCA_044451405.1 Candidatus Babeliales bacterium
CCATAATAAAAAAGGAAATGAAAAATTTAACGCCAATGTTAGCGAGCGTATATTGCTGCTCGCCGATATTTATGCTCTCAAGTTTGACACGTTTTGAATCTAACTAATTGATTATCAAGCATAGCATTCTTGATTTGGCACACTACATAATATTTTTTGAATAATATTTTATAGATAGTTTGCCAACTGCTGCTCTGGCAAAATTGGCGGTAATTGCTTTAGCCCTAATGCTTGTTGCATTTTGGCTTCGTGTGGCTGAGGAGTGGAACGCAGATATATTCTTTGCCCATTATGCTTTAATCTGCTTACCTGCATTTTGTCGAGCATTTGCCTGACTATCGATTCTGTCATGGGTATTGCAAAGTTCTTTAGGCGATGCAATACCCAGTGTTGCAATGTATAGGCTATGTAGCAAAGGCAGATATGCCCTTCAATACGTTTATCCGTCCAATGGAACATGGGACGGGTCTCCAGATGCGATTTAAAGGTTCGGAAGGTATGCTCTATTTTAAAAAGTTGTTTATATTGATCTAATATATCGGTGGTAGATAATGTTGTATTATTAGTAGCAATAGCCAGAAAGCCATCATATTTTTTCTGGTTTTGTATTTTTTGCTCATCAAGTACATATTTGTCGGTTCCTGTTTGTTTAATAAAATAGCGGGATGCTTTCTTCTTAAGCAGATCAGGATGAGCTAACAGGGTTTTTGATTTTTTGAGTAACTGCTCTCTGTCGTGCTTATCTTTATGCGCTCTTTTCTCAGAATAGGTAGCTATGATTGTTTTCCCTTCATGCTGCAATGTGGTGTAGCGAATGGATATTTTTTCGTTCTCATTATCCGTATATATCCATTCCTGTTTATAATTGGATAAATCCAGTAAAGGCGCCTGTACAAGAGGAGACATATTTTTGAGCCGGTCGCCTACAATAAATTCATAACCATTACCGGTAACAATTTCCATGTTATTATTACTCATCATTCCTCTGTCAGCAACAATAATGACCTTATCAATAGTATATCGTTGCTTTAACTGTTCAATAGCGTGGGATAGTGTATGCCCTTCATAAGTATTGCCTTTGAACACCTGGTAGCCTATAGGGTTTTTATCTTTATCTATCATCATACAAAACAGGATTTGGGTATCACCTACTTTACCATCTTTTGAAAATCCTTTTTTGCGCAACTGCCTGTTTGCGCTTTCAGATTCATCACTGCTTTCAAAGTAAAGTGTGGTTACATCATAAAACACCACGTCCAACTGTTGGTTAAACAAGTCCCGACCTGTCTGGAAAATTTGTTTCTGGATTAGCTCGTTATAATCGGCCAGTTTATCTAAGCAACGATACAGGTGCTGTAAATATACCGGCTCGAAACCAACATAATCCAACTGGTGTATATAGTTGCTGCGCTTACTGCATGGGTCTTGTAGTCGTTCCATCAACATCGCCATCACTGCGTCGGATAAGTTGAAACTTAATTTATGATTTCGGACTATCCGGTTCATTATTGTATCCAGATTGTAGTATTGAAAGGCCTTATTATACACATGGCAATAACCATAGTTGTAACGCCCCAATTCCTCAATATCACCCTCCAGCAACCCTTTGATCTCTCCGCCTCCCAACTCATAGAGGCGTAATCCTATGCTGCGTAATTGCTCAGGCGTATAATCGGATACTTTGCCAAGTGAATGTAGTATGCGATGCCGGGTTGTACCTTGCTCATCGCGGTAACTTTCTGCAATGCGTAAATAAGTTCCACTTGTTTTTCGCTCTATTTTCAAAAATGGCATACTGCAAAATTATGCTACAGTTGCTTATCATAAAAGAATGTGCATAAAAGTTGGCTCACTACATTTTTGACCAAAAAAAATTAACAATGCAGTATTGACGCATGTTTCAGCAGATGAAGAACTTCCGAGGTGTCAAACTTGAGTGAAAAAGTAAAAAAAGCAATTCTGTCTCTTGAAATTGCTCCAAGGCCACATGGGTGTATTAAGCTTACAGGTTCAGAAAATATTTATAGGATCAGGGTCGGGC
>JBIOKB010000081.1:0-2001 GCA_044451405.1 Candidatus Babeliales bacterium
CTACACGTTTGGTGATTGTCGGGTCTATATGCGCACCACAGATGAGATGCTCACGATTTTTAAAGATCATCAGCAAGCCGTGTGGAATACCGGCGTCATTGCTGATCGATGCAATTTTAGTTTTGAAACAGGAAAATTATTTTTCCCGAAATTCGAAATACCTCAGGAACATACGCAAGACTCCTATTTTAGAGCCCTGTGCACTCAAGGCCTTGATAAACTCATTGCAGATGATCGCGTTCCCCATGATGACATTGAACAGTATCGTGCACGCTTAACACTGGAAGTTGATCTTATTATCACCATGGGTTTTGTTGGTTATTTTTTAGTGGTAAGCGATTTTATTCAATGGGCCCGTAATAATGGTATCCCCGTAGGCCCTGGCCGTGGTTCAGCTGCCGGATCGTTAGTTGCATGGGCATTATTAATCACCAACATTGATCCGATTAAATACCAGTTACTTTTCGAGCGTTTTTTAAATCCAGAACGGGTCAGCATGCCCGATATTGATATCGACTTTTGCATTGAAGGACGAGAAGCAGTTATTCAGTACGTTCGTGACCGCTATGGCCATGATAAAGTGTGCCAAATTATTACCTTTGGTACGATGATGGCAAAAGGGGTAATTAAAGACGTTGCGCGCGCCCTTGGTTTTTCTTTTGAAGATTCTAACGCTATTACTAACTTGATTCCTGAGCAACTTAAAATCACGCTCCATGAAGCAGTGGAGCAAGAACCGCGTCTTAAAGAGCTTATTGCAAACAACCCTAAAGCACACAAATTATTTGATCTTGCCTACCGTCTTGAAGGTCTTACCCGCCATGCATCAAAACATGCTGCTGGTATTGTCATTTCACCAGAGCCTATTGATGAAGTACTCCCGGTCTATGTACCGCCAAAAAGTAATGAATTAGTTACCCAGTATGCGATGACAGAGCTTGAAAGTTTGGGCTTTTTAAAAATGGATTTGTTAGGCCTTAAAAACTTAACGCTCATTGATCGCATGGTACGTTCTGTTGCAGATAATCGTGGCATTCAGTTAAATATCGATAAATTGCCCCTTGATGATGCACACACATTTAAGCTGATTTGTGAGGGTAAAACATCTGGGGTATTCCAGTTAGAATCAAGCGGACTACAGGAAGTACTGCGCAAATTACAGCCAAATAAATTTGAAGATATTATTGCGGTTAACGCACTGTATCGCCCCGGACCATTAGGATCTGGCATGGTTGATGATTTTATTGAACGGCGCCATGGCAGACAAAAAATCCAGTACATCTTCCCGGAACTTGAACCGATTCTTGAAGAAACGTATGGCGTCATTGTCTATCAAGAGCAGGTAATGAAAATTGCTTCTACCATTGGTGGATATACGCTCGGTGAATCAGATATTCTGCGCCGTGCTATGGGTAAGAAAAAAGCAGAAGTGATGGCTGAACAGCGGGAACTCTTTTTAAACCGCGCACGCAACAAACAGTTTGATGGTAAAAAAGCTGGCGAACTCTTTGACCTCATGGCTTATTTTGCAGGGTACGGTTTTAATAAATCACACTCAGCTGCATACGCTCTCATTGCCTATCAAACGGCCTACTTAAAAGCTAACTTTACCGCAGAATTTATGGCCTGCTTAATTTCACTTGAAGCAACCCATGCAGAGAATATGGCCTTCTATCTGCAAGAAGCAAAAGATTTGGGTATCAAAATTCTGCCGCCACATATCAATACATCGGCTATCCGTTTTTCGGTCATAGATAATCAGATACTCTTTGGTCTCCAGGGCATAAAAAATGTTGGGCTCGCATCGTTAGAAAACATCATCCAAGAGCGATCTAAAGGGCCATTTACTGACCTGCTCAATTTATGTGAGCGCATTGATTTACGCACCTCAAATAAACGGGTTCTTGAACATTTAATATGTGCCGGAGCTCTTGACTGCTTACCGGGAAATCGTGCACAAAAAATGGCTGAACTTGAACGCATCATGGATATTGCAACTGA
>JBIOKB010000082.1:0-1983 GCA_044451405.1 Candidatus Babeliales bacterium
CAGTTGATCATACCGCCCACCGGCACAAAACGCATTTTGTGCGCCCAAATTGCCACTGACAAATTCAAATACTGTCTTACTATAATAATCAAGACCACGCACGAGCGTAGGGTTGTGATGATAGGATACTGAGAGTAATGAAAGTTGTTCTTGTAATTGGTGCCACTCAGTAGCACATGCCGTACACAATGCATCAGTTATGTGTGGCGCTTTGGTGTACACCTGCTGGCAGTTGGGATTTTTACAATCAAATATCCGCAATATATTTTTCTCTTTTCGCTCGGTACACAATGGGCACAGGTAATTAGACACAGAATCTAAAAACTTTTTTAAGGTAGCAGTATAGGCTGCACGATCCTGTGCACAGCCTAAATAGTTTATGTGGAGCGCATAGTTGCTGCATAACAACTTCTCACTAAAAAAACGATCAAGCATTTTAATCAGCTGCACATCCTGCGCAACAGCTGCTGACCCTATAATTTCAAGACTAATTTGATGGAACTGACGGTAGCGCCCTTTTTGCGGCCGCTCATGACGGAACATAGGGCCGTAGGTAAAGACTTTCCAGGGTGTTTGTTGCACGTGATTCTCTACAAAGGCACGTACGATGGATGCGGTAGCTTCTGGCCGCAGGCAAATGCTTTCGCTTTCATCGTTCTCGGATGAGGTTTGAATTATAAACATTTCTTTATTAACCACATCAGTGTGCAAACCCAGTGAGCGCTTAAACAATTCAGTATGTTCAAGAATGGGGGTAGCAATTTCAGTAAAGCCATAGACTGCTGCCTGCCGTTTGCATTGATCAACAATGGCATTAAATAATGAGAGGTCTAAAAAATCCTGGGTTCCCTTAACACGAGAAATCATAAAAAACCTTATAAAAAGAGCGTAATTACCTATAAGAATTATTAGTGTATCACAAGAGGTGCCTTAAGTACCATAACAAAAGCATTGCATCGCAAAAGGCAATTTGTATAGGGTGGGTAACATATCTATCTCAACAATCTACCTTTAAAAGGAGTATTTATGTACGTAAGGGGTAAAAGTATTATAGTCGGGCTCGCGCTACTTCTTGTAGGCAGCTATGCATCTGCTGGAGATATAGGAAAATTAAGAACTCAATATGAATCACTAAAAAAACAATATATTCAAAATCAAAATTTATCACCTGAAAATCTAAGTACACTGAGCTCAAGACTAGACACCATAGAAGGAAATTTAACAACTAAGATACAACAAGGAGCAAGTACCACATACTCTAAGCCAATACAGAGATGGATAGCAGAGCAACGAGCATGGCTTGCTGGTATGATGCCAGTATCAGCAGCACCGGAACAAAAACGTGGTGCGGCTTATGAAAAAGTTAAAGCAGAGCAAGAAGCAGCACGAGAAGAAACAAAAAGACAACAAAATAGGCTCAATCAATTCGTAATCGACGCAAGAGGCGCATTTAAAAATAGACAACTTAATGTGCTCAATGAAATATATAATGAAGCACAAGCAGTTATTCCAACATTAGTGAATATTCTTCCAGCATATCAACAAGCAACATTGGGAGCAATTCGCAGGTCAAGAGATGAATTAGAAAAAATATTAAAGGGAGGCAAAGAGGGTAAACAAGCGCAAGCACAAGTTTTATCTCCAGCAGAAGCACAACAAGCATTAAATGATATTATAAATAAGTTTAGGGAAGCTTGGTTTAGTAACGACAAAGAAACCCAACAAGCAGCGACCAAAGAAGTCTATGACCTTCTTTCAAGCCAACCAAATATCCCTGCGGAACAAATAAAAAAAGCGCTTGATGATATTAATGAATTGATGAAAGCACCACAAATTGAAATGGGTACCGCTACAGCATACGCGCCTGCCGGCACATTAATACCTGGAGCAGGAGCAGGAGAACCAATAACTAAACAAGGCGCACAACCCGGATATGCGGCTATATCAGGAACAGAAAAAGCAAAAAAACAATTTGCGGCTTTA
>JBIOKB010000083.1:0-1926 GCA_044451405.1 Candidatus Babeliales bacterium
ACGCTTTAATGAGAAGATACATGTGTACGGATACAACTACATTATAATTCTTCACTATTTAACGGTAATACCCTTATTTGTTATTAATATGTGTGCTGCCCTTACTCCTATTTCATTAGGCCATTTTGTTTGGATAACGCTGCTTGGTTCTGCACCATTATATATAGTGTATGCACTTGCAGGGCGTGAACTAGCAACCATTAGCTGCGTGCAAGATATTTTTTCTGCGCAGATTATTCTTGCATGTGCATTGCTTATTGTAGTGGCATTAATTCCGATGCTTATAAAGCGATACCAGGCACGGCATTAATAGGGGAATTTAATGCCGTAAGATATGCACATGCTGCATCAAAATCAGGCACATGCTTCCACGGTTGTAGCCATGAGAATGCTGGGGTAATAAGATGGGCGTGCATACCACATGCATGTGCAGCGGTGATATTTTCAGGACGGTCATCAAAAAAGGCGCAGGTGGATGCGGGAACTCTGAGTGTATTGGTAATATGTGTATACGATGCACGATCAGGTTTCATGAGTCCTGTACGACCAGAGATGAAGATACGATCTCCAAAGAGATTAAAAAAATCAGGATCTTGTTGTTTTAATAACTCAAATGATTCACGTGCCCAGGTAGAATGAATGCACGGCTTTAATCCACGTGCAACACACTCCTGCACAAACGCTTTCCCTTCAGGTACCATATATTGTGTCTTTATAAAGCGCTCAGGGGTGAACATCATGGAGGTTAGTGCGCGGATCATGGTTGTTTCTATGTGGTTAAGACGAGTAATTTGTGAAAGTGTATGATCAATTTTCTCGCGCACTCGAGTGTCAGATATCTCTCCCTTAAAGTGAGTGCACATAATTTGGGGCAGTAATCTGCCTTCAGGATCACGGGCAGCTACTTGGTCTGGGTTACGCTCTTCAACTGATGTTAAAAAGGGGAACAGTAATTCATCATATATCATCTTTTTGAGTACAAAGATGCGGGTAATGTTACGCAGGGCGTACTGTATAAATGGGGTATAACCAACTTCTTTAAAAGCGGCTCTTTTATCAGTTTTTACTAGAACTTCTCCTAAATCAAAAATAGCATGGGTCACCGGCCCTTGGGCGATGGTCCCTAGGCTGATACTCAGTGAACACAGGAGAGCAACGATAGTACTACGCATATATACCTCAACAATAGGGGTTTTTCTTTATTCTTTTAGCCTAAGAGAGTGGCGAGAAAAAGCAAATGGGTTGGGGCGAGCCTGTCCGTCATTTGGTGAGCCAAAGCTCACTATTTTCAAAGCCAACCATAAACATGATTTCAGGGTTGGAGTCTGCCAGTTTAGTGGTAGCAAGCGCGATTGCTGAAATGACGGGTTTGACATTGATAGGGGACTATTTATACTGGATTCCCAACTGAAGGTTAAATACAAGTGTTATACGTTCAATAACAACAAACAAAAGGGTATTTCTATGATGAAAAAAAGTATGTTAGCGGTAGCGCTTTTAATGGTTGGTGGTGCAGCAGTTGCTGGTGACGCAGATACAGCAACAGGATGCTCACACAAGAGCATGATGAAACGTGCAGCATGTGGTGTGAAACACTATGGGTATGAAGTGCCTACAGAATATGTTATCAGACCATCAGTTGACTACGCATGGCATGGTAAACACTCAGGAACCTCAGTAACAAAATGGCTTGATAGAGGCGTGCGTTTAACTGGTCTATGGTATGCTATTAACTATGGATTAGTACCTGCAACATCATATGTATATAAATCAGTTGCAGCGCAAGTTAAGGCGTTGAAAGCAGATCGCAAGTAAATTACACAGTGCGCACACGCGCACTTATAATGCACGAACGTAAAAACACAATAAGCGATGATGAAAGTCATCGCTTATTTATTTTAGTTCCAAGATATTTTAGCTGTGAGC
>JBIOKB010000084.1:0-1900 GCA_044451405.1 Candidatus Babeliales bacterium
ACGGGTGACGATGGTGAACATGATGCTCAGATATATAAGAATGAGGGCTATGCCTGTGCTTAAAATGACGTCCATACAACTCCTGTTTTTAGGGTTTAAAGTGGGATAAGTATTACGAACATTTAAATAAGATGTCTAGAAACAAAAATGGGTAGGTTTAAATTGACGCTATAGCTTGCTTTGATACAGTATTTTAATATCAACTTTTTTTATATAGGGGACCCATGAATAAATATCTTGCATCATTAATAATGGTAGGAACTTTGACGCCAAGCGTAGGTTTGGGTATTAATTTTAAATACGGGATAGCGCCGGCTGTGGCTTTTGCAGGAACTGCTATTGGAGGAATAGTTGTTTTTTATATGGAATGTCAGAAAAAAGAAGAAAAAAATATGCCAAATATGGTTAGTGGGGTGGTTATAACAGTGGCGAGTATAATGGCTTTGTCCACGGTTTGTGATTTAGGTAGCTGCTAACACCAATTCTAAAAAATTGCTATTCTAATCATATTCGTTTTTAGGAATCCAAAGGATGTATATGAGTTATGACGTAAAAGCCGTTGAACGCAAATGGCAATCATATTGGCGTGCGCACCCGTTTAAAACAAAGCCCACTGGGCATGGTAAAAAATTCTATTGTCTTGATATGTTTCCCTATCCATCAGGCTCTGGGTTACATGTAGGGCACTGGCGCGGGTACGTGCTTTCTGATATCTATGCGCGCATGAAGTGGCTGGAAGGCTATAACGTACTCCATCCGATGGGTTGGGATGCTTTCGGGTTACCCGCAGAAAATGATGCGATTAAAAAAGGAATACAGCCCCAAATAAGTACTGATAAAAACATTGCGAACTTTAAAAAGCAGTTAGAGGCTTTGGCTGCTATCTATGATTGGGACAAAGAAGTTAATACCACTGATCCTCATTATTATAAATGGACGCAGTGGATTTTTATTCAGATGTTTAAAGCAGGCCTTGCGTATGAAGCTGAAATGCCCATTAACTGGTGTCCATCCTGTTTAACTGGTCTTGCTAATGAAGAAGTAACTGGCGGTTTTTGTGAACGCTGCGGCACTAAAGTGGTGCACAAGAATATTCGTCAGTGGGTATTGCGCATAACCAACTACGCAGAAAAATTGCTTGAGGGACTTGATAGGCTTGAATGGTCAGAAAAAGTTAAGCTCATGCAGCGCAACTGGATTGGCCGTAGTGATGGTGCAAAAGTTATTTTTACAGCACAAGATATTCACGGCAAACAGATAGAATTACCGGTATACACTACTCGTCCCGATACTATTTTTGGTGTTACATTTATTGTCATGGCTCCAACACATCCGTTAGTAGATGTACTTACAGCCTCAGAAGAAAAAGAGGACGTTAATAATTATCGTGAGCTGGTAAAAAGTACGCTGGCTATGGGTAGCGATATTGATGATGCTCAAGAGAAAACGGGCATATTTACCGGTTCTTATGCAGAACATCCGCTGACCAAAGAATTACTTCCTATATATATAGCAGATTATGTGCTTATGGATTATGGCACAGGAATCGTCATGGGTGTTCCTGCACATGATGAGCGTGATTTTGAATTTGCCAAGACAAATGATTTACCCATCAAATATGTTATTAAGACGCCACATGATAGCGCGCACTCAAAGCGCACTGTTTTTAGTGAAGGAGGATATGGCGTAGTTATAGATGGCATATTGATGAACAGTGGGCAACTTGATGGTGTTGATGCACAAACAGAAGGTAAAGAACGCGCAATTAAGATGCTTGAGCAATTGGGCTGTGGTGAACGTACGGTGCACTATAAATTGCGTGATTGGCTCTTTTCGCGCCAACGGTATTGGGGCGAACCAATTCCGTTAATTCACTGTCCAACATGCGGTATTGTACCAG
>JBIOKB010000085.1:0-1893 GCA_044451405.1 Candidatus Babeliales bacterium
AAATTGATACTGTGCTAAAGCCTTCAGTATTCTCTACGATACCTAAGAGTTTGATTGAGAGAATAATAAATTCCGTTGATTCTACCGAGATTGATCTAAAACCGGAAATTAAAACGAGTGAAGCTATCGATGCGGTACAATTTTCCGACCAAGAAATGCATAATATATTGCAAAAATCTATAGAGCTGCATTTTAAGCAACTAATTGAGTTTTTAACAGAAAACACCATTAGTCCTTTTAATACTAAAAAGTGTTTTATAGAAAGTTGTGGGCATGATTTTACGAATAAAACCGGATTTGTTGAACATTATTGGCAAAGGCATATTGATATAAAATTTATTCCTTTCGCTCCATATACAATTCGATACAATGGCGAAAGCTCTGTTTGTTTTACTAAAAAACTGCTATTACAATGTTTTGAGTCTCGAGGATATTATCATTCTAAACCTGCAGATATTTTGATCAATATAACTTGGTGGAACATATGCTTAAAGTATGACGGTCTGAGTTTGTTGATTCCTGGTGAACATTTTGCATTATGCAAACTCAATATTGATTCCGAACCCAAATTATCTTGTTTGGTTGATAAGGAATCTTACGCAATCTTGCCAGGATACCAAGATAACATTGAAAAAAACATAAGAAAGAGAAAAGTTGGACAAGAACATGCTCATGGAACAACATCGAAAAACAATTATTCTGTCAAGCCGGTATTTCCTCCCCCGGCTAGGAGATTGAATAATGCTAGTTTGCGTTAATCAATATAAAAAAAGCGCATAAATATTATTTCTTAGCGGGCATATCATACGTTACCTGATAAATTGCACCATTGTAATCATCTGAGATCAGCAACGAGCCATCAGGTTGGGTGAGGATATCAACAGGTCTTCCCCAAAAGGCTTCACCTTGCAGCCAACCGGTAGCAAATGGTTCCATTTTGGTTATTTTGTTGCCAGCGAGGGTAAGCATCACGACTTCATATCCTACTTTTTTACTCCGATTCCAGGAGCCATGGAATGCTACAAATATTTGTTTTTGATAAGCTTTAGGAAATTGTGTGCCGGTATAAAAAGCAATCCCTAATGGAGCGACATGTGCTTGTAAATTCCAAGCAGGTGGAGCGAAACGTGTAGTATCTATTTTTTGTGTAACATAATCGGGGGCAATAATATTGTTACCATACACATAAGGAAAACCAAAATCCATGCCAGCTTTCGGTGCGTAATTAATTTCATCGGGAGGGAGATCATCGCCTAAGAGATCTTGTCCATTGTCAGTGAACCATAATTCTTTAGTATCAGGATGCCAAGTAAAACCCATACTATTGCGTATTCCTATCGCATATGGCTGTATGTCACTGCCATCTAATTTCATGCGCGAAATAGTACCTAATAGTGGTTTGGTATCACGATAATTACAGGTATTGCATGGCATACCAATAGCCACATATAAAAGATTATCTGGGCCTACATCAATGATTTTATAACCATGCCAGCGCATATTGGGTAATTTGTCAGTAATAACTATAGGTGCAGGAGCTTTATCTAAATTGGCTTCAATATTGTCATAACGTAAAATTCGCCCAATTTCTGCCACATACAATGCACCATTATGAAAAGTAACACCATTGGGCTCATCGAGCCCAGTTAATAGTGTGATTTTGCGTGCAATACTTTGGCCATCTTTGCTGGGAACTAACGCATATACTTTTCCATATCCTCCTTTGCTGCCAACAAAAATAGTACCTTGTTCACCGCGAGTTATAAAACGCGAGCCAGGTAAGTTATCCGCAAAAACTTTGATGTGAAATCCTTCGGGTAATTTAATTTTTTCTAAGGGTAATACTTCTAGAGCGCTGGATTGAGCAGCGGGAGTGGCTATCATATATTGTAC
>JBIOKB010000086.1:0-1877 GCA_044451405.1 Candidatus Babeliales bacterium
CGCTCTAATAGCATCTGCTATATGCTTTGCGCGATGATCATCTACCGGAATACTGCGTATTTTACATAAAAGTGCATACACTACGACAAACCCAAAACTGGCCGACCCTATGAAGGTCAAAAAGTACTGCAATGCTGTCATACAGCCCCTCAATTAAGCGTTAAAATAAGATATGTTAACTGTGAAAATAGTGTGCTATGCACACAAATGTACTGTGCATCAGAGTATTTGTCTAGATGGAATACACGTTAAAAAGCATGGGTATATTTGTAGACAACGTATAAGACTGCCCCAGCAAGAACCCCAACCCCTGCACAACTTCCTACTATACAACACCATTTCCCACGAGTAAGTGGTTGCCGTTTACGAATATCTAAATCACAAAATGACTGTACACGCTTATGGACTGCGCTATTTTGGCTTAAAGGTGAAACAAATGCTTCACATTCTTCAGAAGTTGCTGGTGATCCTGATCCAAGTGCCGGAGATTCACCCGTAGGCGCAGTAGGTGTTAATGGAATGGTTTTTGGTGGCGACGTTAATGGCGGTGAAAGTACAAGAAGATCACTGTGTTCACTTCCATCACGAACTTCAATACTTAATCCTGGATCAACAGCAGGTGCAGATGGCAGAACCTGTTCCCAGAGAAGTGTATATCCGCCAGTCTTTTTACCATCTTTCTCCATGCTATACATAACCAATGCGCACAAACTCACAAAAACCACCATCAGTATGCGATACATTCAATCTCCTTACCTATTCGTATACCATTACGGTACTGGAAAGAAGATGGAAGGCGCAAGGCTTATTACGCACACAACGATTTAATAATCCCACTTTCACTAAATGGCGTTTTTACCATACCTACCATCTGATACTCATCCGGCCCTTTGCCCAAGAGCACTACGATGCTGCCATTTTTAGAAAGTGCGTACGCTTTTTTAATAGCAATTTCACGATCAAGTTCACACACTACTTTATGCGCATGTTCTTGTGTAATCCCCTGCTTAATATCAGCAATAATATCTTCTGCTTTTTCTGATCGCGGATTATCGGAAGTTAAGATCACTGCATCGGCAATTTCAGTTGCAATGGCTCCCATGAGCGGCCGCTTGCTTTTATCACGGTTACCGCCACAGCCAAAAACCACAATAAGATGCGGTGTTAATGCACGCAACGTTGATAGCACTGCCTGGTATGATGATGGATTATGCGCATAATCAATAATGCAGCGAGCACCATTGGGCATATGATACTGTTCAAGACGCCCGGGAACTTTTTGAAATGTTTGCAATGCATGTACGATTGCATCAGGGGCGATACCGAGTTTTGTTGCTAGCGTAACGACCCCCAATAGATTGTATACGTTAAACATGCCAATGAGCGACGGGCAAACAAACGCACATGACACACCGTCGATAATGGTAGTAAAAGATATGCCATGTTTTATCGGCTGGGAAACATCAGCTCTAACATTAAGTTTTTCTCCCGTTATGCCGAACTTTATTATGTTTTTATACTGCCCTTGTACTGATGCACAGCGCGGATCATCGCCGTTAATAAGTTGTGGCGCATTGGGTTTGCATTGCTCAAAAATTAATGCTTTCGCTGCAAAATAATCATCCATAGTAGGATAAAACTCTGCATGCTCCTGATCTAAATTAGTAAAAATGATCCCATCAAATTCAATACCGTGCACCCGATGCAAGCTTAACGCTTGGGCTGCAACTTCCATAACCACATACTCAACACCTGATTGTACACACGCATCAAAAAAGACGTGCAAATAATCGGGTTGTGGTGTTGTTAAACTCATGGGAAATCGTTGGCCGTTAATCATGTTATATACCGTACTTACCAGTGCCGTGTTATATCCC
>JBIOKB010000087.1:0-1703 GCA_044451405.1 Candidatus Babeliales bacterium
GAATAAATGCATATGACTATGTTGAAGATATGCATGAACATATACCTGTTCGTTATAAGTCAAAAAAACAGGTATATACGATATTGGATAATCATCGCAGAAAATTAGCAAAAAAAGACACCCCGGAAGTTCGTGCAGTGGTCTCTGCGGTTCTATCTGGAGATACTGCTGGCATAGTAATGCAGTATGTTGGTCCGGTTTATCCTCTTATTGATGTGCGTCCACTAACAAGTTTTGAACTTGTTAATGATGGCATTAAATAAGAGATAAAGAATATTAGGCGTCTTTATCTGTATTCCATATTAATACTTGACATAAGAATTTTCTCCGCATAATTTTACCGTGTACTAGTTTTTCGTTTATTCTCAAAAGAGAACAAACGAGCAAAGGAAGTCTGTATGAACAAGGCGAAAATAGTTGAAAGCATGGCAAAAATGACCAAGTTGCCAAAATCAACTTGCAAAGAATGCTTAGAAGCTTTCATTTCAACTGTAGGCAATGCATTAAAAACAAACAAACCTGTTGTGTTAACTGGCTTTGGAACATTCATGGTCATGAAAAGAAAAAGCAGAGTTGGCGTAAATCCAGCAACTGGCAAGAAGATGCAGATCCCTGCTAAGAAAGTTCCTAAATTCAGAGCAGGCAAAGCGCTTAAATCAATGGTTAAATAAGCTTCTTAAGAATATACAAGTGCTACAAGGGGTACCCAATGTGGTACCCCTATTTTCTTGCATAGCAATTTCTAGGCTGCCTATACTTTGGTCATAATCTGATTCATGCCAAAAAGGAGAACACATGGAAGATACTGCAGTAGTACGTGGCGGTTTTATTGAACGCCTTAAAGAACGGTTTAGCGCTGATAACCTTGCTGAAACATTACATCTTAACAAAGCTACATTAATAACGATGGGTATCTATTTTGTAGTAGGATTGATACTCGGTATTTTGGTGCAAAAATATGCCCGCTTTATGTTTGCTATGGCAATGGCGGTAATAATTCTCGTTATTCTTATGCAGTTTGATATTATACATATCTCTATTAACTGGAATACCATACAAGATTACCTTGGGCTACAATCAATAGCTTCATCATCACAACCTGTGCTTGATCTTGGAGCAGTATATTGGGAATGGATAAAAGCTAATGTTGCGTATGTACTGAGCCTTTCAGTTGGCTTTTTAATTGGTTTGCGTATTGGGTAACGGCATGAGAAAAAAAGAAACATTTGCACAAGAGTTAAGTGATATTTTAATTAAGCAGCGTGTAGTAAGTGCTGAAGTTGCGCGTCAAATTCAAGATTCATACGGGCGTTCTTCTATTGATGAATTTGATGATTTTTTACTTGAAGAAGGGCTTGTCGCTAAAGAAGATATATTAAAAGCATTAAGTGATTATTACAAAGTTCCTGCATTCGATGTTGGCGGTAAATTTTTTGATCGTCTCTTGTTACAAAATTTTCCTAAAGAATTTTTGATTCGTAATGTGGTTATTCCTCGTGAAGAAGAAAATGAAGATATGCTTATGGTAGTTGCCGCTGATCCGCAACGTCCAGGGCTTGAAGCAGCGATGCGTGAATTTGCAAATACTGATATTAGTTTTTTGGTTGGTATTCGCCAAGATATTATTGATGCAGTAAATGAGTATTACGAAAAAGCTGATACCGAAGATGCGGTCGACTGGGACGATATGTACGATGCTAAGC
>JBIOKB010000088.1:0-1696 GCA_044451405.1 Candidatus Babeliales bacterium
CAATACGCTTTTGAGCCATCTGCACTCCATCAAAAACAAATGGATGTTCTGGATGAAATACATATGATAAAAGTCGCAGTGGCCATTGCGCTGGTTGCATGTTGAGTTTTTCATAAAAAGCATCAGAGTCAAGATCAGTATGGTTAAATAATTTTATTAACATATCAAATACCATCGATCCTGAAGAACCATGTTCTTTATGTTCTAAATAAAGTTTTTGGCAGCCGTCATATACAATATAGTTGCGAAAATTTATAAGTGCATTAAGGTGGTCAATATTAGAATTTTTGCTTATTGCCCATTCATCAGCCGCTTGTTCTTGGTATCTTCTGTAACTATTTTCCAGCTCTTCATTAATAAACCACTTAAGTGGGATGCTTGCCAAAAGCCCCATAATAAAAATGGAAAGTCGGGTTTCTGAAAGTTTATAGAGCAGGGGCAGCGTTAGTAATTCAGTTACACAGGGTATCACCAACTGCATAGTTCTTAAATGGTATGCATGGCTGTTTTGAATATGAAGCATTTCATGATCTAAGGTAATAATAAAGTCGCCAAGTATCATGGCGTCAGTTGCATCTCGAAAGGATTCGTCTTTAAGTAAAATAGTTTTTATTTTTTCTTCATATTCTTTTGAAATACAGAGGCATGCATCTAGCCGTGTTTCCATAGAAAAATGACCATCGTCTCTTTTAATAGGGAGTTTTTCAGCCAGTGGATACCCTTGATCAGTTAGTCTCTTTCTTATATACGAGCATAGTAATTGATCAGCATCTTCTGTAATCGCAAGAAGATCATCTAAATAATAAC
The DNA here is from genome assembly GCA_044451405.1 of Candidatus Babeliales bacterium. Taxonomy (GTDB): domain Bacteria; phylum Babelota; class Babeliae; order Babelales; family Vermiphilaceae; genus JBIOKB01. The sequence goes on from JBIOKB010000088.1 coordinate 808, forward strand.
GTTGTACCACACATCTAGAAAAACTACGCCATAATAACGGTGATGCTCCTGCAATACTTGCTGCGGCTGACAATAAAGCAACATCAATAGATGATGATGTTTCAGCATAGAAAGTATTGAATGATAAGCACAGTAAAATATAAATTTTTTTCATTACACTCTCTTTTTATAATTACATGCGTGCAATAGTTTGCTGATTCATCCAGCTATTAAACATACTTTGTAACATGTTTGATAGTGACATGTCATCATTTGATTCGCCTGAATCATCAGGTGACAGAAGCTTCATGAGCATATTTTTCTGTTCAGCTTTAACCCACTGTATCTCTTGGTTGCTTGGAATATGCGCACGTTCACGTATCTGTTGTTCAACGTGTGAAAGTGAGCCTATTTGATCAATAAGATTTAAACCAAGCGCTTGTTTGCCCGTGAATATGGTGCCATTCGCCCATTTGTCAGCATTCTTTAACGCTAAAACTGGGCGAGATTTTGCCACATCTTCAATAAACTGCTGGTACGTGTCATTACACAGTTCTTGTAGGAGCTCTTGCTCATCTTTACTTGTATCAAGTAATGGGTTCAGGATAGCTTTATATTTACCTGTTTTAGTGAGTTGGTATTCGATTTTATACTGGTTAATAAACTCTTTTAAGCGGGGTAAGGCTATATAAACACCAATACTGCCGATAAATGATGATCCTGCAGCTACAATCCAATCACATGGGCATGCGATATAGTAAGCGCCAGAGGCGCACATGTTTTCTATAAAGACTACGACTGGTTTATTTGGATATTGTTGCTTAAGGTAGGTCAGCTCGTTATAGACAGCCTGGGATGTCCCTGCAGCGCCACCCCCACAATCTATACGCAATAAAATCGCCTTAATAGA
>JBIOKB010000089.1:0-1657 GCA_044451405.1 Candidatus Babeliales bacterium
AAGAAATAGTTATTTGTTGCGGTGCGATGCGTCGGCTTCAATGACGAGTTTAACAAATTAAATATGAATCCACTAAATGAATATAGTGTATAGTGGATCCAAAGTCAAGAAAAGTTTAGTTTGCTCTCTAAAGAGGTCACTGTTTGTTGTATATTTATATTGTTCCACATTCAGCACTTCTGCCTCACCAAGATAAACTTTAGCGGGAGACTATTATCCTGTGTTTAATACTTCCGTTCGATGTTTCAGAAATCAAAGTAATTCTTGATTGCCCACACCAATAGTTTTATCTTTTCCCGCCATCGTGTTCTTTTTTGAACAATATTGTCGTATAAAATTATGCTATCTTGCTAAACAAGACGCGGAAAAACTACGTAAAAATGATTTTTCTCCCGTGGATGATGTGTATTTACTTTACTCAAAAAAAAATTCTTTTCAAAACGGTCAAAAGAATCTCAAGTCTTTATTTTGATGAAAGAGAACTCGACACTATGTTCGGCATGAGATACGGCATGTTTACCACGGATCTTGGCAACGCCAATGACGATTTTGCTGTGGATTCCCAGATCCACCATAACGATATGATCGTTGTTGGTGGCTATGGTTTGGAATGGCTCAAATTGTGATGCGAGTTTGGCTGTTACTGACCATCTGAGAAACGGATTCAAGTAAGGTCAGTCAACCAACGAAACGACCTCACCATTTGACGTGGCTCACAATTGTTGAGCGCCTGACTTTGAGAAAGCATTATATAACTTTCTTAATCATCATCTTATTTTCTGAATTTTAATGCAAAGAGTCCGAGGCCCAACAGGCAGCTACCTAATAGCAGCATCGTGCCGGGCTCGAGAGCATTTTTCACCATCGCGAATTCCGTGAAAGGAGTGTAATATATTTTTGTCTCACCCGAATTTATACCGTTAGAAATGATGAGCGTCTTGTCTCGTATGCGGTTACGCGACCAAATTATTTCTGCGAGGTTCGTTGAACCCAAGTTAGCGCTGACGCTGGTGCTCAGTCCGCATATGCCGTGCGTGTCTACGCTGAATTCAGAGGGGAATGAATCATCAGGCATGGGATGTGCCGTATAATTTACAGGGTTTATGGGATTTTTTTTCAAAGAGGCAAAGTCAAGGGCCGCATTCCTATCCCGTGTTGTCAGAGTGGTTTGGATTGCCCCGTTAATTGTGGTCGGGTTGCTATAGCCACCAGACTTAAGGTACTTTACGCTAGCTGATTTGTTGACCGAATTTATTTGGTAAATATCCAAGCGATGAGAATCTATTAGTATAGAATCATTCTGTTTTATTTCCTCAAAGCTTAAGGTTACTGCCTTAATGTCCGTGTGTAGTGTGGCAGTGTCAATTAATAAATCCACAAAGTCCGCCCGCGCCGATAAAGGCCCAATGATAACCAACACAACCAATATTGCTAATGTCCTTAATGTTTTTTTCATGTATTTATGACTTGCCGATACTTAGTAAGATTCATTTTAAAGGAAGTTGAAGGTATCAATAAACATATATTTTGGTCTTGACAATATGAATTAGTCAGCTTATAATTATGGCTATAAAAAAATTGCCATTGTAATGATTGCATTAATATTAGCAATTAGTCTGTGAAAATAAAGAAATGCAATGCCAATGCCAATTTATAT